>NZ_CP126274.1:303830-607661 GCF_003234805.2 Curtobacterium sp. MCBD17_040
CGATGAACATCTCGCCGTCCCAGAACTCGCGCAGCATCGCCGAGAGCAGGCCGTCTGAGCGCGAACGCCATTCCGCGGCTTCTCGGGGTAGGCCCAGCCGGCTTGCCACGGCGGCGAGGATGTCCATCTGGACGATCAGATAGGCGAGCAGATCGGGAGACTCCACCCCGCCGGGTTCTCCGAACACCGTGGAGTTGTCCCATCCGCTCTCGTTGCCGTGGTCGTACTCGGGGAACCCGTCACCGTTGTCGTCGCGGTACTCGAACCACCAGTTCGTCCACGCCGTCAGCTTCGGGTAGAACTCGGTCAGCTGGTCGTCGGAGATCGCGTCGGAGCGCTGCAGCATGGACCGGAGTGCCCAACCGTGCACCGGCGGCTTCGTGAAGTTCCAGACGATCTCGCCGCTCTTGACGTAGTCCGGGAGTGCTCCCTCCCGTGTCTGGTGATCGAACGGGATCATCAACTGGTCCCAGGCCAGCTCGGGGTGTGAGACCGACAGGGCGATCGCGGTGAACGAGTGGTCCCAGCTCCACACCCCGTTGAAGTCGTGGGAGATCAGCATGCTCGGACGCGGGAGGAATCGGGACGGAGGGACCAGGCACGAGTACTGGGCGCGGAGGGCGTCGTCCCAGGCGCGTGTCGCCCGCGCATCACCTGCCGCACGCCGGCCCGCGCACCAGTCCGCGAAGGCCGCATCCGCTCGCCGCTGTGCGTCGGCGAAGGGGATCACCGCGGACGGCGGCGCAGGAGGAGTTTCCACGAAGGACTGGACGAGGATCTCGGCCTGTCCGTCAACGGGTAGGAACGTGATGTCGATCACGCGCGAGCCGACGCCGTCCCACCCGGCCGTGATCTGATGCGATCCGGCGAGGACGGTGATCACCAGTTGCAGGCGCGAGCCGTTGAGGTTCACGTGGAGCCGGCCGTCCGACCCCTCCACCGCCCATTCGGCGCGGTAGCCCGCCGCGGCCGATTCGTCGCGGAGCAGTCGGAAGCCGGCAGTCTGGCCGCTGATCCGGATGTCTCCCCGTTCGTCGAACAGGGCGTCCACCACTCCGTGTGGGGTCTCGAGTGTGACCGTGGTCGGAGTCGAGACCTCCGTGAAGGAGGCCCGATCGGATCGCTCGTCGACGGGGATGATCTGGAAGACCCGGCGACTCTCGGCCTCGCTCCGGAGGGTGCGGATCTCCACGCCGTCCGCGTGATCGAGCGGCTCGCTCCGCGCGAACTCGAGCCAGGTCTCCGGACGACTGACATGCAATTCGGGCTGTTGATACGGCACGGGGGTCATTCTCCCGGTTCCTGTCGGCCGTGCTCGGCCGACGCTGAGGTGAGGGGCTGGGTACTGGTGTGCGGCCCACGAGGTGTGAACGGCTCTTGACGACATCAGTGTGCACTGACAGTATGGGAGCGCTCACAGAGGAGGCGATAGCAACGATGCTGGATCGATATTGGGACGACTTCGACCCCACGCAGGGCCTCATTCCTCCCCGGTCCTCCTCCGCGTCGGACGCCCCTGTGCTGAGCCTCGACGGCGAGTGGTCCTTCCGCCTGTCGCCGACGGCCGACGCAGACGACTCGTTCACCGGCGACGGACCTGAGGCGAACTCCTGGGACACGATCCCCGTCCCGTCGCACTGGGCGCTCCGCGGGTTCGGCGCCCCGATCTACACCAACACGAACTACCCGTTCCCCATCGATCCGCCTCGGGTGCCGGACGCGAATCCCACCGGCGACCACTGGCGTGCGTTCGATGTCCCGGAGGCCTGGAGAGGGACTCGGGTGCTCCTCCGCTTCGACGGCGTGGACTCGTGCGCGAAGGTCTGGGTGAACGGGCAGTGCGTCGGCGTGACCGCCGGCAGCCGTCTTCCTGCCGAGTTCGACGTGACCGAGTTCATCGTCGTCGCGCGGCGGAACACCATCGCGGTTCGCGTGCACCAGTGGTCCTCCGGAAGCTATCTGGAGGATCAGGACACGTGGTGGATGCCCGGCATCTTCCGATCGGTGACACTCGTGTCTCGCCCTGACGGCGGTATCGACGACCACTTCGTGCGCGCGGAGCTCGACGAGACCACCGGCGAGGGAATCCTGACCGTGGAGACGACCGTCCCGGCCCGGGTCGTTCTACCGGAACTCGGCATTGACGTCGCCAGCGGCACCACCGTGCGCGTCCCGGCCGTCGAGCCGTGGTCCGCCGAGGTGCCTCGTCTCTACGACGCGGTACTGGTGGCGGGCGGTGAGCGTGTGGCGCTGCGGATCGGTTTCCGATCCGTCCGGATCCGGGACGGGGTGCTCCTCGTGAACGGCAACCGGGTGCTCTTCCGTGGCGTCAACCGCCACGAGTTCCACCCGGAGACGGGACGGACCCTGACGCTGGCCGACATGAAGCGCGACGTGCGGCTCATGAAGGCACACAACGTCAACGCCGTCCGGACCAGCCACTACCCACCCGACTCGCGCTTCCTCGACCTCTGTGACGAGCACGGGCTCTACGTGATCGATGAGTGCGACCTCGAGACGCACGGGTTCTTCACGGACGGGTGGGACGCGATCGCCCGCAACCCGGTGGACGACGCCCGCTGGCAGACCGCGATCGTCGGCCGGATGCAGCGGATGGTGGAGCGCGACAAGAACCACCCGTCGATCATCATCTGGTCCCTCGGGAACGAGAGCGGGCCGGGTCGGAACCTCGCGGCGTCCGCTGCCTGGACCCGTCAACGGGACAGCACGCGGCCGCTGCTCTACGAGCGCGACTGGACCTGCGCCGACGTCGACATCTACAGCCGGATGTACAGCACGCACGCGGAGGTCGAGGAGATCGGTCGCCGGGAGGAACAGCCCCTGGACGATCCCGAGCTCGACGCGCGGCGGCGCGCGATGCCGTTCATCGCGATCGAGTTCGCGCACGCCATGGGCAACGGCCCGGGCGGCCTCGCCGAGTACCAGGCTCTGTTCGAGCGGTATCCGAGGTGTCAGGGCGGATTCGTCTGGGAGTGGATCGATCAGGCTATCACCACCCAGACGCCGGAAGGTGTTCCCATCGCGGGGTACGGGGGCGACTTCGGTGAGGTCCTGCACGACGGCAACTTCGTGGCCGACGGGCTCGTGTTCCCCGATCGACGTCCCTCGCCGGCTCTCCTGGAGTACAAGAAGGTCGTCCAGCCCCTGCGGATCACGATCGACGCCGAGCGGCGATGCGTCACCGTGCAGAACCTCCACGAGACGCTGGACACCTCGGGCTTCCGATTCCGGTGGCTCGCCACCGAGGACGGTCGAGCCGACGTCGTCGGCGACCTGGCCGCACCCTCGATCCCCGCGGGTGGGTCGGCCGACCTCCCGCTCCCGCCGCTCCCGGCCGCGCACGGGGAGCAGTGGCTCTCGGTCGAGGGCGTGCTCGCCCACGATGCGTGGTGGGCCGATGCCGGTCACGTCGTCGCGTGGGAGCAGACCCAGATCGCCGCGACCTACGCCCGCACCCGCGTGCACGGCAGACCCGGCGTACCCCGTGCCTCAGGCGAGTCGATCGAGGTCGGGATCGGCTCGTTCGACCCGAGCACCGGACAGCTCGTCCGGTTGGGACAGTTCGCCGTGCTCGGTCCGCAACTGGAGTTCTGGCGGGCACCGATCGACAACGACCGTCGATTCGCCTGGGAGGACAAGGAGGGACCGTGGCGGGCCTTCGGCCTCGACCGGCTCCGCCATCGCGTCGATTCCGTCGGCGTCCGCGGCGACGAGCTGATCGTCACGTCCCGCGTCGCACCGGACGCCGGTATCGCCGCGGCCCGGGTGCGCTACCGGTGGCAGGCGGACGGAGACGCCCTGGCCCTCGCCGTGGAGACGGAGTTCGAGGGCAAGTGGCCCGCGGAACTGCCGCGCGTCGGAGTCACCATGGCTCTCCCGGCGGATCTCGATCGCGTGGACTGGTTCGGAGCCGGTCCCCACGAGAGCTATCCCGACACGAGCCAGAGCGTCCGGATCGGTCGCCATGGTGGAACGGTGGACGAGCTCCAGACGCCGTACGTGTTCCCGCAGGAGAACGGCCACCGCTCCCAGGCGCGCTGGCTCGAGATCCGGTCGGAGGACGGAAACGGCCTCCGGATCGACGGTTCCCCGACGATCGGGTTCTCGGCACGACCGTGGAGCACCGCCGCCCTCGACGCGGCCCTCCACGACGGCGAGCTGGAGTCGGACGGTCGCACCTGGCTGAACCTCGACGCCGCGCAGGGCGCCATCGGCTCGGCCTCGTGCGGACCCGGAGCTCTCCCGCAGTACCGGCTCCGCACCGCGCCCACACAATTCGACGTCCGCTTCACCGTCGTTGGAGAACGCCGCGCCGACGGTGCGGCCGACAGACGACCTGACTGACCCCACGAGAACGACCATCGGCATGAAATTCAAGGAGGAATCGACCATGACCGGACGAATCGGGGAGCGTACTTCCCTTCGCGTGGCACTCGCCGCGCTTACCGTTACCACCCTCGCAGGTGCACTCGCCGGATGCAGTTCCGGCAGCTCCAGCTCGGGCGGCACGACGACCATCAGCTACCTGTCGTACTTCAACGACAGCGTGATGCGGCCCGTGATCAAGGAGTTCGAGAAGGAGAACCCGAAGATCAAGGTGAAGCTCTCCTCCGAGGCCGATCCGTCGAACTACGCGCAGGCACTCCAGACCCGGATCTCCGGCAACAAGACCCCGGACATCTTCAACCTCACCGGCGCGAACCAGTACGACATCATGTCGAATCACCTCGCTCTCGACCTCACCGGACAGTCGTCGCTCGACGGCATCGCCAAGAGCAACTTCGCCTCGTACAAGCTGGACGGCAAGATCTACGGTCTCCCGGTCACCGGCTGGGCCAGCGGCATCGTGTACAACAAGGCGATCCTCAAGAAGATCGGGTACTCCGCACCGCCCACGACGCTCACCGCCTTCGTGAAGATGGGCGAGAAGCTCAAGACCGCCGGCTACACGCCGTACCTCGAGGACGAGACCGAGTTCTCCCCGAGCCTCAGCGCACTGATCGGGAGCTACTACCAGCTCCACGGTGACGAGCAGGGGGACAACATCGTCCTCAACGGCAAGACCACCTTCGCCAAGGAGTGGACCCCGGCCCTGGAGGAATGGAAGAAGGACTACATCGACACCGGGATCATCCCGCAGTCGAGCCTCGGACTGACATCCGACCAGGCCCTGCAGGCGTTCGTCAGCGGACAGACGGCCATGTACCGGACCGGCGCATGGGACATCGCGACCCTCAAGAAGTCCAAGGTCGACTACGGTTTCTCGCCGTTCCCGGGGTACCCCGGGGGCAAGCCCTCCGTCGGTGGGGGAGCGGACGTCGCATTCGCCGTCTCGTCGAAGGTGAGCGGCGCCACCAAGACCGCGTCGGAGAAGTTCCTGAGCTTCCTTAACAGCAAGCCAGGACTCAAGTCCTTTTCCACCAGCTACGGCGACCCGTCGATCTCGTCGAAGTACACGACCTCGGTCGATCCCGCCATCGCCGCATTGTTCAACACCTACCTGGCCAAGGGGGACGCGTACTGGATGACCTTCACCAAGGGCGCGAACACGATGTCGAACCAGGTGTACTCGCAGGAGCAGGCCCTGGTGAGCGGCAAGACCACACCGGCCGCGTTCGCGAAGAGCATGGACACCACGTGGAAGAGCGTGAAGTGAATCCGTCCGCCCTCGGCCCGATGAGGAGCCGCATCTCGTGAACACACTTGCGCGGAGCGTCGGGATCAGGCCCTCCGTATCGACGACGCCGAGGAGGTCGAGGTCCAGCTCCTGGTTGGACAACTGGGCCACCTTTTGGTTCCTCCTGCCGGTCATCGCCGTGTTCCTGGCCCTGACCGCAGTCCCGCTCGCGTACACGTTCTACTACTCGTTGACGAACTACAACGGCTACTCGGACGTCTACGGGATCGTGGGCCTGCAGAACTACCTGACGGTCTTCACCGATCCGGCACTGCTGCAGAGCGTCGGCTACACGCTCGTGTTCACGTTCGCGGTGACGATCGCCGTCACATGCCTCGCGATCCCCCTGGCGGTGATCCTGAACAAGGCGTTCTGGGGCAGAGGACTGGCGCGTTCGCTGTTCTTCTTCCTCGGGGTGCCGTCGATGGCGATCCTGGGTCTGATCTGGCGGCAGATCTTCTCGCCACTGAAGACGGGGTTCCTCAACGAGGTCGTGGGATTCTTCGGTTTCGCGCCGATCCCGTTCCTTTCCAACGGTCACCTCGCCCAGATCTGCGTGATCTTCGTCGCGGTGTGGGCGGCCGTGGGATGGCATGCCACGCTGTACATCGCGTACCTGCAGGCGATCCCGGCGGAGCTGTACGAACAGGCGCTCGTCGACGGTGCGAGCCCCCGGCAGCAGTTCTTCAACATCACGCTGCCCCAGTTGGTCCCGGCCATCACCGTCTCGACCTTCCTGCTCGTCTCGACGAACCTCAAGGTCTACGACCTGCCGTACACCCTGACCGCGGGCGGCCCGGCCAACGCGACCATGACGCTCACCCAATCGATCCTGTTGCGCGGGATCGGCCAGTCGCAGTACGGCGTCGGCTCTGCTCTCGCGGTCCTGTTCACCATCGCCTGCTTCGTGGTCGTCCTGGCGCAGCTGGCGATCTCGAGCAGGATCTCGAGGAGGTTCTCATGACGCTCGCTCGGCAGGACAGGATCAGCCGGAAGCTCGTCCGGACCGTCCTGATCGTGGGTCTCGCGCTGTTGGCCGCAGTGCCGCTCTACTACGTGCTCGTCAGCTCGTTCAAGAACAGTGCCGACATGGCGCTGCACCCGCTGAGCCTCCCGAGCTCGTGGGACTTCGCGAACTACGTGCAGGCGGCCGCCGACGGCACGATCTTCCGTTCGCTGCTCAACAGCCTCATCGTCACCGTCGTCGGCGTTCTCTTCCAGATCATCATCGGGTCGCTCGCGGCGTACGGCATGCTCCTGAAGAAGAACGTCCTGACGAGCGCGGTCGGGGTCGTCCTCCTTATCGCGTTCACGATCCCGCTGCAGGCCACGCTCCTCCCGCTCTTCAAGCTCGAGGCGGACGCGAATCTGGTCGACTCCCTCGCCGGACTCATCGTGATCTACCTGGGCGGCGCCGTCTTCTGCTACTTCCTGACGGTCGGATACATGCGGCAGCTCCCCTGGGAGCTGTTCGAGGCCGCTCGGATCGACGGAGCAGGATACTTCCGTATCTACTGGAGCATCTGCCTGCCCCTGATCCGACCCATCCTCGCGACGGTCGCGGTGTTCCAGGCGTTGGGTACGTGGAACGACTTCATCACGCCGAACGTGTTCATCAGTTCTCCGCAGAACCGGACCGTCGTCCTACAGGTGTACAACGCGGTGACGCAGTTCACGACGAACTGGCCACTGTTCATGGCGATCATCGTGATCGCCCTGATTCCGGTCGTGGTCTTCTTCATCATCTGTCAGCGGTGGATCGTCTCCGGGCTGGTGTCCGGGGCCGTCAAGGGGTGAGCCGGACGACCAGCCGCTCCACAGCCCACCGCATCCGCACCGCTCCCGGCCCAGAAAGTACAACGACCATGCCTGTTCAGCACCTCCAGCGCGAGTCCCTCTCGATCGACCGGGTGACCATCACGGACGACTTCTGGGCGCCCCGACGCGCGATCATCCGGGAGCGGACCATCCCCCATCAGCAGCAGCAGCTCCGCTCCGGAGGGCAGTTCGAATCCCTCCGACTGACCTGGCGGCCGGGGGACCCGGGGGAGCCGCACGTGTTCTGGGAGTCCGACGTCGCCAAGTGGATCGAGGCGGCGAGCTACGTGCTTACCCGCGAGCGCGACCCGGAACTGGAACGGGGCGTCGATGAGGCCATCGAGCTGCTGCGGAATGCCCAGCAGCCCGACGGGTACCTGAACGTCTACTTCACGCTCGTCAAGCCCGGCCAGCGGTTCACGGACCTCCGGGACGCGCACGAACTCTACTGCGCCGGGCACCTGGTCGAGGCGGCGGTCGCGCACCATGCCGCTACCGGCAAGACCAGTCTGCTCGACATCGTCCGACGCTACGTGGACCTCATCGACCGGGAGACCGGCCCCGGAGGCGCCGCTGAGGGCGGGTACGACGGGCACGAGGAGATCGAGCTGGCGCTCGTCAAGCTGTACCGGTCCACCGGTGAACGGCGGTACCTCGAGCTGAGCGAGCGACTCATCAACAACCGGGGCACCGAGCCGTACTTCTTCGACTCGGAGCGCGACCGGCGGGGGAACGAGGGCTGGGCGGGGGACCACGCAGCCTTCCGGGCTCGCCCGCAGCTCCCGGAACTGTTCCGCGAGTACTCCCAGGCGCACCGCCCGGTCCGGGAGCAACGATCCGTCGTCGGGCACGCCGTCCGGGCCATGTACCTGTACAGCGCGATGGCCGATCTGGCCCGCGAGCTCGAGGACCAGGAACTCCGGGAGGCCTGCGAGTACCTGTGGGACGACCTGGTGTCGAAGAAGCTCTACATCACCGGGGGTCTCGGATCGGATCGGACGCTCGAGAGCTTCGGGAACGCCTACGACCTGCCCGACAAGGATGCCTACGCGGAGACGTGCGCCGCGATCGGCCTCGTCTTCTGGGCTCATCGGATGGCGCTCCTCACCGGAGACGCCAAGTACGTCGACGTCCTCGAGCGCGCGCTCTACAACGGCGTGCTCTCGGGTCTCTCGAGCGATGGCACGTGCTTCTTCTACGGCAATCCGCTGGCGAGCGAGAGCGGGCTGGAGCGCAGCGCCTGGTTCGGTACGGCATGCTGTCCGCCGAACCTCGCCCGTCTGCTGTCATCCCTCGAGCAGTACGTCTACGTCCGGGAGGCAGAGTCGCTCGCCGTGCACCTGTACGTCGCCGGGACGGCCGACTTCGACGTCGACGGCCACCCCGTCACGGTACGGCAAACGACCTCATACCCCTGGGACGGCCGCGTGACCCTCGCCGTCACCACCGTGGAGGACGTGGAGTTCACCCTGAAGCTGCGTGTTCCTGACTGGGCCGGGACGCTCGACGAGCTGCTGGTGAACGGTGAGGTCGTCCCTGTCCGGTCCGATCACGGCTACGCGGTCGTCCGCCGCTCCTGGCACGACGGCGACTCCGTCGTCATCGACCTGCCCCTCGAGCCACGGCGGGTCCGCGCCCAGCAGCGTGTGGGATCCGCGCTCGGGAAGGTCGCGCTGCAGCGTGGGCCGATCGTGCACTGCGTCGAGGAGGTGGACAACGGCGGGGTGGTCACCGGTCTCGGTCTCGACCGGAGCAGCGCCCTGCTGGTCGAGAGATCCACCGAGCTCCAGGTGGACCAGATCGTCGGCGACGGGGTCTTCGAGGCTCTCCCGACCGGTGATCTCTACACGACGCTGGAGCCCGCCGTGCGCCCGGCCCGGATCCGCGCCGTGCCCTACTTCGCCTGGGCGAACCGAGCACGGGGATCGATGGCGGTCTGGATCCGGGAATCGGCAGGCTGAGGCGAGGGTGATGTGGCGGCGCGGTCACGAGTCCAACGGGGGACGAGGACCGGTGACGATCGAGACACCACAATGGGATCATGAGCGGAACCCCGTCCGAGGAGCCTGAACCAGTCGTCCACCCGAAGTCCCGGGGAGCGGCCCGTCAGGCGCTGCGGAGCCGACCCACGATGGAGGAAGTGGCTGCGCTCGCAGGTGTCTCGCGCGGCACTGTCTCGCGGTACCTCAACGGAGGGCGGTACGTCAGCCCTGATGCCTCCGCGGCGATCCGGGCGGTCGTGGAGCGCACCGGATATGTGGCGAACCTGAGCGCTCGGTCGCTCGTCACCAAGCGCTCGGATGCCTTCGCTCTCGTGTTGCCGGAACCGCAGGACCGACTGTTCGAGGATCCCAACTTCGCGGTGCTGATCCGCGAGTCCACGGAGCGGCTGGCACGAGAGGATCGGACTCTCGTGCTGATGCTGGCGGACACCGCGGAGTCGACCGGTCGTGTCCTCCGATGGGTCCAGGGCGGCCACGTCGACGGGGTGTTCCTCGTCTCCGCCCACCGGGGACATCCGCTGCTCGAGCAGTTGCAGAAGTACGACGTGCCGGCTGTCGCCGTCGGTCGCCCGCTCGGAGCGGAGCAGTCCATCCCCTATGTGGCGGCGGATGACCGCGAAGGCGCACGGATGATGACCCGGCACCTGATCGAGAGGGGCAGGAGGCGGGTGGCGATCATCGCCGGCCCCGAGGACACCTCGGGCGGCGTCGATCGCCTCGCCGGGTACTCGGACGTCGTGCGGGATGACGGGCTCGAACCACTCGTGTTCCCGGCTGCCACGTACAGCAGTTCCGAGGGTGAGGTGGTGATGTCGGAGCTCCTGCAACGCCATCCCGACGTGGACGGTGTCTTCGCCGCCTCGGATCTCCTCGCCGCGGGTGCCCTCACCGCCCTCCGGCGGCGGGATATCCGGGTGCCGGAGCAGGTCGCACTGGGCGGCTTCGATGACTCGCAGATCGCCGCGCTCTCGCAGCCGCCCTTGACGACCGTCAAGCAACCGATGCAGCTCCTCGGCGCTCGGATGGTCGAGCTCCTCCTTGCCCGGAGCCGGGGAGAAGCCGTGCGGTCAGAGGTCCTGCCGACAGAGCTCGTCGTCCGGTCGACGACCTGACCCCTTCCCGCTTGACGGCCCGACGTGGTCTTCCGTAGTGTGGGAGCGCTCACAGCCGAGTGTCGGCCGTATCTTCGGTCCCTCGCGATTCGCCACCCAACGAGAGGACCTGCCGTGACGGCACCCGCCCCGCTCACTCGCGTCGAGATCGTCGTGCCGGGCGATCCGGGATCACTCTGGACGTACACCGACACGACCACGGGCAGGACGCTCGCTGTTCCCGCCCCGGTCTTCCACCTCGACGGCGGCGAGGTCACGGCCGCAGTGGACGTGGAGGAGCGCTCGACTCGTCGTCTCGGCAACGGTGTCGCGGAGCATCGCGTGGTTGGGACACTGCGCGGCCATCCGCACCTGCGGTTGGCGTTCGTCGCGCAGGTCAATGATGCCGGTCCGGTCGTCCGGTTCCGTTACGAACTCCTGGGGGACGCTCGCCTGACCAAGCCGGAGGGACGCGACCGTCTGACCTACCTGGCCATCCCGGGCCTCCCGACTGATCGCGTCACGGAAGTGCAGCTGGCCGCGTTCGACGAGATGCTGCACAGCTACGCCGTCGCCGAGCTCGACGTCGCGCAGACGGACCTGGCGCACGGTTCGGAGGCGGCGGGTCCCATCGTCGTCGGGTCCGGGGCAGGCGCCGCGTGGCTGATCGCCTACGAGCACGGCGCGCAGCTCCCGGACTCCTTCCTGACGTTCGGGCTCCGGTCCGACCTGATAGAGGTCACGGCGCGGAAGGGCAACTACCTGGCCGATCAGGCTCTGCCCATGCAGACCGTGTGGTTCCACATCGCACTCGTCGAGGGAACGGAAGACGAGCTGGCGAAGTCCTACCGACAGTTCCTCCTCCACCACCAGTCGGAATGGCCCGAGAGCCGCCGTCCCTACGTCTTCTACAACACGTGGGCGTGGCAGGAACGGACGAAGTGGTGGCACGACGGTCGCTACCTCGACCCGATGAGCCAGGAGCCCGTACTCCGCGAGATCGAGGCTGCGGCCCAGGCGGGTGTCGACGTGTTCGTGCTGGACACCGGCTGGTACCAGAAGACCGGTGACTGGGAGGTCCACACCGGCCGCTTCGACGCCTCTCTCGCGACCGTCCGCGCCGCGCTCGAGGAACGTGACATGCACCTCGGCCTGTGGTTCGGGCCGCTCAGTGCAGCACTGTCCAGCGACGCGGCCGTCCATCACCCGGAGTACCGCATGTCCTGGGCCGGGATCGCCAGCGAACCGGCACCCGTGTGGGAGACCGAGGCGAGCTATCGGATGTGTCTGGTGAGCGGATACGGCGATTACTTCGCCGACCGCGTGATCGGCCTGGCGCGTGAGACGGGGGCCACCTACTTCAAGCTAGACGCGGTCGATCAGTACGGATGCGACGACCCGGGTCACGACCACGGTGACGAGACGCACAGCCGGGCGGAGCGCGCGGACAGCTATGCGTATCAGCTTCCCCTCGCGCTGACGCGGATCGCCGAGCGGATCTGCCGCGAGGTCCCGAGCGCCATCGTCGACTACGACGTGACAGAGGCGCAGAGGAGCATGGGCCTCGCGTTCCTCGCGGCCGGCAAGTTCTTCCTCATCAACAACGGTCCCTACTACCGCAACATGGACATCCCGAGCGGCGCGAGCCCGAACGAGAACATGTTCTTCTTCCCCGGAACTGCCCGTTCTCGCCTGTGCCGCGCCGTGCTCGGGTACGACAAGTGGATCCCGTCCTCCCTGTTGCTCACGCACTACCTGCCGGACGCTCCCCGTCTGTCTCAGACCACTTCGATCGCTTCCGCTGTCCTAGGCCAGGGGGGTTTCTGGGGCGAGTTCGCGTCTCTCGAGGAGGGGGACCGCGCCCATTTCCGAGACATGCTGGACAAGTACAAGGAGGTCCGGGAGGACATCACCGAGGCGGATCCGGTCCGCTACGGACGAGTCGGTGCTGCGCCGGAGGTGCATGAGAAGCTCTCCGAAAGCGGGCGAGGAGTCGTCGCCGTTTTCTCGCCGTTCGCCGTGCGTCACATCTACCGCACCGAGGCTCGGCCGGCTCGAGACATCTGGCACACCGACAATGTCTCCGTCGTTTTTCAGGACGATGATCGAGCGGTGATCGAGATCACCTTCGACGAAGAAGACGCTGCACTGATCTTCTTCTCGTAGTGACGATCGCAGATCCCTCTTGCTCGCGATCGAGATGATACGCACGCCGTAGCGGCCGGACGTGGTACACCGTCCGTTGAGATTGGTGCGCCTGCGCAACCTACTTGGAACTGGTTGGCGAGAACGGTAGGCGTCCGCCTCTGGCGTACCGGCAAGGGGAAGCATCTTCCCGGCCGCGCAGAGCCGGGTGCAGCGTGGCCTGGCCGCCGCAAAGCGCGAGAACTACTGTCATGAGTACCCGACCGAGCCAGCCGGCACCGCTGGTGGCCGGTGGGCTCACCCGGGCAAACTCACCGGTGTAATGATGAGGCGTTGAGGGTGAAGCGACAATACGGATCTCGCTACGAAGCTGACGTTGGGCAAAGCTGAGGCAGGAAGCCGTGTGCATCGATCACTGCCTTTGGGCATGCTCCCCCGTGGGCGAGAGCACCCTCAGTTGCAGGGGGAGCGCCGAGCCCGGCGGTCACGGCCCGGGTGGAAATCCACTCAAACTAACATAATCTCGCTTATCGGCGCAGGGCGAGGGGGCCCAAGCTGTCAGTGAGATTGCGCACCAAGCCGCGCCTTTTGCTGCTGCTCTTAGTCTGGAGAGAAATTCGTCCCCGTGTGTCTCTGACCCCGCAGGTCGCCGTCCACCCTAACGGTGGCTCGTGCCAAATCCCGACAAGCGTGTGCAATGAGGCAAAGCCGTTAACGGCAGGGACCGGACCGCGACACACGGGGGTCCGTCCACTGTCCTCACTCAGCGCGCCTCTTCGCGGACGCTATGGCGATCACTCCCCTGAACAACGCCTTGCCTTCCGGTCACGTCGCGGTCAGGATGGGCGAGAATCTCGGTCTGAGAGAGTTGCGCTATCCGCATTTCGGCCGTGGTGCTAGTCCGACAAATATTTGGCCCCTGGAAGCGGTGGGTTCTTCGACATATTCAGTTATTCCTGTCCGCCTCATCGTTACTGTCTCTGCAAAAGTGATCACACGTCACTGCTGCTAGCACAACCTGCGATAGCTAGGACGAGGGAAACCGGCGGTGCTCTCCGAGGGCGCGCCCTGATCATCTCACTGACGCCGATTATCTATCCACGCTGAGCCTGACCAAACGATTTGTCCAGCCGCTAAAAGGATGACAGCCACTGCGAGGAGAATCTGGAACCGAGACTCGAAGAAATGCGGGATCAGATGGTTCAGAACCAATGCCACCAGCACACCGATGCCTCCGGCGACATAGAGGGCAACAGCTATGCATCGGCGGTTCCTGCGGTATCTCTGCGCGTATGCCGCATCGTCGGCGTTCTGATCACGGAGAGGGAGCAACGTTAGTTAGACCACCCAACAGAGTCGAGGTAAGCGGATCTGAATACTGATAACCAAAGGTTTCTCGCACTGTCAGTGACGCAATGCCAGCCCCAAGTGCCCAACCAGCCGCGATTCCGAGCGGCCCCAGCGGAGAGAGGCTCGCGCCAATGAAACTCCCGAGGAAAACTGTAAGACCGCCCTCCACGGAAGCGGCGTAGTCGGCCTTCTCGAGTCTGCCGCTGGGGTCTGAATTATTGATGGGGTCGTCGCCGGCAAAAGCGTACCGGTTGGCGTTGCTGGGGTCGAGGGGTGCGTCGAGGGCATCGCGCTGGGTCCATGTGCCGACGGTGGGCAGGTACCAGCGTTGTCCGAACTTGACGAGGCCGTCGTTGTCGATGCGGATGCCGGTCTTGTAGCCGAACGGCAAGTACTGGTATCAGTCCGAGTTGCCGCCGCTGGTGACCGTGCGGCCGCCGTAGGGGTCGAAGGTCACGGAGTACTGGCGCTGCCCGTCATCCGTGATGATCCCGACCGCGTTGCCGATGCCGTCGACGAGGTAGAACCCGACCTGCCCGTAGGGGTTGTTCAGGCCGAGGACCTGTCCGGTGACCGGGTCGTCGAGGAAGTAGGACCGGAGGCTGCTGCTGTCTTGCATCGCGAGCTGGCCGCTCTTGCCGCACATGTACACGTACGACGCCTGCCCAGGGGTGCTCTGGCTGAGCAGCTCGTTCTGGTCCGCCCCCGCGTAGGTGTACGTGGTGGTTGCACCGCCCGTGGTGGAGGTGGTCATCTGCTCCGCCGCGTTGTACGTGTACGTCACTCCCGGGGACGCGGTCATGTTGCCCGCGCCGTCGTAGCTGTACCCGCTCGAGGTGATCTGGCTAGCCGCGTTGAACGTCAGCGTCTGCGACGACGTCGCGGAGCCCGTCTCATTGGCTTTGGTCCGGTCACCGTTGCTGTCGTACGTGTAGGTCCAGGTGACGTTGCTGCTGGCGCCGCCGGACTGCGTCGCGCTCATCAGACGCCCTGCCGTGTAGCTGTAGGTGGTGGTCTGCCCCGAGGTGGGCTGGCCGGTGGTGTTGTCCGTGGTGGACTGCAGCTTACTGCTGTCGTTGGCTTGGCTGGTCGTCGTCGGCGCTGCGGCTTGGATGGTGTCGCAGCTCGCGGGCGCGGTCTTGTACTGGTAGCAGTACGACGTGTCGAACACGAGGCTCGCGGTCGTGTCGCTCGTGCCGGTCCAGGTTTGCTGCCGGACGACGCGTCCGGAGGTGTCGTAGCTGGTGTGCATGTGCGCGGCTCGCGTGGTGTGGTCGGCGTTGGAGTTCACCCAGGTGTCCGTTCGGCGACCGTGGTCATCGTTCTGGAACAGCTCGGTCTCGGTGCCCGACGAGTTCGGGAGGACGGCGGTGGTGAGTTCTCCTGCCGGGTCGTACGCGTACGTCGCGGTCCCGCCACCTTCGGTATCGGAGGTCTCGTTGGATGCTTTGTCGTAGCCGTAGGACACGGTTCCACCGCCGGCGGTGTTCGCCGTCGCGGTGAGCCGGTTCTGCTGGTCGTACGTGTTGGTGATCGTTCCCGACCCGGACGCCGACGAGGTCAGGTTTCCGTTGCCGTCGTAGTGGTTCGACACGGTCGGGGTGTTGTCGGAGAACGATTCGGTCAACTGCCGGTCGTCGTTGTCGTAGGTGTACGACGTCGTGTGCCCAGCGATACCGTCGGTCTCCGACGCGAGGCGACCGAAGGGGTCGTAGGTGTAGTTCTTCACGCCGAGAGTGGTGCCCGTCGGCGGGGTCACCGAGGTCAGCTGGTGGTCGCTGTTGTAGGTGTAATGCGTCGAATTCGAACCGTTTCCCGGAGCGGTCGCTGTCTGCACGGTACCGTCCGCGTTCCGAACCACCTTCGCTTTCACGTTGGTGTCAGCACCGGTGGAAGAGGTCGACTGGTTGCCCTGCCCGTCGTAGGTGACGGTCGTCGTGTTGTCCGAACCGTCGGCGTTCTTCGAACCGTCGGTGGTCGTCGTCGGGAGGTACGGGTTCGTGCTGTCCTGGTAGGTGGCCGAGCTCGACGCGCCCGCGGACGAACTGACCTTGTTCAACGACTGCGCGTTGTTCGAGGTGTACGTGCCGGTCGTCGTGGACGTGCTGTTCCCCGTTCCGACCGTCGATGACGACGCCTCGTTGTTCGCTGCGTTGTACTTCGCGCTCCGGGTGTGGCCGTCCGGGTCCACAACCTTTGTCACGTCGTGCGTGGTCGCATCGACCGTGTACGTCGTGTTCTTCACCGCCGACACCGCCTGCGAGCTGTCCGTGTCCGGTCCGGCAACCTGCGTTTCCGTGCCGGACACGTACGAGAAGCGCGTGGTGGCCGTACCCGGAGAGCCCGCGCTGGTGTTGGCCTACCTGCAGTAACGCTCTGGCAGGACGCGGTCACCCTACCGGCGGTACAGGTGCTCGGCGCGGCCAAATGAGCGACGCGGCGATAGCGGCGAGCGCCCCCAGGAACGGAACCATCAGCACGGTCAGCGTCCACGCCCACCGGATCCCGGTTGTCAGCCGGCTGCGGACCCAAAGCATCCGCAACGCGACGACGTTCAGCACGAACCAGACGACAACCATCGCTACGTGCGGCCAAACGATGAACACAGACGCCCCCTCCACCGCGGTGTTCACCGCAGCTTAGAGCCACCGGCCGGCCCCTGGCGGTCCCTGGCCGGACACGGTCCGCGCATAGACGTTTCAGCACACACCAACGCCGCAGACTGGAACGCAACGCTCATGGACCTCACCGCCGCTCGCACCCTCGCCGACAACCTCATCGCCGAGCACCTTCCCGCCGGGTGGCGATTCGACTTCGACCGGGCGACGGTTCGGCTCGGGCAAAGCAACCACCGGACGAAGGTCATCACCATGTCGCGGTCGTTCACCCAGGCGGAGGAGCAGCCCGCGGTGGAGCAGGTCCTGTTCCACGAGGTCGCCCACGCGCTAGCCGGCGCGAACGTGGGGCACGGACCGGTGTGGCTTCGTCACGCCCGCCGTCTCGGGTACACCGGACGTGCAACCGTCGCCGCGGAGGCCACCGTCGAGGGTGCAGCGCTCATCGAGCAGGCTCTCGCCGCGATGGAGTCGGTGAAGGACCGCACCATCGGGCCGCTGCTGATGGGGGAGCAGGTGGAGTTCCTCGGCGGGAAGCGGGGCGTGTTCGTCGAGGCGAAGCGTGTGCGCGCTGTCCTCTGGTCGCCGAGCATGAAGCGGCTCGTCCGCGTGAAGCTCGACCACATCGCCCGGGTCGGGCAGAAGTCCGCTGGGGAGGAGCGGCAGGAGCGTCTCGAGGCCAACGCGATCGCCGCCCACCGCCGAGTCGCCGGCCGCACCGGAGGACCCATCGCCATCGGCGAGCACGTCGGCCCCGCCCGGGGTTACAAGCCGTTCGCGGGGCTGCTCATCGACATCGTGCCGGCGAAGACGCGTGGCGGGAGCCGCACCGCTGTCATCATCCTCGACATCACCGAGCAGCGGGTCCACATCCCGTACCCCCACATCGTCCGCGTGCCCGGCCCGTTCCAGCCGAAGGCAGGGCGCCCTACGCCGACCGTCGCCGCTCCTTCGGATGACCGCGCCGCGGCGGTCACCGGCAACAGCATCGGCCTGGGTGACGAGGTCATCGTCATCAAGCCCCGGTCGAAGTGGCACGGACAACGCGGCCGCGTCATTAAAGTCAACGGCGCCACCTACAAGGTTCAGCTCGCCCTCGGCCTCGTTCTCAACGCGTCCAAGGACCTCGTCCGGAAGGTCAGCTGACCGTGCTTGGCAGGCCGAACGTGGGGCACCTCCGTGCAACGTTTAGCCTGGACGACACCGCCCCGGAAAGGACCTCCGCATGACTGACGAGCCGGCGAAGCCGCGGCCGCGGCCCTGCGCGTCGTGCCCGTTCCGCCGCGATGTCCCGTCCGGGGTTTGGGCAGCTGACGAGTACGACAAGCTCACCCGCTACGACGGGCCGACGTACGAGCAGTCCCCACGCGTGTTCATGTGCCACCAAGGCCGCCGTAACGAGGTGTGTTCTGGGTGGCTAGGCCACACTGACGAGCCGTGGGAGATGCTGGCCGTGCGCATCGGCGTGCTCGACGGCTCCCTCGACCCGTCCTGCGCCGAGTACACCACGACTGTGCCGCTGTTTCCCTCCGGGACAGCAGCAGCCGAGCACGGGAAGCGGGAGATGCTCTCCCCGGGCGCAGACGCCGCCCGGACCATCGACAAGGTCACCAAAATTCGCGCCCTCCGCGGAGACCCCGTCACCAAGGTCGATCCGTTCACCGGTGAACCCGAAGCCTGACACCGCCGCTGTCACCAGCTGACGCCGCCCACCGAGTGACGCTTCTCAACGCAGGTGAGCATGCTTCTCGCCGGTGAGACGGAGCGCTGCGGGCGGTACGCGCGGCTCGTGCGTTGTCCGCGCATAGAGGGGGTGTGAGCGGTTCGGCGTTGCGGGAGGCGACGGCACCTGTTGGTGCTGGGTCGCATCAGCGTGCGTACCGGTTCGCACTGGACCCGACCCCCGCGCAGACTCGGGCGCTGCTGTCTCACGCGGGCGCGGCGCGGGTGGCGTTCAACACGATGCTCGCCGTGGTGCGGGCGAACCTGGACCAGCGGACCGCGGAACGCTCCTACGGGATCCCCGACGTGGAGCTGACCCCGTCCCTGTCCTGGTCGAAAGTCAGTCTCCGGAATGGGTGGGTGGCGCGGCGGGATACGGTGGCGCCGTGGTGGCCGGAAAACGCCCGGGAGGCATACACATCCGGCTGCTTCGCCCTCGCCGCAGCGCTGGACAACTGGTCGAAGTCGCGGAACGGTGCGCGGGCGGGCGCGACGGTCGGGTTCCCACGGTTCAAATCCCGGGCCCGGTCGAAGCCGTCGGTGAAGTTCGAAGGCGTCACCGCGAAGCTGCTCCCGTCCGGGCACACCATTCACTTGCCGCGCATCGGGAAGGTGCACACCCACGAATCCACCCGGAAGCTCGGCCGGCTCGTGGAGCAGGGCTCCGCGAAGGTGAACTCCGTCACCGTCTCCTACGACCGCGGCCGGTGGGTTGCCGCGTTCCAGGTCGAGCAGGTCACCATCGTTCGACCACGTCGGCTGGGACCGCGGTCGGTGGTGGGTATCGACGTTGGGGTAAAGGACCTCATCGTCGTTGCTCGCCCAGACGGCACCGAAGTGGAACGACTCCGCGCACCGAAGGACCTCGCGAAAGCCGCCGCGACTCTGAAGGCACTGCAGCGGCAGGCCGCCCGGCAGGTTGGCCCTGTCGACCCGGTGTCCAAGCGGCGGCAGCAGCCCTCCGCGGGCTGGCTGCGGACCCAGGCGCGCATCCGGCAGGTGCACGCCCGGGTGGCGAACCTCCGGCAGGACCGGCTCCACAAACTCACCACCCGACTCGCACGCGAGTTCGATGTGGTGGGCATCGAGCACCTCAACGTCCGAGGGATGACCGCGCGGGCGAAGCCGAAGCCGCACCCGACACAGCCGGGGGTGTTCCTGCCGAACCGGCGGCGGCAGAAGACCGGGCTCGCCCGGTCCGTCGCGGACGCCGGGTTCGCGACGCTGCATCAGCAGCTGCAGTACAAGACGTCCTGGTTCGGGAGCACCCTGGTGCGCGCGGACCGGTTCTACCCGTCCTCCAAAACATGCTCCGGATGCGGGTCAGTGAAAGCCAAGCTGACCCTCGCCGAGCGGGAGTACGTATGCACCACCTGCGGCATGGTCATCGACCGTGACCTCAACGCCGCAGTCAACCTCGCCCGCCACGCAGCATCACAGGCGGCCGAGAACGGTCCGGACGAGGGTAGCTCGTTCGTCAGCGGTGGAGGCACCCAGAAGACCCGACCGGCATTCGCCGGTACGGGCAGGAGCCAACGAAACCGCAACCCCACCAGCACCACGGGGACTCCCTCGCCGCAAGGCCAGGGCAGCACTCAACCCAGTGAGACCAGTCTCAACCCAATTGAGAACTGACAGCGAGCACTGGCCCGGAGCCGCGTTCCGCGCGGCCGCCGAGCACCAAGCTGAGGCCACCCTCCGCGCATAGGGGCTGCATGCTGACCGACATCACGACGGCACCGTTCGCGCCCGACTACCGGCCGCTGCTGTTCCGCGAGGGCGACACCGTGGAGTACGTCGGCACCTCCCCGTCGAAGCAGGAGAAGTTCGCCGGATATCCCGCGCACGTCCTCGCCGGCGGCTGGCTCACCGTGTACGTCAGCGCCGCAGCCTACGGGCGGATGCTTCCGGTCCCCGCCCGGCACCTCCGGCTGCTGCAACCCGCCCCGAAGCCCGCCCCGCCGGCAGCACGCTTCCCGCCTCGGGCCCGCGTTGAGTACGTCGGCGCCGCACCGTCGCTACTGCGTGTGTTCGCCGGCGAGCCGGGCGTCCTCATCAACCGTCGGACCAAGCCCGGCTGGGTGTACGTGATGCCGCCGCACGGCCTCCACACCCTGCCCGTCAAGACCCGGCATCTCCGTGCCGTGGAAGGGACCTTCTGATGGCGGAGTTCGCCGGCGTGCCCGGCCGTGTTGTCGTGCAGTTCGGCGTGCACACCTACGAGTGCCACGAGTGCAAGCGCAGCATCCGCAGTGTCTTCGACCGGGTGCCGCTGGTCCCTGCCTGCTCGTCGGCTGAGGAAGCGCGTGACGCGTTCGCTGACCATGTCCTCGCCGAGCATCCGCACCTCGCTCCGTCACCCGACGGCTGCAGGTACTGCGGCTGGCCGCGACGCACGCACGGGCACTCGTATGCGCCGGGCGTCGGCAGCCACTACTGGGTCGACCCGACCGGGGAGCAGCGTCTGGTTCGGATGCGGACCCGGCGAGCGGCGCGGTCCGCCGCATAACCGCTGGGTGACCCCGTTCACCCATGCCGAAGGACCATCCCGCAGTGACCGACAACCTCCTCGACCGCACCGTGACGCTCACGGTCCGTGACCTCCTCGCCATCCGCACCGCCGCGCTGCACCCGCTGCCGGCGGACCACGCACCGACGTTGACGGTGAAGGAGCATCGTGCGCTCCGTGTCGCCCCTCCGCGAGAACGGCAGCACGTGGTGAACCTCGACGACCTCGCCCACGCGGACACGTACGGCGTCCTCAGAGAGTTCGTCCTCGACCGGAAGGGTGAGGACGACGTGTTCACCCGCGTCGCCGCAGCCACCGACGGGTTCATCCGCGAAGCCCCCAGCGACCGCCCCGCCGTCCTCACCGCCCCGGCAGCCGCGCCGGTCATCGAAGCGCCGGTCCCCGCAGCGCCGACCGCGGCCACGCCGCCCGCATCAGCCGCTCCCGAGTTCCAGGAGCCGCAAGTCGCCGCGCCGCCCTACGACGACGAGGACGACTCCTTCTAGAACCACCCGTGCGCAACGAACCGCCGCCGACCCAACAACGAGCCGGCGGCGGTTCCAAGTTCACCGACCAGCGACGGCCAGGAGCTCCCTAATCGCTCTGACCACGGACCGAACGGTCGCCTCATCGGAGACGCCCTTCGGGATGAACCGAGTCGTCTCCGGGCTGTTCGGACGGTCCGCGAGCCGCACCTCCACGTGCCCCTCGACGAGGTCCTCGTCGTAGCCGATGGTCGGCAGGTCATCCGCTTCGAACAGCACCGCAACGTGGTCGTCGTCTTCGACCGGGTCATCGACCTCATGGTCCTCGAACCCCAGGGTCTGCACTGTGTCCCACAGCCGTGCGTCGAAACGCTCCCGCGCCCGAGCCTCCTCATCGATGAACTCCGGCAAGTCCGGTACTACGAACTGGTCCGGAGTCGCGTCCGCAGCGACGTTCGCACGAATGAACGCGTCGTTCACGGCAAGGAAGTCTCCCGCCCACCTGATGTCCTCGTCATCCTCATCGAGGTCCTCGCCAGCAACGTCCGGGTCCACCAAAGCGGCAGCTGCATCGCCGAGGTGTGCGTAGAACGGGTCGGGGTGCATTAGCCGCGGGTACTTCCCCTCGAGGGCGACCATCACTGCAGAGAAGACATCGTCGGGCACCAAGGGCATGCGCTCATCATGGCCGGTGCGAACGACATCAGGGGTCGCCGGTCCGCGCATAGATGTCACGTCCGCAAGCACGTCGAAAGGAACCCCCGATGACGTACCCACTTCCCGAACAGAGCAGAACCGTCGAGAAGGCGGCCAAGCACGCCGTCGGCAGTGCGCTGCTGTTCCGCATCAGCCGCTCCGGCGGGAACCTCGGATACGGCGTCGATGAGGCCCGCGCGGCGAAGATCGCAACCGACGGTATCGGCGGGGAGGAGCTCTACGAGCTGCTCCTCGACGTCGCCCGCCGCGCCGCCGGCGAGGTGGATCAGGACCTCGGCTGGATCGAGCGACGCCTCCTCGAAGGCGCGCAGGAAGTCGCCGAGAAGTCCGACAGCCTCAGCCTGCACCGCTACGTCGAACGCCTCGCCGCCGCGGTGGAGCAGCGCGACAACCAACGCCGCGCCAACGGGGCCGAGGAGTCCGCAGCGTGACGACCGACGGCACCGTCGAACCGACCATCACCCGCAGCGGCTTCGCGTACGACCACGCGTTCGTCGATGTTGAACCGTTCGAGACTGTCTCCGACGGCGGGAAGCCGATGCAGGTGTTCGACTTCCACGCGCTCGAGAACGACGCCGAACACTGGTGGTACGGCCGGGGACTCGTCATCAAGAAGGACGGCACCGTCGGTCAGCAGCGGCTCACCACCCGCATCATCCCCGACACTGTCAGCGACGAACTGCGCCGCGTCCTCAACAACCGCAGCACGGAGGCTTCGTGAAGACCCGGCTCGTCGACGGCTGCAACGTCACCGTCATCACCGACGCTGGCCTCAACGCCACGCTCGCCGCATCCGGGGCGGCAGCCGTACTCTGAGCGCATGGGTGAGCTCGTCAACAATGAGCGGGAGGAGCATCGACGCGCTGTAGAAGAAGTCATCCATTCGGGCCGACTCGAAGGCTTCCCCGACGACGCCGACTGGAATGCAATGATGCGCCGCTACGCGAACGGAGAGCTCGAGCTCGACGACCTGCAGCGATACGCGGACGAGACATGACGGGCAGTTCGCTCGAGTCAGCCGAACGGGAACGCAGACTCCGCGCTGTCAGTGCTGTCATCCACTCAGGCAGATTGGAGGGCGCGAAAGACGACCGGGAATGGCAGTCGATGCTGTACCGATTCGCCAACGGAGAAATCACCCGCGACCAACTCCGGGAGTTCGCACACCGCCGCTGAGACGTGTTCCGCATAGACCTCGAGCCCAACCACCTCGAGGAGACCCCGTGAGCAGTGACGACAACATCGTCGGCTACCTGACCGCCCGCTTCCCACTGCGCCGCGACTTCGCCGACTCGGAAGACGAGTACAGCACCAGACCCGGCCACTCGTACGTGGAAGCAGCCCCGGAAGGGACTGAAGTCACCGTCGATGTCCCGAACGACGAGCACGTGAAGGAGCTCGTCGCGTGGGACCATGCAGTCGGCCTGTTCGAACTCAGTGAGTTCCAGCGCGAGGTCACCGCAGCGCTGGCGAAGCTGGTCCCCGACTTCGAAAGGTTCCTCGCCGACACGGAGGGCGCGTCGAACTACCGGTACGCGGAGCTGTGGAAGAACCTCCACGTCGTGCGTCCGCCGGAGCCCGGCGCCCCGGCAGAGCAGAGCCTCGCCCTGCGACTCTCCGTCAGCGAACTCGATGCCGCCCGGCAGGCTCTCCTCGACCAGCTCACCATCGCGGCCGCCCCGGTCAACTACCCCGACCTCATCCGCACCACGACGGAGACGACCCGTCTGCACCACGATGCCGTTCGCGGCGCGTTCGACGAGCTGCTCCGGGAGGAGGCAGTCCTGCACGACGAAACCGGCGTGCACCTGCCGTCGTCGCCAGCGTCCCGCGCATAGCAGCACCGTGACCGACATCAAGCTCACCCACGCGCAGGACCGCGCCATCCGGATCATCGTCGCCGACAAGCGCGCCCATGGTGACGATGCGGCGCAGTACAGCATCGCACCGCGGCAGCTCGCCCGGATGCTCTGGCCGGACTCCCCGGCGTGGAACATACGCACCCGGTTCCGCGCGACTAGCAACCAGGGCGCGCTCGGCGGCACCATGCCCATGCACGCAGCCAAAGTCCTCTGGAAGCTCCGCGAGCACCACCTCGTCTACAACGACGACTACCTGTGGCGGGTGACCGCGGCCGGGGAGCGGTACGTCGACGGGCAGTAGTCCAGCACTGCAGCCGGTCCGCGCATAGACCTGGCGGAAGCCGCGATCGCCGCGACGACGAGGAGCAACGACACGATGACCAGTACCAGCAAGGTGTTCCAGCCGGGCATGACCGTCACTTATGTCGGTACCCGTCTCGCGGAGTCCGACCCGGACATATACCTGGCGACGGGTACCGTCGGCGCGGAATCGAACGTAGCGCAGACGCTGGTGTACTTCGGTGCGAACGGTGTCATCGCCGTACCGCATGAGGACCTCATCCTCGCGGGCGGCCAGCGTGTGACTTTCGGGGAGCGTCTGCTGAACGGCGTCACCAGTGACACGCAGGACCTTGATCGGACCTCGACGCACCGCACGATCGTCATCTGGGACAACGGTGACGTGACCGCCATCCAGACCAGCGACCTGCTCGCCTCAGATGCGCCCCGCAACGACGCGGGCACCACCATCACCAGCGCCCTCGACAAGAAACCGGACACCGAAGCCGCCCCTGGCACCATCGCCGAGCTCCGCACCGCTAACGAAGCGCTGAAGGCCGCGCTCCGCGCAGCACTCGACCAGGGATGGCACGGCGAGGACTGCGAGACCGAACACATGGTCCGGAACCCGAAGTGCAACTGCTGGCGCGCCGACGCCATCCAACTCATCCCGGACGGCGCCACCTACGCCGACTAGGACGACGAATAGCGAACCGAGCCACCGCTCCGCCAGACCCCCAGACAGGACCCACTATGCGCGACAACACTGACGTCTACGGCCGAATCGCCGATTGGCTCGGCGGCAGCATCGACTCAGACGACACCATCACAACCGCCGCCGGCGTTCCGCTGCTCCGCTCCGACGTGCAGACTGTCCTCACGGACGTGACTGCGGCCGCCGAGCACCGCGACCGACTCCTCGCCGAGCTAGTCCAGCAGGCGAAGGATCACGTCCGCACGCTCAACGTCGCCGCCGGGTTCGACCAGGACGCGATGCGAGAACGCGTCCTGGAGGCGGAAGCACGTGCGGACACCCTGTATGAGTCCCGGCAGGAGGAACGGGCCGCCGTCGCCCGCTTGACGTCGGAACGCGACGCGCTCGCCTGGTGCATCAACGACGCTCCGCACGGGGTCGGCTGCGCCGCCACAGATGGAAAACCGGGCGCCTGCGACTGCTGGAAGGCCGCCCCGCAACCGGCGCCGACGCCGCGAGCGAACGCCGCGTTCGCGCTCCACAACCTCGTTCCGCGCGGACACCAGCCGTGGATCCTCGCACGCCAGGCCGGGTTCCTCGCCGGTATCGCCACGGCGGACATGGCCAGCATGGTCGCCGACGACGTAGACGAGGCCGACATCGCGCTCATCGTCCGCCTCTGCCACCCGGACACCATCGCCGCCATCATCGCCGTCCTCACCGCCCCCGGCGACGCGCACTTGAATGCGGCAGCCGACCGACTCGCCGCAACCATCAACACCTCAACGTCCCAGAAGGCAGCAGCATGAGCCGTATCATCATCGAGATCCGCGAAGGCGGCCGAGTCACCCACATCGAACGGGACTCCCGCGACAGCCGGTACTCCACCGCAGACCCGAAACGCGCCAACCTCGAGCAGGACCTCGCCACCGCCGCCCGCGACGCGCTCCTCGGCGCCCGCGGACCGGAACACGACGCCTAACCCCGCCGGGTCCTGGCCGGTCTCGGCTTCCGCGTCGACGGGAACCGAACGGACTACGACACCGCCGTATTCGAGCAGATCATCGCCGTCCTCGAGGACACCGCCCAAAACGGCAGCTCACCGGGGTGAGGACCGCCCGCGCATAGGGACAGCAGCGGCGCCCGCCGCACCAACGGCCACGAGGAGCAGACGATGCCCGAGGAGACGTACCACCACATCGAACGGCTGATGCCCGGCCCATTCACTGACGCTGGCGCCGCGAACGACACCGAACTCGACGACGTCGCAGCCCTCATCGCCCACGAACTCCACCAGAACGCATTCGGGAACGACCCGGACGGTTCTCGCTGGGCCGCGTGGTCCGCCGCGGCCGCCACGGTCGCGCGGCTCCGCGAGCAGGACGCTGCGAACCGCCGACTTCTCGATCAGTTCAGCGAGTTCATCAGCGGGATGAACGACGAGCTCAACATCCTCGCCCCCAGGTCGGAGGTCCGAGACACCATGCAGCGCATGATCTTCAACTTCCGCATGCACATGCGTGGCAGCGCTGACCTCGAGACAGCCCTCGGCGACATAACCGCGACACGCACAACGACGGGCAGCTGGTGAGCCCGCGGGGGACACCCTCGACACCAGCGTCGGCGACCTGAGCGCAAGGAACGCCGCGCTCATCACCACGGCCGCCGCTGCGGTCACCATGACCACCGCGCGATGATGCGGACAGCCGCCCGGCTTATCGAACTGCACGCCACACGGGTCATCGACCTGACAGTGGAGCCGGCGCTCGCCGAGATGGTCGACGGCGGATTCGGGCTCCTGTCCAACTACGCCTAGCCGGACCAGCGGCGTCGAAGGCGCATAGAGGCGGTGTGACACTCTTCGCCTCTGTACACCCCGACTCCTTCTCCGACGACCCAGCTCCGTACGTCCACGTCGACTACGACTACACAGAGGTACGCCTGCCGTATCCCGCCAGCGGGTTCGAGTTCGCGCCTCGGCCCGAGTACGCCCGTCCCACAACACACGACGTGAACCCGTTGCTCGTCGCGTTCCGGCGCCCAACCACCCGCAACGCCGACGTCTCATGGAGCACCACCGACGTGTGGCTCGCCGCCCTCGAACGCACCCGCGGGTACCTCGACACCGGGAAGCATGTCGCCCTCGCCAGCCCCGCCACAGACCGAGTCGATGCCATCCTCAACAGCATCGCCCCCGGCGCCGCAGATGGACGCGACGCTCGAGCCCGCATCCAAGCTGTCGTCGACCACGCCTACGAGGTGCTCGTCCGCGTGCACGCGCTCCGCGCCATCGGTCGTGTGAACCACCCTGCGCGCCGCGTCTATGGCTACTTCACCGCGAACAATCGCGACGACCTGGTCGCGAAGGTGACGGAGCTCGGAGTCGTCATCCGCGGCTTCGGCGACCCGACGAAGTACACCCTGGGGTCCCTGCTCTTGCGGCGTCGTCCCGAAGCGCCGGGAATGCTGCTCATCACTCGCACCTACGCTGCAGGCGTGTACGGGATCGAGCTTCTCTGGCGTGATCCCGCCCCGCAGCTGCCCGACGCGCTAACGGCCGCAATCAACCGCCTCCTGCCTTCCCCTCCCCGCCGCCAGCGCGGCCACGTCGAGTAGGCCGCGCATAGAACCTCCAGAACCAGGGAGGTCACACATGCGCAACCACAACCGTTCGGCAGATAGCGCGAAGCCGGACGTGTCGAAGGTGGACTTCGAGGCGCTGCCGGCGAAGCAGTCACTCATCGTCGACATCCTGACGGCGCGGCACCGTCTCGGTGAGCCGTTCTGGCCCATCGAGGTGACGCTGGACAAGACACTTGACGCGCTGCTTCGGTTGGGTGTCGTCGAAGTGTGGACGTACACGTCGGAGCATCACCGGGTGATGCTCACCGACGCTGCAAAGAAGCGACTCATCGACGGTGTCAAGTACACGTCTCCGCTCGAGCGTGAGCTCGCGGAGGCGCGAGCGGACGTCGCCGCTCTCAAACGGTCGCTGAAGCTCTTGCGCCACACGGATACGGCAGGCTGAACGCTATGGCCTCCATCAGCTACTCGGACATCAGACAGACGAAGAAGCCCGCCAAGTGACCGCCAGTCCGCTGCCTGTCGGCGGGCATCTCATCCGGGTGGTGCTCGGCGTGAACCTGTCGATGTCGCTCGACCCGGAGGAAGCGAAGCAGCTTCGCGATGACCTGACCGCGGCGCTGGAGAGCATCACCGAGGTGTAGGACCGGACGCCAGCGGCCTCCGGCCCGGCAAGCAGCCACACGCCTTCTGGATGCTGACGCCACGTCTGGCTTGCGTCGTCGCGTGAGGGTCCGCCGCATACCGGTCTGCGGCGGACATCCGCGACGAAGGGACCCTGATGACGAACACCACCGGGAGCAGCCGACCAGGTCGGAAGCCACGCACCCGCCGGCCGAAGCCAGCCGCGGAGCCAGCCGTGGCGGACACCACCACGCCTGGGACTGCACCGGTCGAGAGGCGGCACCAGCAGCCGGTAACGACACCGAACCCGCCATCGAGACGCCCGCCGCGGACCACACGGAAGCCGCACCAGCCGGTGACGACACCGACGCCCAGCGCTCCGAGAACGATGCGGTAGCTGACGTTGCCGTGGACGCGGATGACGCCGCAGATGATGCAGACGCCGCCGCCCCGGCATCGGAAGCATCCACCCCGGAACCCTCACCGGCCGCCGACGCCGTCGAAGAACCGTGGCGGCCTTCGTGGTTTGGCGACGAGGAAACCGCGTTCGCTGCCCCTCCCGCCGTGGACCAGCCCCGCCTCGAGGACCTCCCCGCATGGCCGACCGGTGACCCGGCAGACGCCGCGCGGGACCCGGAGCCGGAGCCGGGGCAGGCGCAGGAGCCTGCAGGTGCGGACACCGAGTGCGCGTGGGAGAAGCGCCGCACCCGCCCTCACCCGCTCAGCTGGCGGGAAGGGGTGCTGTCCATCGGGCTCCTCGCGTTCGGGTTGACCGTCGGCCTCATCCTCGGACAGAACCCAGCAGCCGCAACCCCTGCTCCCGCATCGGCGGCGGCGGTGTCTGCACCAGCGAACATCACCGCAGCGATCCGCACCGCACAGGACGCAACGGCGACCATCACCGCCACCAGCATCAGTGGGAACATCACCCGCGGCGCAGGAACCGTCATCGGCGACGACGGCTACATCGTCACCGCCGACGACGTCGTCATCACCTCCGGCACCACCATCCAGGTCACCACCGCCGACGGCCGCATCGCCGACGCGGAGTACGTCGCCACCGACCGGTCCTCAGGCCTCACTGTGCTCCGCGTCACCGACGTCCACCTGCACGGGTTCCGCGCACTCGCCGTGGAACCCGCAGACGGCAGCGCGGCCGCCATCATCGGTGAGAACAACACCGCCACCACCACAACGGTCGCCTCCCCACACCAGGCGGTGGAATCCACCACCGGCACCAACGGCGCGGACCAGTGGACCGCCGCGGTTCGCCTGTCCGCACCCAATGACGACACCGCCGACGGCGGCCCCGTCATCACCAGCAGCGGCCAGCTCGCCGGCATCGCCATCTCCGGCGTCACGACCGGCCGACCCTCAGACCCGGACGGGAAGCAGTACGCCATCGACCCCCGCGTCGCAGTCCGCGCCCTCACCGACATCATCTCCGGCGGCGTCGCCGAACACGGATACCTCGGCCTCAACGTCACCGACAGCGGCAGCGACACCGTCGGCGCCGTCATCGTCAACGTCGCCGCAGAGGGACCCGCAGCCACCGCAGGACTGCGGAAGGGCGACCTCATCGTCGGCATCAACGGCACCCGCATCGCCGACGGAGCGCAACTCGCCGCGCAAGCACACCTCGCCAAGCCCGGCACCACCGCAACCATCGCCGTGCTCCGCGACGGCATGCAAGTCACCACGACGCTCACCGTCGGCACCGCGAACTGAACGACCCGACTCCTACCTAACTGAGCGGGTGTGAGCGGTCTGGCGCCCTTGGGGGAGTGGCGGCTTGACGACCCGCTGCCGGATGCGGAGCGCTGGCAACGCTGGCAGCGGGTCGCCGTCGGCGTCAACCCGGGCTGGAAAGGCGCCTCCCCGCTGTTGTGGCTCCACCTTGCAGAAGCCGTTGCCCACGTCATGGCAGACGTGGTGAAGGTTGGTGAGCTCCGGCTGCCAGGGAAGCGCCGTCGCCGGAACTGAGACCGTGTACGTCTCCCAGCGGCGGGGCTTACCGGCAATGAATCCGTCGCCGAGATGCCAGAAGCACCGCGGGCAGCGTTGCGCCATGTAGTCGGTGTTCGTCTGCTTTGAGTGCGTCATCCGATACTCCGTCGCCGACGGCAGCCCGCTTCTTGCAAACGCTGCTCGAACGTCCGACTGGAACACAGTCTCCACGCGGTCACGCACCCACAGCGGGTACTCCCGAGCGAAATCCACCTGCCGAGTGTGGGCACACCGGGACCGCACCTCCACTGCTTCGATGAACCAGTACGAGAACCACGCCTCGCACTGCGGGTTGTGACACTTCGACATCGCCGTCGTCACATCAACCGCGTCAACCAGGACCTCCACACCGCCTCGGATCGCGCCGCTCAGAAGCGCATGCAGGGCACCCCGCATCGGCGCCATCGATGTAGGACCACCGAACTCCGCCGGCGTCTCCATGAGCAGCGCCGCCGCGTCCCCGTCGATGTTCCAGTCACCCCTGCCATGGTTCTTCGGACCGACGAGCCACACGCAGTGCACACCGTCCGCTCGGTACCGCTTTGCCCGCGCTGCGAACGTCTCCGGCGTCTGAGACGCCCACTGCACCTCAACCGCTACCGGCTTCCGCCCTGGCTTGGTTAGGAGCACGTCTGCAATCCAGGAGCGGTCCGCGGACGGCGCCTCAACCTGCGCAGTCCACCCGCACTCCGCAGCAACTTCTGCGACAAGCGCCTTCGTCGAAAGATGCTCCGGGGATTCAACCCCACCCTCATGCGCGTCGCACTTGCTGAAGTGACGGAAGAACCGGGTTCCGTTCTCCAACTCCACCGGACCGCCCGGTTGACCACACGACATCACCAGGCCCTCACTCCGCCACCGACGACGAAGATCCGCCCACGCCTCGTCACCGAGCCGCCACGCCTCAACACGCTCCAACCCCAACGTCGCTACCAACGGCATCCCGGACTCCTCCCCGAACGGATCATGCCGCATAACGCCGACACCACTCGCGCATCCTCGCTCGGACGACTGCTAGGGCACCGCGGCGACAATGCCGGATTGCGTTGCGCCGTCGACTACATCACTGACAACCCCGACACCACGGACCTAGCGGGCGGCCGGCCGATCGTAAGATCTGCCCATGCCGCTGACCGCGCACCTCGACGGGACTGATCTGGTCGCGCCGCTGGTACCTGCCGAGGAGTGGCAGGCGATGAAGGGACGCGTTCCCCGCCCGGTTCTCGCCTGCGGGATGGAAGCGCTGGCGAAGACCTCTGTCCTCGGCACGCCATTCTTCGCTCACAAGGTCGCGTGCGTGGATTTCGAGCACAAGGGGGAGAGTCCGAACCACTTCCGGGTGAAGGCGGCGCTCGTGGAAGCCGCAACGACGCTCGGGTGGACGGCACGTCCCGAGGTTCGAGCAGCGGACGGCGCATGGGTTGCGGACGTCCTCGCCGAACGGGACGGCCGCCGGGTCGCCTTCGAAGTGCAACTCGCCGGCCAGACCGCCGACGACTACCTGCACCGGCAGCGCCGGTACGAACGTGACGGCGTCGAATGCTTCTGGCTCACCTCCCGCGCCAACACCCGGCACCTCGAAGGTGTGCCTGCACTGCACATCGACCTCAGCACGGAGCAGCTAACGGTCAGCGACCGAGCCCGCACCGAAACGCGCGCGCCGCTGACGGACCTCGTCGCCGCGGTCCTCACCGGAGACCTCAGATGGACGCCGGTGGCACCAGCGGAAGTGACCGCCATCAACCGATGGGGCTTGCACATCTGCACGGGCTGCGAGACCGCGAACATCGTCTGGAGGGTTCGAGACCACGAAGCAGTGGGGTGCTCTCGGTGCAGCCGTTCGCAACCGGGACGGTCACTGCCCCCGACATTGCAGCCGCGCAAGAGCGCCGCAGCCCTCGGTGTCACCGCGCATGCAGCGTTGTACCAGGGCCCGGGCCAGCTGTCGCAGTTCGCCTGCCATTACTGCGGTAGACGCTTCCCACCCTTCTTGCTGTGGTGGCTCGAACGCGGGGACGTCCCAGTCACCGCATCCGCAACGGTGCAACGCGACGAGAACGAACCGGCGCACTGGTGCTCCCCAACGGCGCACATCCGCACCACCGAAGACGTCCTCATCTCCCTGAACGCACCGCAACGCCAACGGCAGCGCCCACCGGAGCTCCGGCCGGAACGTCGAACCGCCGCCGACCTCCTCCGCGAGGCGGAACAACGCCGAAGCGCTACGTCCACTCGCCAACGCGAGGCTGAACAGCGTGAGGCGGCATACCGCAGCGTCGCCGCGGAAAGGAACTGGACCACGGAGGAACGACAAGCGGCCTACCGCCGCCGCCTCGCTGCTCGCGCTGAGGCGAATAACTGGAACGACCCTGCCATCCGTGCTTATCTCGCGCAGGAGAAGTCTCCGAGGCCGAGGCGGCAGCCGCGCACAGGACAGCTATGATCATCGACGTCCGCGGCAATCTCCACGACGGCGGCACTGGCCGCTTCACCGGCCATCATCGAGACGGCGACGACGTCTCCCTCCGCAGTCCGGAGTCGGCAGCGCTCGTCGCTTCCAGCGCAGCAACCCGTCGCCTTGCCGAGCAGCTCAACGACGTGCAGCGGCTGCTCGCCGCCGGTGACGATGAGGGCATCGCGGAGGCGTACGACATTCTCGGCCGCGTCAGCGGAGGCCTTAAGGTCGCCCGCGCCGAGGTCGCCCGGGAACACATCGGTCGCATCGTCCGCGCCGAGTTCCCGAACGCCACCGTCCTCGAACTCAGCAACTGGGGGAGCTCCTCCGAACCGGCCTTCGTGCCGACCGCGGTCCGCGACGACACCGGAACCGTCTACTGGAACTCGGATGACCGCGGGCCAGGCGCTCGAGCCGACCAATGGGTGTTCGACATCACCGTGCCGCTCTACGACATCGACGAGAACACCGTCATCATCGACCCCGACGACTTCCGCGACCACACCCGCAACGGCATCCGACTCATCTGAGCGTCGCCCGCACACAAACACGACGTGACCATCAGCAAGCAGGCGGAAGCGGCCCGCGAAGCCGCGCGAGCGGACAGCGGGAAGTTCGGCGAACAGCAGCACGACCAGGCGCCAGCCTCAGTTGCGCTCGAGGACTTCAAGGCGAAGGCTGCGAACACCACGCTCGCCAGCATCGGCGACCTCCGGGACGACATCGACAAGGCCGAGTTCGTCGCCGCAGTTGAAGCGATCACCGCCACCGTGAAGCAGGAGTTCCCGACCGCTGCGGTCCTGGAGCTGCAGGACGACGCCGAGTACGAACCGGGATCCGAGTTCTGGATGCCGAAGCAGATCCTCGACGCGGACGGCGTCGTGCTCTGGGACGCGCCAACCCGAGAGCCGTACTACGACGACCTCAGCGAAACCCTCGCGGACGACACGCCCACGCTCGACCGGCTCGGCCGCGACCCCGTGGACCTCACCCCCGAGCTTGGCCGAAACGACCCGAACAAGCGGTACGGCCTCCGCCTCTAACCGCGAGGCGACGGGCCGTGCCGCTGTTCGCGGACTTCTCGGCTCGTGTCCGGGGTGCCCGTTAGCGTGCTGCGCATGCCATTGCTGCCGCTCGACGCCAAGGACAGTCCGGAAGACGTTGTCCGGCTGCGCATGTACCTGGACCTGTGTGAGGAACTCGAGCGCGATCACGAGCGCCTCGCTGGGGTCCGTCCGCGGGTCGGGAGCCGCCTCGACGTCGACAATGAACGCAGCCACCCCTTGCAGAACGGACATCTTGCGGCGTTCTGCCAGTTGATGGCGATCGACAATCTCCGAGCCTTCCGGCTGCTCACACGGCGCACTTCGGACGATAACGTGGAGCTGCCGCTCTTCGCGGGGTACCCACTGCTCCGCTCGGTCATCGAGTCGGCATCGCAGACGATCTGGCTGTTGGAGCCGGAGGACAGGAAGGAACGGCTCACCCGTAACTTCCGGGCACGCATGTCCGAGCATCAGCATGACGTCGAACTCGCGAAGTCCGTCTTCACGGCGAAACCGGCCGAGACGCCGGCAGATCGCCTCGAGCGTGTCGCAGCTCAAGAGGCGGACAAGAAAGCCGCCCAGCGGCGCGTCAAGATGATTGACGCTGCTGCGGGCAACAACGCCATCACTCGGGAGCAGTACAACCAACCGATGCCGGGATACCGTTCGCTTGCATACCAGGCTGGGGTGTTCTCCGGTCTGGATGCGGGCGTAGTGAAGACCGTCTGGCTGTGGGTCAGTGGTCTCACGCATCCGTCTGCGGCGCGAGCACTGAACTCCACCGACTTCCTTAAGAGAAGCAGCACGCGGAGGGGCGAGATGCACGGGTTGATGACCTCGAAAACGGGGATGCTCGTCGCAACGCTGTCGGTTGCGCTAACGACCTATAAGGACGCGGACAGGCTTCTTCGCACGGCCATGCTCACCGTCGACGACAGGTAGTAGGGAGTTCGGTCAGGAGAGCCGCACTCGCGGGCGCGCCTGCCGGCGCTGTGCGTGCATAGGCGGAGTATGACCACTTCTGCTCCGGTCGGCGATCGTGCCGTCCCTCTCGGCGGCTCGTCGTCCGCTACCTTCCACGACCACGGCTCGGCCACCGTCTCTGATGGTGCTGGTGCCATCACCCTCAGCCACGACGTCATCGTTGCGTTGTGGGAGGCGGTGAATGAGGACGACACTGTCCGCGCTCGCGCCGCCTGTCGCCCGGGGTGCGGGTGGTCCTCACCAACTGGGGTGGCAGTCGGGAGACCGGCACGGTCGTTAGCGTCGGCGTGGAGCATGCGACTGTCCGTCCCGGCGGCCGTCCGAAGGCGCCGAAGACCGTGCACGTAACGCACCTCGAGGTCGCCTGACTAAGCCGGCGGCCGGCGCCGCTCGCCGTGTTCGTCGCATGGTGCAGGGAATGCCCCACAGAACCATGCTGCGGCTGGCGTGCTCCGCTGCGACCCTCGCCGCGGTGACCGCCCCGCTTTTTCTTCCCGCGGCGGCGTCCGCCGCTCCGGTTGCCGCTCCGTCACCGACTGCTTTGACGGTTCGTCTGAACCAGCTGCAGAACACCGCAGCGCAGACGGGAGCGCACGAGCAGGAAGCGGGGGAGGCGTACGCGGAGGCTGTGTCGAAGCAGCACGCTGCGCAGGCACGCGTCGCGGAACTGCGGACAACGGTGCGCCGTGACATTCGCACCGCGAACACGTCCACGAGGCGAGCGGCAGCCCTCGCCGTGCAGCTGTCCCGCACCGGCACTGGGAACCTCACCGCATCGTTGCTGACCGATGACGCGACGGCGTCGGACACGTTGGACCGGCTCAGCACCTTGTCGCAGCTGTCCGCCCAGTCAGCCGCGGTCCTCGCTCAGGCGGAAACGGACCGGCGGACAGCGCACGCCGCCGCCGCGGAAGCGGCAGCCGCAGCAACCACGCTGACGAAAGCGACCAACACCGCGCGAGCGTCCCTTGAAGCAGCGACAACGGCGGCCACCACAGCGAACCGGCAGCTCAGCAGTATCCAACAGCAGCAGACGGCCCTCCTCACCCAACTCGCAGCCGCACAGCACCGCACCGTCACCACGGTCACCGCAACCTGGGACCAGCAGCAAGCTGACCGCGCCGAAGAGGCGCTGCCCACACCGTCTCGAACCCGCACCAACAGCACATCCCGCACCCGCGTCGGAACCGATACGACCACCCCTCGGCTCACACCGTCACGGACCGCGTCCGCGCCGCCAACGAAGGCAGCGCCGGCACCCACACCGGTGAAGCCGGCGCCGTCACCCACGCCAGTGAATCCGGCGCCGTCACCCACGCCAGTGAAGCCGGCGCCGACGCCAACACCGGTGAAGAAGGCACCGTCACCTATGCCGCCTGCCGCCACATCGGCCACCGTTCAGCGGGTCCTGACCTTCGCCCGCGCGCAAATCGGGAAGCGGTACGTGTTCGGCGCTGCGGGCCCCAACACCTACGACTGCTCCGGCCTCGTCCAAGCGTCGTACACGTCAGTTGGCATCGCCACCGGCCCGCACAACGTTGTCTCCCAGTACCAGCACTTCGCCGCCGTCGGACGTCTCGTCCCCCTCGCCGACCGGAAGCCCGGCGACATCCTGTTCTACTCCAGCAACGGCACCGTCACCGGCGGCTACCACGACACCATCTACACCGGGACCGGACGCATGGTTGAAGCGGCGAACCCAACCGTCGGTGTCGTCGAACGAGCTATCTGGCTGCCGAACCAGCTCCTGCCCTACGTCGCTCGTCCCTCCGGGAGCATCTAACCGTCATCGCCGCTGACGCCGGACATGAACTGCGCACGCTGCGCCGCTTCCACCCGCGACAGCACCGCCGGGTCGACGTCGACGCGGAGCACCTCCACACCAGCGTCCAACAACGCGGCCGTCAACCACGCCCGCGGCCGCCGCAAGTACGCCTCCACACGCTCATCCAGCACCGCGATGATGAGCCGCGACGCGCCGACCCTCCGACCAGCCCACGTCAGCTTGAACGCATCGGTTGCCAGCTTCTTTGGCTGCGCACCGCGAAGCGCCCCCACATGCGCGAACGCCTCCACAACAACCGACCGGTCCTCCGACGCGCCATCGAACTCCGCTCGGACACCACCGCCGAGATCCACCCGCGTCGTCACCAACGACACCCCAACATCGTCCGCAACCGCGGCGACGATGAACCGCTCCGCATCACGCTGCGCCAGCGAATCCGACGGGTGCGGGAGCGACATGCTCGGAGGATAGTCAGTCCGGCGGCTCGACACCCCGCCGAGCGAAGTCGAGGTCACGGCGGCCGAGCTCCAAATAGCGGGCGGCGGCGTCCCGCAACTGGGTGATGAGGTCTACCGCCGACGCCACGTCCTCACGACTGCCTTGCCGTTCGAACAGATCTCGCGTTGCGGTCATCTCCGCGTGCTGCATTTCTCGCAGTCGGGTGACACGGTCAACGAAACGCTGCAACACGGCGGTCAAGAGCATGTCGCCGTTGCTCGCGTCGGCCGCGCCGCTGGCAACGGCGAAGCACTCATTCAGCAGCTGATCCGTCTCCTCAAACAGCTTCATCCAGTCATCCACAAGATGCGCAGCAGACCGTTGCGGCTCGTCGCGGAGATTCCCCGCTGAGAGCCACGACGACCAGCGGTTCACCGCGCTCACCTCGCCCTCAGGTGTGAACGTGAAGAGGGCGACCTGCGCGGCATCCGCCACCTCCAACGCAGCGCCGGTGTATCCGGAGCTCGAGTAGAACAGCACGTAGGGGATGTTGTGAGCAGCGCCGCGGACCCGCTGGATATCTGGCGAACCGACCGGCTGCGCGAGGTGCTTCACCTGAGCTACCGCATTCGCTGCTGCGACGTCGATGCCGCCGTCTGCTCCGTTCGCGGTGCGTCGCGCATCCCGGAATCCGACGGCTTGCATGTGCGCTGCTGCGAGCTCCTCCGCCATCTGCCACGAGAAGATCTGCACGCGGCGACCGTAGCGGACAGCGGTGACACCACGCCCCGTCCGAGCCAGCGGCGCATCCTCGGCAGCGCCCCTCTCTGCCCACGCCGCACACATCCTCGGTATGACCACCGCGTTCCACGAGTCCGACCACCCTCGAGTCGGCAACGGCCAGTTCACCGAGAAGCAGTACGCGGAAGCGCCCACGGGCGTTGTCGCCGCGCCTCCGAAGCCCGAGGACTTCCACCAGGACTTCGCTGACGCGGTGAAGTACGCCGACCGGGCAGCGAACGGCGACTCCAACGATGACGAGCACGACGCTCTTGTGGACCTCACCGCCGCGGCGGAGGGGTACCTCGAAGCGCACCGCAAGGCGGGCACCCTCGACCTCGACACCCCGAGCGTCAGCCGCTCCGGGTTCACAGGGCCGTCGTTCCACGCGGCCCTCAAGCGGATGGTGTCCCGGTCCGAGGAAGTGTTCGACGGCGACTCCAACGACGACGAGTTCGATCACCTCCACAACTTCAAGGAGCTCGTGCGCGCCGAGTTCAACCTCCCTGAATACGACGAGGACGACGAGGACTGACCTCCTCCGCGGCACGCCAACAGCGGCGGCGGTCCTCGCTCTGACGCGTCGCCGCACACATGTTGGGCATGACGAATCTGAACCCGGCGGCTGAGTCCGCCCGTGAAGGTGCACGGAAGTCCGACGGGAAGTTCGGTGAGCAGCAGCACGCTGAAGCACCGGAGGGTCTGCTCCCCGGGGCGGCGGGCAGCCGTGAGGAGACCGCGGTCCAGACGGCGGTCGCGCGGCTGTTCGAGAGCGAGGACGCGTTCGACCGGGCGCTCGCGGACCGGCAGGTAGGCGTGGATGAGGTCCTCGGCATGCTCCGTGAGGCGTACCAGCTCGGATGCGGCGACGCCGCGACGGCAGCAACACCGGCCGCAACGACCGCCCGCCAGCAGGACCTCGCCGCGCTCACCCGCGCCCTGAACACCCCAGGCGACAGCCACGGCGATGTCCGCGATGCAGCCAAGACCCTCGTTGCATTCGCCGGTGCCCCTGGGCCCGAGCAGGCGCCGCCGAGCGCCGTTTCCGAGGAGGCGTACTACGACCTGAAGTCCGCCGGTGCGAAGGCATCCCGGGAAGCGGACCGTCTCGGCGCGCACCTCGTCGCGAAGGCGATCCTCGCCAAGCTCCCGAACGCGGCGTACCTGCAGATGGAGGAAAGCGACCAGTCCGTGACGCATGGATTCTGGGCGAACCGGATCCTCGACGAGAACAAGGCGGAGATCGCGGACATCGAGGACGACGTCGTCACCGACAACGACGGTGAGGACCTCAACGTCGACACGGGACTGCTGTGGGAGGTTCTCACCGAACTGCCGCAGTCACCGCCGACCATTCACGACGCGGCAACCCGCACCGTCAGCTACGCACCCGAGTACGAGTGGTTTGAGCCGGGGACGACTGCGTACATCGACCTGCGGAAGGCTGCGGAAGCGATCTGAGCTACGCGGCGAGGACGACGGTCACCGGCTCTTCGCCGGTGGCCGTCTCCGCGTTCAGCGGCGGCAGCGGCGGGTACCCGGGAACAGCGTTCGTGCGCGTCCGGTGCGAGGACAGGTGCGGGTCGTTGGTGACGGTCATGCGCTCTCCTATGCGGCGGCATCCGCCGCATACGCAGATGGAAGCACTCGCTTCACTTCTGGGAGGGAACCCATGCGGGACGACAAGGAATTCGTGGTCGCCCGGGTCGCGCAGCTCATCGCCGCGAACTACGGGAACACGGCAACGCCGACCTACAACGACTACGCGCTCGCGTCGTACCTGTACGCCAACGGCGTGGGGTTTCCGCAGTGCCGCCGGTCCGCCGCCGGCGGGCGCCGGTCCGCCGCCGGCGGGCAGGCGCTCCGCAACGCAGCGTCAACCGCCGCCCGATACCCGCAATCCCCGCTCGAGCACATCCTCGGCGCGTTGGCCGCTTCCACCGCCGACGCAGGACACGACGAGGAAGCGCATGCGCTGCGTGAAGCGCTCGCCGCCTGGACGGCAGCCCCATCCAACGACGGTGCGCAATGGCTGATTGCCCGCTCCGTTCAGGTGGAAACCGGGGGCGAGGACTGACCCGAAGACGGCCGGCATAGGGGAACCATGACTGCGACCACCGCCGTGCTTCCCGACGACCGGATGCGAGAGCTGGGGTTCTCCGAACACCGCCTCAGCCGTTGGTACCTCTGCCGCCGGGTCGGCCCGGATCTGACGCTGAACATCAGCATCGACAAGACCGCCGGCATGGTGGAGGAGAACGTCCTGAACGAGATGTTCCTGCAGCCGGAGCAGTACGGCCTCCTCCCGGAACCACTCCGCACGGCGACTCGGGACGCCATCGACGCGGTGCTCCGCGACCTCAGCGCGGCCGGCCTTACTGTCACCGTTGACCACCCCGTCTACGGCTGCTGAAAGCGCCGCATGTCACCGGGTGTGTCCGACACCCCCATCTACGACCGGCTGTTCCGCCGACACGTTGGGACGCTCCGCACCCGCTGGCTGGTGTTCCCTGAAACCGTCGTCGAGTCCGAGCGGGACATCCTCGCCTGCGCGGACCTGTTCTGGGGCGACCGATGGTGGACCGCGTAACCACCGCGGCGTCGCACCTGGCATAGGACGGGCATGACCTCAACGTTCCCGACCGCCGCTCACCCTGTCCCTGACCGTGCCGCCGACGCCGGCGCACGCTTCCGCACCGACACTGCCCGACACGTGATGACGATCAGCCACGACAGCAGCGGCTACCGGCACCTAATGTTCCGAGCACCGGACACGAACTTCGACTGGTACGAGCTGCTGACCAGCCCGGGCCTGCTGACCATCAACGGCGACATGGGCACCTTCACCTTCACCCGCGACCGGGACGACATGCTCGGCTTCTTCCTCAACGGGCGAGACGAGGCGCGCATCAACCCGCCGTACTGGGCCCAGAAGGTTGCCGCGGAGGGCCGACGCTCCACCAGCGTGCAGGACTTCGGCAAGGAGGAATACCGCGCGTGGCTGGTCGATGAGTTCCTCGACGTCGCCGACACGCTCAGCAGCGACGCTGAGCGAGCGGACCTGTGGGCGACGGTCGAGGACACCCTCATCGGTGGCGTCACCTCTCGCGAGGAGGCGCACTGGAACCTCGATGCGTGGGATGACCCGCGGATGCCGTTGGAGGACTGGTCCGAGTACTTCGGCGGAGCGGTGTTCTCCGTCCACTTCCTGTGGTGCTTGTGGGCCATCGTCGCCGGACTCCGGCAGTACGCGGCCGCGAAGCAGCTCTAACCGCTCGCTACTTCTGCAGCGCCTTCGTCTGGACCGGCCGCTGCATCTCCCGCAGTCGTGCACGCATCTGCCGGATGAACCGCACGATGAGGACCCCGCATCCGACCGTCCCGGCGATGCCGAGCAGGATCATCAGCGGCTTGAAGAACACGACGATGAGCGCGATGACGACGCAGACGACGATGAACGCGGCGATCAGTGCCTTGCCGACGAAGGCGATGAGCAGCTTGAGCATGAGGTGCTCCTTTCCACCACCGCTATGCGCGGAACCGCCCGAAACGGTGCGGTGAACCCGACTACGAACACGACCCTGCTGACGATCAGGTACCACGCGCCGGCACCCGCAGGCCGCGCCAACCAGACAGGAGACCCCGCACCACCATGCCCGAGCGCACACCCGCCAGAGCACGCAACCGCCGCCGCAGCAAGATCGAACGACTGCAAGACGAGATCCGCGAACAGCAGGAACGCATCGACCACCACGGGAAACACATCCGCGACGCAGCGGAGAAGCAAGCCCGCGCCACCGAGGAACTCACCCGCTGCCGCCGCGCCCTCCGAGCACACGCCGAACAGGAAATCGACCGCCACCGGCAGCGCATCGAAGAACTCCAACACGCACTCGACCGCTAAAGGCGGCCGGGCTATCCGGATTAGCACCGGTGCGGCTCACGTGGACCGGGCGCCTACTCCCTCGGGTGGCGCGGGCGCTAAATGCCTACTCTGATGGCGTCTCGAGTGCCGCTCGCAGCGAGGTCCATTGCCGCGGCGACTAACCCGACGCCCATCTCCCGGCCGAAAACGCTTCCGCCGCCGTGCGCCTCTGAGTGCGGTGCGCCGACGATGACGAAGCTCAGCGGTCCTGAGTAGCCGAGCTGCCGAAACGGCCCTCCGCTGCTCCAACGACCTTGCGCCGTGTGCCAGATGAGACCAGAGGTGTCGATTGCCCACGCTCCGTCAACTTGCCAGCGTGGCTGGTCCAAGTCCTCGTCCCAGTGACGCAGCACCACTAACCAGCCTCTACCGCGGCGGTCGCTCAGCGCCCCTTCGCTCGCACGAAACGGGACAGCCTGTAAGCCGGTCTTAGCCAGCGCCGCAGCAAGTTCGATCGAATCCTCGGTTCGCACCAACCGCGCTTCGAGCTGCCGGTTCCGACGTGCATGTTGCTGCTGTTGTTCCGCTGCCGCGGCGAGGTCACGTTGTGCCTGCGCGCGCCGCTCCCGAGCGTCCTCAAACAAGCCCATGGCGCAGAGTCAACCGGAACTGGTTCGGCATCGGAAGTGCCTGCGTGGAGATAGCACGGCTCGAGTCGTTGGTGCCCGACCCACCAGCCCCGCTCCCGCACACATAGGGGTGAAGAACGCCGGAAACACCGGCCGTAGGATCCGGGCGAGGAGCACATGAACGCACAACTGCGGGAGAAGCACACCGGCGTCCCCACCGACAACGGTGGCCGGTACGCCGGACATGAACGCGCCGCCGACGACATCACCCTCACCGCCGCACCGGAGGCGGAGAGCGACCCGACCTGGGACACCGAGCCGTACGTGCCGGTGCACACGCTCAGCCCGCACCTCGTCCCGCTCGCCCTCGCCGCCATCGACAAGGCCAACAAGCGGCTCGCCCGGTATGGCATCGACGGCCGGTTCGAAGGCACGCTCGAAGACGGCACGGAACACCTCGACGACCGGACCATCCCGGTCACCTACCTGACCCTGTCCCGTCCCCATCTCGAGCTCAGCGGCTGGACCTTCACCGGGACACACGACGTCACCGACGACGGGCAGATGCTGCACTACCCGGCAACGACGGACCTGCCAGTGCCTGAGGTCACCGACACCACCTGCGAGTTCTGCGGCAAGTCCCGACGCCGGGAACGGGTGTACACCCTCCACCATTCCACCGACGGGTCGAAGCAGGTCGGGAAGTCCTGCCTGGAAGCGTTCCTCGGTGTGAAGCCGAAGGGGCTGTGGGCGCTCGAGTGGACCCTCGACGAGAAGGACCTCGACGACGCCGACGACGCCGTCCGCTGGTCCTCCGCTGGCTCCGACGTGTTCGACGCCGAAGAACTCCTCGCCGCCGCCGCGTCCACCACGGGGAACGGGGAGTCGTTCGTTGCGAAAAGCCGCGCTTCCATGGAGCACCCAGCGACCTCGGACGCCCTCATCATGCAGTGGGACGCCGCGCACGACGCGATCACCGACGACGGCCGACAGTTCGCCCGCGACACCCTCACCTGGCTGCGCACTACCGACGAGATCGGCGACTACATCGGCAACCTCAAGGCATCCCTCATCCCGAAGGACGGCACCCAGAAGTGGGTCGCCCGGAAGCACGTCGGCATCGCCGTGTCCGCCATCTCCGCGTACCGCCGACACCTCGACCGGGAAGCGGAGATGGCCGCGAAGGAGAAGGCCCGGCAGGAGTACCAGCCCGGGTTCGTCGCTCCCGTCGGGGAGAAGATCGCACCCGCACCAGCCACCATCGTCGGTGTCTTCCACCCGGAACCGCGCAGCCTCGGCTACGGCCGAATGGCGTACACGACCATCGTGAAGATGATCGACGCCAGCGGCCATCAGGTCACCTGGTTCGCATCCGGGACGAAGATGTTCGAAGTCGGGTCGAAGGTCAACTACGCCGGCACAGTCAAGGACCACAGCGAGTACCAGGGCGTGGACCAGACCATCATCACCCGGGCGAAGATCACCGACCCGGACACCGGCGACAAACTCGGCGACTAGTAGCCGGCCGCGCACATGACCGGCATGAACGAGTCACGTCACATGAAGGGTGCGCCGCAGTCGCAAGGCGGCCGGTTCCGCAGCTCGAAGGAGGGCGTCGGCGACGGCGGTGTCGCCCTCGGGTATCCGGACGAAGCGGTTCCGTTCACCGGCAGCGCCGAGTACGCGGAGCGGCGGTTCAGCGCCGCGGACAACGTGTCCGAAACCTTCACCGGCACCGCCGTCAGCGGCTCCCACACCGACGTCGAGTACACCCGCACCGTGACGATCCCTGCCACCCCGGAAGCTCCGAAGGCAACGCTGCGCGTTGTGGCACACGTCGGCGACGCGGATGTTCGCCGGCGGCCATCCACCGTCGAGGTGGACATGTGGACCGGCGACGGCTGGAAGCGTGTCCTCTCCGACACTGCGCCGACCGAGGGTGAGACCACCTGGCGTCATCACCGGGACCGGTACTCGACGCAGGAGCGAGACGACGCGCTCGAAGACTGGAAGGACGCCGTCGCGAACCTCGCCTCCGACAAGCTGATCGACGCGCTCCGCATCGTGTCCTGACCTCGCCGCCGCCGCGCACACACCGAGCGTGACCACAGCATCCATCCGCCGGAAGGACACCGGCGCCGCACCAACCACGACCGCTGGCGGCGCAGTGCTCTCCGGTGGCGCGTTCGCGGCGAAGAGCCACGAGGCCGACGACATCGACCTCGCGGTCGCCGCTGATGGCCCATTTGGGGACGTGCCGGTGGACCTTCCCGACGACGTGCGAGCGCTCGCTGGGCTGCTCGCCAATGTGTACCGGCACGCTCCGGACCGGCGTGCGATCTGGCTCGCGGATGAGACGTTCACGTGTGACGGGGGAGCGCTCGCGACGAAGCTCGCCGCAGACCGGCTCGGCATCGACGCAACCCTTCATGTCGGCCTGTACTGGCATACCGATCCGGAGCTCCGCGCCAACATCCTCGGCTACGACCCGGACGACTACACCGACCGCGGGTGGGACGACGTCCTCGATGAGGTGAGCGAGATGATGGACGAGCACCACCACTGGGTGACCATCCGGGCGTCTAACGGCGTCGAATACCTCATCGACCCGAACGGTCCCGTCCGCGGTGAGGACCACATCCTCCGCCTCGACGACGCTGCGCGCCGGTACAAAGACGGTGCACCGAACTTCGTGTACGACCCGGAAGAGGACCCCAACCTCATCGCCGACGAGATGTACCCGCGGCTCCGCGAACAGGTGGACACGGCCGTCGCTGCATTGCCGCGCACACCTCAGTCGTGAGCATCGATAGCAGCGGCAACCACCACGCACCAGCGGGGACGCCCGCCGGCGGGCAGTTCGCCGGGCACGTTCGCCCGGAGGGGCAAGACGTCACGCTGAGCACGGTGGCGCAGCTTCCGGAGCCGGTCGAGGTGCCGTTCGACGCCGTTCAGAACGGCGACGAGGTCCTCAGCGACAGCGGCGAAACCTGGGGCTACGTCGTCGGCACGAACATCACCGACGGTGTCCGGCGAGTTATCCTGCACAACGGCCGCAGGGCTCGGTTGGACGCCTCGGCGGACACGCTCACCGTCCGCCGCCGCACCGAGCCGGTCGCCTACGACCCCCAGTCGAGCGACTACTGGGCGAACGTAGCCGCAGCACGGGACCCGCGGCAGAGCGTGGAGGTGCTGCAGCAGATCGTCGACACCGAAGCGGAGGACGACCTCATGCTCGCCATCGCCGAACACCCGAAGGCCACCTCGGAGATGCTAGATCGGGCCACCCGGCATACCTCCCTGCAGGTCCGTGCTGCGGCGCTCCGCCGCGACCACCTGTGGATGGAGACGCGGTGGCGGATGAAGCGGGAAGCGGAGCAGCACGCTGCCGACGAGGAGCAGCGGCTCCGCGACGAAGGTGTCAGCCCGATGGCCCCGATCCGCCGGCAGAGCATCACCGCGTATCGGCAGCACGCCGCAGCCGTCACGGAAAGCATCGCCCGCGCCGGCGCGTGGCGAGACCGCTCATAAGCGACGCGTTCCGGGCCGCGGAGCGAACACGGGTCGCCCCAGAACGGGGGTGAGGATGCTTCCGTCGTCCGCTCCCACCTCCTTCCGCCCATAGGGTGGTCGACGGCCGTGGGGGCCGGGGGAGCAGGAGATTTTGGGGAAGCACGTTCACGCGGGTGATGCCGCTGTGACAGACGCTGATGTCGCGTCGACGGAAGTGCTGTTCCTCGACATCGACCGCACGCTCTCACCCATCGCGGACCTCACTGCCTGGCCGGAATACTCGGCAGTCCCGTCACCGTTCGGCGACGTGTTCGTCGCGTCGGCGCTCGCCGAAGCGCTCGGGTCCCTGCCGGCGCACATCGTCTACGTCACCGACTGGGACGACCCGCACATCTTCGACGCGGTCATCGGCAGAACGGACACCGAAACCGGTGTCCGCGGACCGTCCGACAGCTGGTGGAAGGTCGACTGCATCGATCGGTGGTTGTCCGCGCATAGGAGTGTTGTCCGGTTCGTTCACGCTGACGCCCACCTCAACGAGAACCGCCGGGCGACGTTGGCTCGCATCGCACAGCGACACGGATGCGAGCACCTCGCGGTCACACCGACCGACGGGCTGACACCAGACCACCTTGACCACATCATCGGTTTTCTCACTGGGGGAGAGCCGCCGCATATGGAGGCACCATGATCGGGAACCACAGCGACCACAGCCCTGACAGCTCCGCCGGCAGCCGACGGCGAACCCGCACCGGCATCCTCGCCGCGGGCATCACCGTCGCCACTCTCGCAGGGGGTGCCCTCGTCGGCCTCGCAGCTCCCGCCACCGCCGCACCGCTGCAGCCGGTCATCCCGAAGCAGACGCTGCCGACCTCGGGAGCCCCGACCAGCGCCGCCGGCGCGACGACCATCACCCCCGGCGATACCCCGGTGAGCCTCACCGTCGTTCTCACCCCCAGCGACCGTCACACGCTGCGGACCCTGCCCGCAAAGGCGCACGCCCTCTCCACCCACCAGCGGCAGTCCAGCATCGCCGGCACCAGCCCCGTCTCCGACGACCGCTCCCGAGTCAAGGCGGCACTCGCCGCAGCCGGCTTCACCGTCCCCGACACCAGCACCTGGAACCTCACCGCCAACGGCACGGTCGCCGCGGCGGAGAAGCTGTTCGGCGTGACAGTCGTCGGCACCGGCACGCAGATGCACCCCATCAGCAGCCTGACCATGCCGTCGTCGTTCGGCGGCGCGGTCACCACCGTTCTCGGTCTCGACCAGCGTCCCGTCACCGTCCCAGCGAGCGTGCCGGGCACCCCCGTCAGCGACATCCGCTCCGCCTACTCCGCCCCGGCGAACTCCGGCGCCGGCACCACCATCGCCACCGTGCAGTTCTCCGGCTGGGACCCCTCGGACCTCAACACCTACGCCAACGCGGCGGGCATCCCGCTGCCGTCGGTGACGCAGGTGCCCGTTGACGGTGCGGACCCCACAGCTATCAGCGGCAACGGCGGGTTCGAGGTCGCGACGGACCAGGAGACCATCCTTAGCAACGCGCCCGCCGCCGCGCAGCGTATCTACTTCGTCCCGATGACCGTTCAGGGCATCTACGACGCGTACAGCAACATCGCCAACGACGTCACGGCTGACGGCATCACCGCCGTCAGCGAGTCGTGGGGTTCCTGCGAACGGGACATGGACCAGGACACCCACACTGCGCTCGAGGACGCCATCGACCGCATTGTCGCCGCCGGAGCGACGATGTTCGCCTCCTCCAGCGACAGCGGCGCTACTTGCTCCGGCGATTCAGGACCGGAGACGAGCGTGTCGTATCCCGCGGCGAGCTCCGAGGTCGTCGCAGTCGGGGGCACCAGCCTCACCAAGAACACCGACGGATCGTTCGCTGAGACCACGTGGGGTAACTCCTCGGGCTCCAGCGGCGGCGGATACGCCCTGTACGACAACGCCGCGTACCAGGCAGGAACGAACGCCGACACGTCGCAGGGCCGCGCGGTCCCCGACATCGCCGCGGAAGCGGACCCGTACCAGGGGCCCGGAATCTACAGCAGCACCGAAGGCGGATGGGTGCTCGGCGGGGGAACGAGCCTGTCCTCCCCGATGATGGCGGCGCAGCTCGCCACCACCCTCGCGGATCGAGGCTGCACCATTGGGATCGGCGACATCCACGCCGCCATCTATGCCCACCCGGGCGACTTCCAGGACGTCACGACCGGCTCGAACGGCACGTACGCGGCGACGACCGGCTACGACCGGGCGACCGGCCTCGGCAGCCCGAACTGGTCCAAGCTTCGCGCGGACCTTCCCGCCCCGGCCGCGTGCCCGCCCATCCTGCCGCCGACCAGCAGCCCGTCGCCGACCCCCGCCCCGACGCAGACCGCCACGCCGACGCCAGGGCCCACGAGCGGTCCGACGAACCCGCCGACGCAGACCCCCGCGCCGACGCCGACGCCCGCTCCGCCGGTCACCGGCATCTCCTCCGACGGCACGAAGCTCATCGGCACCACCACGATGACCGACGGTCAGAGCATCTACTCCCCGTCCCGCCAGTATCACCTGGACATGCAGCTGGATGGGAACCTCGTCGAGTACGGCAACGGACGGGCCCTCTGGGCCACCGGCACGTCGCGCTACCGCGGCGCTCACCTGGCACTGCAAGCTGACGGCAACGCCGTGGTCTACAACACCGCCGGGAAGGCCGTATGGGCATCGGGGACGTCAGGGAAGGGTTCCGGCGTCGTCCTCAGCATCGACAACTACGGGCAGCTGAACCTCACCCGGAACGGTTCCACCTTGTGGAACAACAAGCGCCCCGGCGCGGACACCCTCACCCAGAACGGCGTCCTCACCGCAGGGCAGTCCCTCTGGGACACGGCAAAGCGCCGCGAGCTCATCGTCCAGGCCGACGGGAACGTCGTCGTCTATAAGGACAAGAAGGCCGCCTGGTCCACCCGCACCAACGGCAAGGGTGGAACGAAGCTGACCCTGCAGAGCGACGGGAACCTCGTCCTCTACACGAAGGCCGGGAAGGCCATCTGGTCGACGGGAACTTACCGGCTCAGCGGCTCCGGCATGAAGCTCACCCAGCAGGCCGACGGGAACCTCGTCCTCTACAAGAACGGCAAGGCGAAGTGGGCAACGGGCACCAACCGGTGAGCCACATCTGACCCGATTCTCGGAACGGAGCGCGCATTCGCCGCATAGCGGTAGGTATGCGCGCTCCGTTCCGTCGTTCCAGCCCGACCGACCCCATCCGAGGACGGGCGTACGCCTTCCTCGGAGCCGCCGCTGCGGTCTCGGCCGCCGTCGCCCCAGCGCTTACCGGGGGACCCGCTTTCGCTGACGCCGCAACCACCAACGCACCCCAGCCGGTCGTGCCGACAGCTGCCGCTGCAACCACACCAGTCACAAACGCCACCCCCGGCAGCAACCCGGTTCGACTGACGGTTGTCCTCACGCCGCACAGCCGCAGCACCCTGCGCGCCGTCGCCACTGATCACACGCGGACGAACCTGAACCAGGTCGCGCCCGCCGAATCGCACACACCTCGGGTACGGGACGCGCTCGAGCAAGCAGGGTTCACAGTCACCAACGACGACGACCGCTGGGATCTCACCGCGACGGGCACCGCCGCAGAGGCTGAGCAGCTCTTCGCCGTCCAACTCGTCGGAACCGGTGCCGCCATGCACCCCACCAACAGCCCGACGCTTCCTGCGTCCTTCAACGGGCTCGTATCCGCTGTGCTTGGCCTCGACCAGCGTCCCATCGTGACCCCGACCGCCGTACCAGGACAGCCGGTGTCCAACCTCACCGGCGCGTACCAGGCGCCCGCAAGCGCCAGCGCCGGTGCCGGTGCCACCATCGCCACCCTGCAGTTCTCCGGATGGAACTCCGGCAACCTGAAAACCTACGCCGCAGCAGTAGGGCGACCAGCGCCGTCGTACACACAGATCAGCGTTGACGGGGCCAGCACCACCACAGCGACCAGCAAGAACGGACCGTTCGAAGTCGCCATCGATCAGGAAGCGCTTCTCGATGTCGCGCCACGCGCCGCGCAGCGGGCGTACTTCGCGGACGGTTCCATCCAGGGCATGTACGACGCGTTGACCGACGTAGCTGGCGACGTCGCTCAGCACGACATCACGGCGCTCAGCATCTCCTGGATGTACTGCGAGTCGGAAGTGGACTCCAATACCCGCGCAGTGCTGGAGGACGCTGTTGACCGAGTCGTTGCGGCGGGCGCAACCACCTTCGCCGCTGCCGGCGACACCGGAGCATCCTGCGACGGCAAAATCGGCGCTTCATACCCCGCTTCCTCACCCGCCGTCATCTCCGTCGGTGGAACAACCCTCGCTAAGAGCGGGAACACATACCTCGAGTCCGTGTGGCACAACAGCTCCGGCGCAACCGGCGGCGGCTACTCCACGTTCTCACGACCCTCGTACCAGGCTGGCACCGGCATTGGCGGCAACAGCCGAGAGGTGCCCGACATCTCCGCACTCGCCGACCCGAACGTCGGGCCAGGCATCTACACCGACACGTACAAGGGGTGGGTACTCGGAGGCGGCACCAGCCTGGCAACTCCGCTCCTCGCCGGGGAGCTCGCATCCACCCTCTCCGCTCGCGGCTGCACCGTCGGTATCGGCGACATCCACAACACGCTGTACGCCCACCCGTCTGACTTCCGCGACGTCACCAACGGCAGCAACGGCACCTACGTGGCACGACGCGGCTACGACCTAGCAACCGGCCTTGGAACACCGAACTGGGCCGCACTGTCGAAAGTGCTGCCCACCCGTTCCGGCTGCAAGCAGGTATCACCGGTCGGGTCCTTCGACGCCGCCAGCGCTGGAAACGGCACCGTCAAGGTCACTGGGTGGGCCGACGACAGCTCCAGCAGCAGCAGCGCCCTCGCGGTGAAGGTAACTGTCGGCGGTGCCACCGCAGGAACCCTCACCGCGAACACCGGTCGGAGTGACGTGGACAAAGCGATGAAGATCTCCGGAAATCACGGCTACTCCGGCACAGCGAGCACCACCGCGACTGGCGCCCAGCAGGTGTGCGTGACCGCGGTGAACGTCGGCGCAGGCGCAGACTCCCTCCTCGGCTGCAAGAGCGTCACCTTCCCGCTGACATCCCCCGAGGGAAGCCTCGACGTCGTGTCAGCAGGACCCGGCACCGTCTCCGTGGCCGGATGGGCATTCGATCAGGGCGACAAGGTCGCTGCAGACCCGGTGAAGGTCACCTTCTCCAACGGCCTCCTCGCCAGCCCCATCGGAGTCATCCACGCCGACCAACCCCGACCAGACGTCGACCACGCCAAGAACATCACCGGCAACCACGGATTCTCCGGCGCGCTCCCCGTCTCCCGAAGCGGCAACCAACAGGTGTGTGTCACCGCGGAGAACATCGGCAGCGCAGGACACGACACACTCCTCGGCTGCAAGAACATCACGCTGCCGGACATGTCACCGCAGGGCAGCTTCGACACCGCATCCGCTGCCACATACGGCGCAGTCACGGTCGCCGGCTGGGCCTTCGACCCCAGCGACACCACCACGTCCACCACCGTGGACGCCACAATCGGTGGCGTCGCTGCAGGAACCGTCGCCACCAGCACCACCCGCGCTGACGTCAACCGCGCCAAGCACGTCACCGGATCGCACGGCTTCACCGGCACCCTCACCACGACGAAGACCGGCAACCAGCAGGTGTGCCTCACCGCGGAAAACACCGGCAGCGGCTCCGACAAGAGCCTCGGCTGCAAGACCGTGACCTTCCCCACCAACTCCCCGCAGGGCGCGTTCGACACGGCAACCAGCGCCCACGCATCGGTGACCGTCAGCGGCTGGGCGTTCGACCCAGACGACACCAGCCAGCCGGTACCCGTCCGCGTCAGCGTGGGCGGCGCCGCCACCCCGGCGCCACTGAGCGCAGCAGCACCACGCGCGGACGTGGACCGGGCGAAGAGCATCACCGGGAATCACGGCTACACCGGCACCGTCACCACGACGAAGACCGGGAAGCAGCAGGTTTGCGTCACCGCCATCAACTTCTCCCACGGCTCCGACACCAACCTCGGCTGCAAGAGCGTCACCATCCGCTGACACCACGAGAACCGCCGCGCACATCACGGACATGACCTCGAGCACCATCCTTCGGAAGCAGCAAACCGGTGAACCGACCAACAACGGCGGACACTTCGGCACCCACACCCGTCCCGCAGCGGAGGTGACGCTGCCAGCCGCCGGTGACGGCCCGTCACCCCGGCACGTTGCGCTCGCGGCCGAGCACGGTGCGTACTTCCCCGACTCGCCGGGCGCGAACCCGAAGCACTGGTGGCGGGTGGACCGGGTGAAGGCTGCCCTCACGGACGAGGAACCGGACGGCCTGAGCTACACCGAAGCGTTCGGATGGCGGAGCGTCAACCAGAACATCATCCCGATGGTCCACGAGTGGCTGCAGAAAGAACAGCTCCCATGGATCGCTGACGAGCTCGACCGTCAGGAGCAGGCGTCACGAGATCAAGCGAACGGACACGCGCCCGCGGCGCAGCGGCCGTCCTGGCGTGCTCGCGCGGACCGACTCCGACAACTCGCGGACCGGGTCCGCGCAATCAGCGACGAGATGTTCGACGACGCCCGCGCCAGCGCCCTCGCGCCGACGATGGAGGAATCCATCGCTGAGCAGCGCCGCGCAGCGACTCAGCAGGTCCTCGCCGACCGAGCCCGCCGCGAAGCGGCCGCAGCAGCCGGTCGGGCCGCGGCGAAGAAGGCACCCGTGTTCGATGAGGTCAACCGTCGCCGACGAGGCCAGAAGTTCTTCACCGCGGAGATGAAGCGCTGGCCGAAGATCGGCACCCACCAGAACACGCCGCTGGATGAGATCCCGATCGTCGGCCACTACTTCGCCGGACCGTTCGACTTCTGGGCGGCGGAGTACGACCCGCACACCGGCGAAGCGTGGGGCTTCACCCGCATCGACGGCCACGGCGACGGCGAGTGGGGACACCAGCAGATGCCAGCCCTTGAACAGCGGCTCATCGGCCCGCTACACCAGCCAATCGAGCGGGAAACCGTTTGGTCGAAGCGACCATTCGGTACCGTCGAGCGGTACTAGACGGGCGCCGCGCACGTAACCGGTGTCGCCACAGCCGGTGACCACTCCTGGCTGTGGCGACGACGCATAGACAGCGGGACGCCGCGGACCACCCACGGCTGGAGGAGAAGAAACGTCAGCACATGACGAACACCCCGCGCCGCACCCGCTTCATCACCGCCGTCGCCGCCTGCGTCGTCTTCGGAACCGGAGCAGCTGCCCTCATCGGCTTACATCACGCCGGAACGGCAGGCTCGGCCAGTGATGTCAAGACCGAGCCGCCACCGGTGTCATCGCTTCCCCCGGTCGTACCGAAAGACCTCATCACGACCACGGACGACATCCGCACCGTCATCGTATGGACCGCCGGCGGCCAGGCCGACATCAACAAGTGCGCCGGCGCGGTCGACATCACCGCCATCTACGGCGTGCGAACCATCGCCGAGCACGACCGCTGCGGCGGCAGCACCTTCCCGACCCGTCCCGGGACACTCGTCCACCTGACCGGCCTTGACGCTGGCATGTACCGCGTCAGCGGCGTCATCGCCCACCTAAACGGACGGACGGAATCCTCCGCCGACATTCCTCGCGGCTACGACCTGATCTTCCAAACCTGCAGCGCCGGATACACGGACATGACGTTCACCGGACTGACGAGGATCGGCTGACACCACTCCACGTTTCCCGCCGCATCTAACGCCGATGCACCGGCACCGCACCCTTCGGCTAGGAGACGCATGGCAGAGATCTGGTTCAACGAAACCGCGCAGTTCATCGGCGCGGTCGGCGCCACCACCGTCCGCGAGCTCGCGGAACTCATCCACGAGGACGACGCGGTCCTCCCCGCCCTTCAATTCGACGACGACCAGGACGTCACCATCGACGACGTGGAAAACGCCATCGACCACTTCGGTGTCGAAGTGCTCGACATCGCCGACGACGTCGTCAACGACGACACCTGGCCCGACACTGCCGTGCACGACGCCACCCTCGAGCAGGGTCCCCGCCCCGGAAGCACCCGAGTCCTCGGCGTGTTCATCTAGTCGAGCTGCCGCGCACACATCGGGTGACCTACGAGGAGACCCGCATGAGCATCGACGCAACCGGCCGCGGCCACAACGACAAGGGCGTCCCCGGCGCCGGACAGTTCAACGGCCACGTCCGCCCGGCCGCCGGAACCGACGTCGACCTCCGCACCCCGTACGAGGGAACCGCCACCGCGTCCGCGCTGGCGGAGACAATCCGCACCCTCGACCCGCGGGAGATCCCGGACCTCGTCTACGTCGCGTACGACGACAAGCTCACTGACGAGCAGATCGATGCGTACCTCTCCGGCGACTTCGACGCCCTGACCGACAGCACTGACGAATGGGTCTCCGACCAGCAGTACGAAGCCGCGACCGAGTTCCTTCGCTCCTTCCTGGATGACCGCGGCGCCGACTGGGACGACCTGTCCGACGATGACCACGACGAACTCCGCCAAGCCGTGTACGACCGGGACCGCTCGGACCCGATCCGGCATCTCCTCCGCAACACTCACGACCAGCTCCTGCGCGCACCGCTTCGCAGCCCAGCGGACCTCATCGTCCCCGACGCAGACGGCGAGTGGCCGGACGGCATCGACGCCCGCTTCTACAACGACACGCACTGGGACGCCATTCGAGAGCGCCGCGTCGCCGCGCTGCAGGAAGCGCTCGCCAGCCACAACGTCACCGTCACCGCTGAAGTCCGCCAGGCGCTTGAGGAACTCGTCGTCGAAGGGCCAGCGGACTGGCACGACGGCGTCTCACTGGACGTCATTTGGTACGGCGACGTCGCCGAAGCAGGGCTCGCCGGAGCCGACCGCGGCGAGGCCGCCGGCCGAACCCTGTCGTTCGAGAACGCCGAAGTGGTCCTCATCGACCGGGTGAACGGCTCCGGCTACTCCGCCCGCATCCCTGGCACACTCACCACCACCGTCACAGACGACGCGCCAGCGTTCCTTGATAGCGCTCGTAGCGGCAACCACGGGTACGGATGGGACGACGTCGCCGGCGTGGTGAAGCCGTACTTCCGGCCAGACACCGTGGCGAGCACCTGGCAGGCGCCAGCAGCGGTCGCCGCCTGACCGAGGACAGCCGGGTCAGCCGAGGTCGAGGTCCTCGTCGGAGAACGGCCGCCAACCTCCGCTGGTCGGCGCTACCGCAACGCCAGCCAGCACCGGTGCGGGAGCCGGGTCAGGCTCCGCCGCAAGCGGGGCCGCGGTGGTCTGCTCCATCGGCGCGGGCACGGCGGGCACCTGGTGCGTCTCCGCGGCCGCGAGCAGCATGATCGGTTCGTCCTCGTCGAACAGGAACGGTTCCGCCCCGTCGATGGTCACCGACACCATGCCGAACGCTCGAACACGCGAGACCTGCACGAGCGGACCGTAGAACACGGTGCCACGGAAGGTGAACTCGACGCTCTCACCAACATGGTCAGCAGTGAAGTCGGACGCGGCAAGGAGGGTCCGCTCCACACCAACCCGGACATCCTCGGGCTGGAACGTCTTCACCGGCAGCCGCTCCTGCATGCGCGGGCAGACGGCCGCGGCAACCCTCGAGTCCACACGCACCGACACCTTCGCATCGAGGAAGAACGAGCGGCCGTCGAGGATTAACTTCACCGCACCCTGACCGAACGGCTCGACCCGGTCCAGCCGTCCGCTGAGCGTCCGCATCCCCGCCCGCCAGCCGTTGCTGGGGTCGGGGCGGGTGCGGACCGTGGCGTGCAGCGCAGCGCCGACAGCGAGGTTGGTGAGATCCCCGGCGCGAACGGTGATGTCAGGCATGCTCCCTCTATGCGCGGACACGACCGGACCGGGTCGGGTCGCGTCGGGTTGGCGCGGGTGGGGGCGAGCAGCTAGGTGTACTGCCCAGGGAGGTTGGTCAACCGAGTGATCGGTGACCGGTTCCCGATGGCGGTGTGGGGCCGGTGGTGATTGTAGTGATGCAGCCATGCCGGGAGGGCGTTCCGGCGGGCGTGCTCGGTCGGGTAGTGCCGTGAGAACGCCCACCCGTCGGCGAGGGTGCGGTGGAAGCGTTCGATCTTCCCGTTGGTCTGCGGCCGATAGGGGCGGGTCTTCTTCGGCGTGATCTCCAGCTCAGTGCAGGCCTCGCGCCAGGCGTGGGACTTGTAGGCAGAGCCGTTGTCGGAGAGGACCCGCTCCACCCGGACACCGCGTGCGGCGAACCACGACACGGCCCGCCGTAGCACCCCGATCGCGGTCGCTGCTTTCTCGTCGTCGTGGATCTCGGCGTAAGCGACGCGGGAGTGGTCATCGATCACGGTGTGCACGAACGCGGTCCCGATCAGCGGGCCGCGATGCTTGCTGCGGCCCTTACCGGGCGTTGCTGACCGGTTCCGCCCACCTTGCTGTCGGCCGACGTAGCGCCAGCCGCCGCCATCGGGGATGTTGCCGAGTTTCTTCACGTCGACGTGGATCATCGCGCCCGGACGTTCGTGCTCGTAACGGCGCACGAGTTCGCCGGTGCGGATGTCGATGTGGTGCAGCCGGTTCACCCGACAGCGGGTCAGCACGGCGTGCACTGTCGAGGCCGGCATGCCGAGTTGCCCGCCGATCCCAACGGGACCGAGGCGCTTTCGCCAGCGAAGTGCGACGACCTTCTTCACCAGCTCAGGGCGGGTGCGGTTCGGGGACCGGTGCGGACGGGACGAGCGGTCATGCATGCCCTCGGCGCCCATGGCCGCATACCGGTCGGCCCAGCGCTTCGCGGTCGGCCAGGACACGTGGAAGAACAGGGCTGCGTGCCGGACTGGCCAGCCGTCATCGACGATCAGACGACCTATCCGGAGGCGTTGGCGTGGTGTCAGGGCAGCGTTAGCGTGGGACACGAGGACCTCCTGCGGAGAGTGTGTGAACTAGACAGCTCCACTCCACTGCAGGAGGTCCTTCTCACATCCCAACGACTACAGCGAGTCGTCGCAACACAACCAACGTCCCTGGGCAGTACAGCTAGGACAGCAGCTGCGTGACGAACAGCAGCTGCTGCATCTGCACGGCCTGCAGCAGCCCTCGCGCTTCGGCGGCGACGAACCGTCGACCGAGACGGCCTCCCGCCATCTCGGCAAGCGTGTCCACGGTCACCCAACCAGCAGTGGGGGAGAACCACGAGACCTCTGACGTCACTGCCGACTGCGGACGCTCCGTCACTGCGCGGAGGCGATGCTCGTTCGTGCGTTGCGTCGCCGGGAGCACCAGTACCGACTCGTATCTCGCGGCCCCGGCGTGCTGTTCGAAGTCCTCGAGCAGCCACCATGCAGCGTCCAGCCGCTGCTGCGCGGCGGCAACGCTCACCACGGGGGCCGCCGGCGTCACGTTCAGCTCTTGCATTGGCCTCGGATCGATTCGACGTTCGTGAGTCACCACAGGTCTATGCGTCCCGCCCATGCGCCAGCCGCATAGGGGAGGGGACGGCGGATCTGCTGCCGTCAGAGAGGTTGCCGTGCTGCACCGTCACCGTGTCATCGCCCGCACATCCGCCGCACTCGTCGTCGTCTGCGGAACCGGCGCCATCGTCGCAGCAGCGCTCCCCGGCGCCGCAGCCCCAGCATCACTGCCGGATATCACCGTCACCACAGTCGCGGGGAACACCACCGTCGTGCCCGTGACCGCAGCGCTTGGAGCGCCGGTTGCGTCGCTGACGGTCTCCAAGGAGCCCGCCGTCGGATCCGTCGCCTTCCTCGGCGGCACCGCGACGTTCACCTCCCCAACCATCGTGCCGGCGGCGTTCGTCACACCCGGCCGAGCCACCACCCCGGACCATCTCCCGGCACCCACCATCGCAGCAGCACCCACGCAGTCGCCGACGCCCACACCGACCCCCGCTCCGACGTCGGACACCACCGGCCCGGCTGCAACACCAACGCCGGGTCCGACAGTCACACCGTCACCCGAACCCACTCCAATCGATACCCCAGCGCCGAGCCCGTCGGAGCTCCCCGCCCCGGCGACGCAGGAGCCGACCACGTCACCCACCCCGGCACCGACTCAGCCGACGGAGCCCACACCGTCGCCGACGGACGAGCCGGCACCTGCAGCCACGCCACCGGCGGCAGCGGCACCGACCAGCGCGACCGCCGGTGTCCCCGCCGCGCTCGTCTCCACCGGCGCGGACCAGCCCGTCACCACAGCCCCTCCGGCCGCACCGGCAGGGGGTGAGCCGGTGACGTTCACGTACACCGCGTGCGCGAACGACGGCACCTGCGGGCAGGGCACCGTCCACATCCACATCGACCCCCGCGCCCTCACGACTACGACATCGTCGCCGGTGATGACGGAGCCGAACACGGCCACGGTCATCCCGCTGACCGCCTGGCTGACCTCCATCGCCGGCGCTGACCTCAGCACCCTCACCACCGCAACCGACCGACACTCGAAGGCTGTCACGGCCGCAGATGGCTCAACCACCTTCACCACCACGACCGCTGGCACGCACACCGTGAAGGCGACCATCTGCCCCGTCGGCGACCGCAGCAGCTGCGTCACCGCGACCGTCACCATCACCGCGGCGGCGCCGTACGCGCCGAATACTGTTGACGAGCACACCCTCATCACCGACACCGCCGGCACCGCCACGTTCGCACCCACCCTGGCGCCAGGGTCCGGGCCCGCGAACCCGAAGAGCGTCACCGTGACCAGCCGTGCCACGCACGGAACGGTGACCGCGCTGCCGGACGGCTCCTTCCGATACACGGCGAGTGCGGCGACCGACAGCGGCACCGACCACTTCACCTACCGAGCGTGCGCCGCCGCACTCGCCGCCGACTGCCGCAGCAGCACCGAACTGCTCACCATCAACGACGGATTCGGGCTGCACCCGGAGCACATCACCGTCACCGCCGGGTCAACAACGACCATCGACCTGAACCGCCTCGCCATCGACCCGACCGCCTGGCAGCTTGACGAGAGCACTGTCACCGCGTCGGTCACCGCCGGCACGGTGAACGCGAGCGCCAGCAACGGTCAGGTGCGCATCACTGCGCCGCTCGAGCATCCCGAACCAGCTGCCGTCACGCTCTGCGCCGCAGGACGCAACCACGTCCGCTACTGCGCACCCATCGCGGTCACAGTTCTTCCAGCAGTGACCCTGCCGGCACCGCCTCCCGTACCGACGCTGCTGCGCACCGGCACGAACATCACCCCCATCAGTGACGTCGTCACAAGCGGACGCCCCGCCGCGCACCCGACCGCGACGGCGTCGAAGCCTGCCGGCAGCGGCGGCCTCGACGTGACCTGGCTCGTCATCGGCGGAGCGTGCCTGTTCGCCGTCGGCGGCGGGATGACGACGTTCAGAGGGCGGAACGGCCGCTGAACCACGCCTCACGCTCACCAGCGGTCATCGTGAGCTCCAACGTCCTCACAGTGGCACGAGCCAGAGCTAACCGGTCCATGTCGCCGGTCGGAGGCACCAGCAGACGAATCCGTTCGACGCAGTCCGGCGGCGCAGACGTCGCAACCGCGCTCACCCAGTCGAGCAACGTCGTCGTGACGTGCACGTCATCGTCGGATTCAGCCATCCCCGCAGATCCCCCATTTTCTGAACGTTTGCCCATCGTCCCACAGGCCGGTGATCTGGCCGTTGTTACGACCAGCCCCCGTCCGGGTGACAGCAGCTACCTCTTCGCCGCATCGTCCCACACAGCGGCCCGGCCCGAACCGACCCCCTGGGCCCGAAAGGCATCAGCATGTCCGTCAACGGGCGCATCCTCTCCGCAAACAGCCCCGTGCTGCTCTGGTTCGTCGCCATCGCCGTCATGATCGTCGGACTCATCAGCTTCGCGCTGTCCTTCACCGCCCTGACATCCCTCGCCACCATGGCGCGCATCCCCGCCCTCGTCGCCTGGGGCTGGCCCCTCATCGTCGACGGCACCATCGTCGTAGCCACCTTCGGCACCCTGGTTCTCCGTACCCGAGACAGCCGCACCACCCGCGTGTACCCGTGGCTGGTCCTCATCGTGTTCGGCGCGCTCAGCATCTACGCCAACGGCGTCCACGCAACCGGCGGACACATCGGCACCGCGGAAGCGTTCGTCGTCGGCGCCGTCGCACCGTTCGCGCTCCTGGCCTCAACCCACCTGCTGGTCATCATGCTCACCTCCCCAGAACGGGAAGCCACCGACGTCGAGCTCCGCGCCGCCACCACACCCCATGCGGGACCAGCGCCCAGCGCACCGGACCCCGAAGCCGCCGCGGACCCAGGGCAAGCGGTCTCCCTCACCGCCTCGGCAGCCGCGCCCGAGCCGTCGCCATCTCGAGCGCAGCAGGTGACGGCGACCGCCCCGCCCACCCGCGTCGCCCCCGCTCGGCCCGCCCCCGCTCGTCCCGTCACGCCGCCCGCCGCTGCGGACACTGACGCCGTTGTCGCCCGCATCCACGAGTACCGGAAGCAGACCGGCGAGTGGCCCTCTGGCGGGGAAGTCGGTCGGTGGCTCGGGAAGTCGTCAAAGACCGGGGTCCGCCTCGTGAACCGGCTGCGCGAGGAGGCGGACGGCCGTCCCGCCGACGTCAGCACGCAGGCATAGGAGGCGCATGACGTTCCCCTTCGCCACCGAGCCCTCCGAAACGGACAGCGACACCGTCATCCGTTCGAGCGTCGCAGGTCTCATTCGCCGCCGGCAGAAGCAGTGGTTCGTCGTCATCGGGATGCTGCTCGCCGCCGTCATCGCAGCGCTCCTGATGGGCGCCGTCGGCACAGCAGGCGGGAACGCGATGCCGTCCCTGCACTATGACCCGAGCCATGGGTTCACCTTCAACGTCACCGGGATTGCCGATGCAGACCACTTCGACACCGGCGACGTGCTTCTCCCGGGCGGCGGAACCGTCTCTTGCGCAGTGGGGGAGTCCAGCGCAACCTCCGGCAGCGGAGCGCTCAGTTGCGACTGGTCATCGTTCGTCTCCGACCATGAGGTGAGTGCGCGCCTGCCCACGCCGTTCATGCGGCAGCACGGCATCGTGTCCGGTCGCGACGCGGGTCAGTGGTGCGTCACCGCGACAGACAGTGACTCCACGGCCGGAGCACCCAGCTACCAGGTCGATTGCGGCACGGCCATCGACCCGAGCGAGTCGTACTAGTTCGCCTGCTCGCGCTTCATTCGCGCGACGTGCCCCTGGTTGACGGAAAGGTTCCGGCCGCCGGACCGCATCGCTTCGGTGTACATCTCCACCCGCTTCTCGATGGCTTCGCGCACCGACTTCTCGTCGTCGCCGAGGGCTCGCCACCCGCGGATCTCCTCGACGCGGCCGCCCTCAGCCAATCGCCGCAGCACGGCGCTGTCACGGTTCAACCGGTCAAGCGCCGTGTCCGAATCAACGCCTGCCGCCTGGCCCTTCCAAATCGCCAGGAAGTACGGGTCGTCCGGATGCGTCTCGCCGCGCTTCCACGCGTCGTACGCCGCCTCTAGAGACGCGAGGCGGTCCGTGATCCGCTCGGTCTCCCGCTCCACGCGGTCGTTGTGATTATCCATCGCCTCGCCTCGAAGAAGTGCTCTCCGGATCACCTCGTCCCGGGCCCTGGCCTCCCGAGGGAGCGCGCCGCTACGCAAGCTGATTCCGATGCCCAGTGAGGGGCCTGACTCCACCAAAGGGGCTCCTCGCGCTAGGGGGTGGGACTCAAAGTATGTCTGTCGACCGCACCAACTGTACCGGGTTGCCTGCGAACTGCCCGGGCGCACCATACCGTCTTCGGGGGTGATTTGTCCGGGTCGACACACGATATGTAGTCCGAACTGGGGGCCACTCCGCAGCTCGTCGGCCCCTGCCAACCTCTTAGTGTCGTTCTGCCAGAACTACTGAACAGAACTGATGAGCACTCTCACCCTCGCCCCGCCCGCGCCTATGACCGCGATCGTGCTGTCCGATCGGATGCGCTCCGTCTCTTCCGTCGAGGCGGCCGCTGACCTCACCGCGTCGATGCTGCCCCACTTCCGAGCCTGGGCGCCGCGCATTGCGAAGGATTACCAGCGGACCGCGGTAGCCGACCACGACGACGTCGTCGGAGTCTGCGCCGAAACCACGTTCCATCTCCTGACCGACAAGCGACCCACCGCTCACGTGGACAACTGGTACTCGTACGTCTACGGATCCTGCCGGCACCAGGTCCTCGCGCACTTCGAATCGGGGGCGGTCGCCCCGATGAGCGGCATGACGCAGCTCCTCCGGAACGAGCGGACCACTGCTGCGGAGCGCGTAGGCGAGGACCAGGGCACCCACCTGAGCGTGGCGACGCTCCTCGACGATGACGAGCCGGTCCTCGAACACCAGGACTTGGTCATCTCAGAAGTGGAGGGGCGCGAACTCGTCCAGATGGTGATCGAGGCCTGCTACGACGAGGACGAGCAGCTCGGGGAGGTGGCCGACTGCTGGATTGGTGACCTCTACTCCGAGCCGCCCGTCGTCAACTCCGGTGCGGACATCGGACGGCAGGTCGGCGTCAGCAACCAGCGCGCCCTCGCCCTGCTTACGCGCGTGCGCCGCATCGCGCAGACTGTCTGTGAGGACGAGCTCGGGCTCACAGGCCTGTTCTAGTTCCCGCTGCATCACTCTGGGGCGGTCACTTCGGTGACCGCCCTTTTGCTTTTCACAGAATGCGGAATCGGTCGGGTTCAAAAACGTTCGGGCACCTAACGCGCCAGGCAAACCATGCCCCCGAATGGGGGCTATTGTCATTCTTTCCGAGCCGATTCTCTACCACGGCTGATACCTCGATTCGTGAGGATGCTACGCGTTTCCTCTCGCTTGCATAACGAAACGATTACAAGCGATGATTTTACCCCGGTTTTGACACCCGTTCGGGAGGGGAAACCATTCCTGCGTTCCGAAAAGTCGTACCCACTTGGTACGGTTGACCAGCGGAACACAGAGCATCAGCACGCAGCAACAACGGCGTCGCGCAGGCGTTTCTGATGGTTCGTGAGAGCGCGGACAGCTCACCGAACTCGAGGGCAGTAAGCAGCACCATCACATGCTGCTCACCGCCCATCCGGAGAGCCAAAGCCACGGAGTCACCGGGAACACCCCACCACGGCCGAACGCGCACGAGACAGGGACGTAGCAGGGAACGCCACGCCCTCCCACCCGGCACGACGCGTCACAGCAGTAGGGGAGACACCATGAGCACCGCACTGGCCCGCACCACACCCGGCCACAGCGAGCAGCCGCGCGCAGTGCCGTACACACTGCTGCCGGCACTCCAGCTCGTCGAGAACGTCATCCAGGGCCTCAGCCACCAGCCGCTCATCTCCGAAGCCGGCGTCAACGCCCTCGCAGTATCAGCCCACCTCCTCGCCCGGGTCGTCCTCGCCGACCACAACTCCCTCCTCGGCGCCCCATGCAGCATCGACCGGTACCTGCGGGACTGGGCAACGATGAGCGAAACGGCCAGCGACGAACACTGCACCGAAGAGCACCCCGTCTGGGCCATCTACCGCCAGTTCATCGACAACGCCATCACCGGAACACCGTCAGAACACTCCTGCGGGCAGGACGCGGCACCGCACGCCGACGAAAACGGACATCCCCGGATTCACCGACGCCACCATCGTCAGCGGCATCGCCTACGCCGTCGCCAACCTCATCGAACTGCGACTGACAGTCACCGAGGAGACGCTCGAGGACTTCACCCGGCTCTACCGAATCATCGCCACCGACGCGTAATCGCGCACCGCCGCACACATCCATGATGTGAGCAGCTCACCCACAAACGAGCCCCGAGTCCACCGCGGAGTCCCCGGCGGCGGCCAGTACACCGCACACCGGCGCCCCGAGACCGACGCACCGGCACTGCGACTCCCGCCATCCCCGGCAGCCGTCGCGAAGGTCGCGCAACGACACCGCCTCGCCACCGCCCCGAAGCAGGAACCGTCGTACCGCGTGGAGCTCCCCGCGCTTCCCACGCGAGAGGTCCGGCTCGGCCGCGGCAGCGCACTGGACCACTTCGCCGCCCAGTACCCCGACATGGATGTCTGGACTGTCGACGGCGGAGCGATCACCGACTTCGACCCCCGCACCGCCACCGCGGACACCCTCGGCGAATACAGCCGGGTCATCAGCACCGGATACGACCGCTAACTGCTGACCTCACCGCACCGGCATAGCAGCTCGCATGAGCCACGCAACCCCGGAGCAGTTCTCCCTGCACATCGTCAGCGAGCACGGAACCACCGCATGGGCGCTCGGGCACGGCACCGGACCCCAGACCGTGGACATCGTCGCTGGTGGACGCTTCGACGCCCCTGAATCCGACACCCTCCGCCGACAGATCATCACCGCGATGATCGACCACCTCACCGACACCGACGCATACCGAGAGCATCGACTCATCGACGTGTCCGTCTTCGACACCGCAGCACGTCGCCTCCTCCTCGACCTCGGCGGTCGATTCGGGGTCATCACCATCCTCTACAAATCGCAGATGACCCACGAGGAAGGGTGGGACCGGCACGGATGGCGGCACTGCCGCAACCTCCTCAGCGCCGACGCATCATCCGCACGGGCAGCTTCCGACCGCAGACGCGTCGAAGCGGCGACCGACGGATCCGTCGGCTGGGGGAGAGGGAAGGGCGCGTCGTGGGCGTGGGCGCGCGAAGACGGACGGTACGGCTACGGCACGATGCGCACCGCCGACGTTCTCGTCGTCGAGCTCCGCGCCATCCACGAGCTCATCCTCGCCGCGGAAACAGGAGAGCACCTCCTCATCGACATCGACTCCAAGCTCGCCATCGCCGCACTCACCCGCGACCCGGGTAAGGGTCGCGTCCGCCACTCGAGCACCGCCGAGAACCTCGTCCGCGCCATCAAGCACAGCCAGGAGAAAATGCACGCGGTCGAGTACCGCTGGGTCAAGGGGCACCAGGGCCACCCGCTGAACGACGCCGCAGACCGCCTCGCACGAACCGCCCGGCAGACCGCCGTGGGAGTAACCGAGACCACCAGGAACAGCATCGCCCGGAACATCATGGCCGACACCATGAGCCGCCATCACCAGGCCGCCTGAGCGCCGGAGTTGCCGCATATCCGAGCACGACTGAGCCGGAACCAGCCCGACTCCCGACGAGGAAAGCCCTGTCACCCATGACCGACCTTCAGCCCACCCACGCAGCCGAGCACGCGCCAGGGCTGCCAACCCGACGGGCGCTCCGCGCAGCCGAACGCGCACGAGAGCAAGCCGCAGCAGAAGCGGAGGCGCGGGCGCGAGCGGACGCGTTCGCGGAGTTCGAAGCTGAGCGGGGCCGCACGCAGGGCGACTTCGACGAGTACGGCGCCGACATCGACGAACCGTTCGTGCGACCGGGCCTACCCGGGCCCGGAAACGGCGGCTACTTCCCCGACGCCGGCGCGGACCTGTTCCCCGTCGCAGATGACACCGCCGGGAAGAAGGCCGAGGAGCCCGCCGGCCCGGTCCGCACAGAGACATCCACCCTCAACTACCTCGCCGTCATTGCCGTCATCCTCGGCGCTGTCGCTGCAGCACTGCCACTGCTCCCAACGCTGACGATGGCCGCCCTCCCCACCGCCGGCGTCAGTGTCGTAGTCGCCGTCATCGCACTCCTCCGACGCAAGGGCACCCTCGCCCTCCCCGCCATCGCCGTGGCGCTCACACTCGCCGCCGCCGGCTGGACCGGCTATCACCAGTTCGCCCCGCAGGCCACGACCACCGCCGTATCCATCAGCGTCACCAGCACCGGCAAAACCGTGAACATCACCAACCTGCACGTCGCAGGAACGGACACCACACTCCCCGTCACCACGGTCGGCGCCCCCGCGCCGTACGCGGTCAGCACGAACGCTGCTGGAACCGTCACCGTCACCGGCACGCCAGCGAACAGCCGCGACAAGGTGACCTGCTCCATCTCCTCCGCCGCCGGCGCCCTCGTACAGCAGGCCGGACTGCCCGGAAAGCCAGTCACCTGCACCACGGAAGCATCCGCCGCCGCCGCAACCCCCATCACGCCGGCGCCCTCAGCTCCTGCCGTCACCACCCCGTAAGGAACGCCACCGTGACCACCCTCCGCATCGCCCGCGTCGGCGCCCACACCGTCCCCGCGCCCGCGTACGCCAACCACGACGACGCCGGACTGGACCTCCGCACAGTGGAGGCCGTGACGCTACTCCCCGGAGAGCGGACCCTCGTCCCGACCGGCTTCGCACTCGCCATCCCCACCGGACACGTCGGGCTCGTCCACCCCCGCTCCGGGCTGGCCGCCAAGCACGGCGTGACGGTGCTGAACACACCCGGCACCATCGACGCCGGCTACCGCGGCGAGGTGAAGGTGCTGCTCCACAACGCCGGAACCCAGCCGTTCCGAGCCGAAGCCGGCGACCGCATCGCCCAACTCGTCATCCAGGAGTACACCTCCGTCACCGTCGAAGAAGCCGACACCCTCGACGTCACCGACCGCGGCGACCGCGGATTCGGCAGCACCGGAGTGGCGTGATGGAAGACCAGTTCTCCCAGGGCACGCCATGGGACCTCGGCGACCCCGTCGCCGGAGACTTCAGCACCGTCGAACCGAAGCGGAAGGTCGAACTCAGCGGCCCCATCTTCCAAGGGAAGGGACAGAAGGCCGTACGGATGAAGGCGCCGAAGGCGCCGAAGCCCAAGCGCGACCCCGACGACATCTTCGGTGAAACCATCGCCCGTGTCATCTGGGTCATCATCCGCACCCAGCGCACCGTCGCCGTCATCGCGTTCCTCGTCGCCGTCGCCGCGTTCACCTACGCATTCGCCACCGGCGCCAGCGGGAAACCGATCCGGGTGACCCTCCCCGTCACCGCAGCACACCTGCTGAACCTCCCGACCGCACCGGTGCTGCTGGCACCAGCGCTCGCCGCAGCGGTCGCGTTTCTCCTCGCGTTCATGGTCGCAGCGATCGTCGGCCTGACCATCACCCGACCCCACGGCAAGTTCAACCGGTTCACGTTCCGCGCGTTCATCTTTGCCGTCGTCGGCGTCATCATTGACCCGGCTCTCGCCGTCACCCTCACCCATCTGCTCCAGCACGGGCTCACCACACTCGGCCATCACATCCCGCAGAGCTTCGCGTGGGTGTTCGACCCGCACGCAACGCCGCACAACGGGGCGACGCCACCAGCAGCCCCAATAACGCCCACACCGGCAGCCACACCGCACAGCGGCTGACGAGTGCGGCACCGCCGCCGCACACATCCCGGCTGGATAGCCGCATCCCGGCGTTCCACACTTCACCAAGGAGACCCCGCACCATGTTCGACGCTTTGCTTCACAACGGCCCCGTGCTCGGCGGCCTCACCGTCGGTAGCGTCGGCGTACTCGCCGGGGTGGTCGCGAAGGCATGGCAGGACCGCGACCTCGGACGTGCCCGCTTCGCGGACCGCAGCGAAACGCGTCGCCGCGCGAACGAACAGCGTCAGGTGCTCAACCGCGCCGCGGACGCCACACGGCTGCGTGAGAAGGACCTGGGAACCGGCGTCAACGGCGGCCGCTTCGCCAAGCACACCCGCAGCGACTTCGGCGGCTCCCTCGAGCAGTAGACCGACCAGCTGCCCGACAACGACCCGCGATGCACCTTCCGCATCGCGGGTCGTCCGCGCATAGAGGCACGGAGTACTCACCGTTCCCACATGTAAGGGCCCCAACCGCATGCTCATCAGCGACATCGACAAGATCGCCGTCTTCGACACCGAGACCACCGGCGTGGACGTCGAGAACGACCGCATCGTCACCGCGTTCATCGGAGTGATGGACCGCAACCTGCAGCTCCTCGAGCGGCACGAGTGGCTCATCGACCCCGGCATCCCCATCCCCGATGGCGCAGCAGCAGTTCACGGCGTCACCACCGAGAAGGCCCAAGCCGACGGCATCCCCGCCTGGCAGGGCGTCACCGAGATCGTCACCACCCTCCAGCGGTACGTCGACCTCGGCATGCCCATCTGCGCGTACAACCTCCGCTACGACGCCACCATCACCGACCGGGAAGCTCGCCGACACGGCATCGCACCCCTCGGCCACTTCCATGGCATCGACCCGTACGTGCTCGACAAGGCCATCGACACGTACCGTCGCGGCTCCCGGAAGCTCCTCGACACCGCAGCGCTGAACGGCATCGTCCTCGAGAACGCGCACACCGCCGACGCTGACGCCATCGCCGCCGGCGGACTCGCTTGGATCTTCATGGACAGAGCCCGACCCGTCGAGGGCACCATCGAAGCGCTCCACAAGGCGCAGATCACCTGGGCGCGACAGCAGGCGACAAGCCTCGAGGCGTACTTCCGCGACAAGAAGAACCAGCCCGACGCCTACGTCGAGAAGGTGTGGCCCATCCCCGCAATCCCCGGCGAGGTCATCGACGACGAACTCGAACTCGTCTTCACCTGACCCTCTCCGGTGCGGGACCTTCCGCGCATAGAGGAAGGGACCGACGAACAGCCACCACCGAAGGACTCCTGATGCCGCAGCGCGCGTACGAAGCCGAAATCGAGATCCCCCTCAACCTGGAGAGCGCCGACGAGCTCATCGCGTCGCTCCGTGAGTACGCGCACCCGCGCATCGTCGTCCGCATCCCCGCCCGCTCCCAGCGGGAGGCGGCATCGCTGCTGGCGGAGAGCACCGACCACTACGGACTCGGATTCGACGCCGAGTCCTGGAACGACCGCCTGCGCGGCATCCGCAGTGCCGACGCTCGACGCCGCGCCGACGACTCCTTCGGCGGCGACCGAGAGGTCATCCACGCCTGAGACGGTTTTCGCCGCATCAGCAGCCGATGACCACATCGGAGGGTCCGCGCGAACGCCACCAAGCGTCCCCGCGGACCCTCCGCACATCCCCAGCAGACCCGACCAGCAGAATCCACCAGCGAGGACCTCATGAGTCAGCACACCACCCAGGTGCCCCGGTTCAACCGGGTGACCGTCATCGGCGCTGACACGGCCACCGCGTCCGGTGTGTCCTACCTCGAGGTCGAGCAGGACGGCGCCGTGTACGGCATCCGACCCGGCGCGGGCGGCCTCGAAATCCGTCTCCTCCCCACCAAGCGGGCCGCCTCATTCGCGCTCGTGCCACAGGACGCCGCCTCCGTCGTCGTCGAAACCCGCTGGAACACCCTCTACGCGAACGCGAGGCGCTTGGAAGGCGTCAACGCCGGACAGCCCGTCTGCGACTGCTGCGGCGACACCCTCGACGCCGAGGGACACCACGCAAGCACCACGTCGTCGTACAGCACCTACCCGCACCCGCACACCGCAACCCCCGCCAACCACACCCCACCGCACATACCCGAGGCCTAACGCAGGCACCCGAGAGGGAAGGACACCCGCCCGATGCGCACCGTCGTCGTCCTCAACGCAACGTATGAGCCGCTCACCACGGTCTTGGTGCATCGAGCGCTGATGTTCCTCGTCTCGGATCGCGCGGTCATCGTCGAAGCGGTGCCAGGTGCCAGCATTCGTTCGGCATCGCGGGAAATCCCACTCCCGAAGGTCGTTCGGCTCACCAAGTACGTCCGGGTCGCCTACGGGCACCGGCCGCGCGCTTGGTCCAAGCGTGGCGTCATCGAACGTGACCAGCCGTTCGGCTGCGCCTACTGCGGAGCGAAGACCACCTTGACGGTGGACCACATCGTCCCTCAGTCACGAGGAGGTCGAAACGAGTGGAACTCGACAATCGGCGCTTGTTCCTCCTGTAATGGGCGGAAGGCCGACCGCCTCCCCGAGGAAGCGGGCATGAAGCTCCGCTACAAGCCTCGCGTCGTCACGGAGCGGGACACCCTGCGGCTTGCGCTCGTCAAGGCCGGCGTGGACCCCAACGCGTACGGACTCTCCTGAACCGACGCCGCGCGTCCGCGGGTCCGTCCGCGCATACGATCTCCAGGCCCGCTCAGCACCCCAAGGAGACTTCGTATGCGCACCTTCACCATCCGCCTCAGTCGGAACGGCCGGCAGGCGGGAACGGTGACGTTCGACGAGACCGGCGGCAGCATCGTCAGCGACCTCGACGACATCAGCTGCGACGGCACCATCACCGGTGTCCGCGGGTTCGGGTACGACACCGACACCACCGACATCTCCCTGCGTCACTTCCTCCGGAACCCGCAGCAGGCAGTCGGCATGCATCCGCACATCACCGACACGCACTTCGGGGACAGCGCCCTGCTCGCCACGGTCGGAAGCGTCGACGAACAGGAGTAGCGCGTCGCGGCGGCAGCGGCGTCCCTTTCGCCGCATCAGCACCGGCATGGCCATCTTCTCCCGCAGGAAGCCCGCCCCAACCTTCGACCTCGGTCCGCAGGGGGAGGCAATCAAGCAGCTTGTGCGCACCTTCGACGCGCTGCCGGACTACCAGGTGACCTCACTCACCGCGCAGACCCTCGACGCTGAGCGCCGCACCGTCATCGACGACGGCGGCAACGCGCCCTACGCCGGTGACGTCCGGGACTTCGCCGGCCGAACCGCGGAAGCGCTGTGGCGAGCCCGTGACGCCGCTCGCGCCGCCGACCGCGAGCACACCTTCACCGAACTGCCTCGCCGGTTCGAGAAGCACCCACCGGCACTCACCGCAGCAAGCCTCGCCGCACGCGGCTTGTTCGTCCGCGACCTCATCGCCGACACCGGCTTCACCACAGCGGATTACGACCTGCTCACCGGACCTTGGCGACGCGTCATCGGACCGCTGCACGACGAGGACGACGAAGCCCCCACCGCCCCCGCATCCCTCACCCACGCATGGGACCTCAGCCTCGACGGGTGACCGCGGCGCCGCACACATACGACGCGTGACCACCTTCAACGAGTTTGACCACCCACGCGGCGACGCAGGGAAGTTCACCGAGAAGCACTTCGCGGAAGCGAACGTCGCACTCGCAGCCCCTGATGCTGTCCAGCTCGGCGAGTACGCCGTGAAGACAGCAGCCCTTGCGCCGCTTCCCGAGTGGCCGTCCACCCTCCCAGACGCGACGCTGGCGTGGACCTACGACGACAACGACGGCCAGGTCATCGCCGCCGTCACCGTCGGCGACGACCACGTGTTCACCTGGGAGCTGGACGGCGACGTTTTTACGTCCATCGACGAGGACCCCGCGGAGGGCAACCTCGAGTGGAGTGAGGATGAGCGCTCGGCCGTCATCGCCACTGCCGTCGCCGCGCACCAGCGCGCGCGCGATGTCGTCGGCCAGGTTGAGTACCAGGCGACGAAGGCCGTGGAAGGGCAGCTGAACGACATCATCGCCGGCAAGCCGGTGCACGCAGCGCCAGCAGCCGCGGTGGCGGAAGCGGTGCGGGCGGAAGCGGAGGCGCTGCTCGCCTCCCTGCACGGCGCGCAGGCCCAGTACAACGAGGACACCAACGACGGAGCCGACGAGAGCTCCAGGGGCTACGAAGCACTGGAGGACGCTCGTCTCGATTTCGCGGACCGCGCCGAAACACTGCTGTTGAAGCTCCTCGGCCGCTAAGACGGCCGCACACATGCCGGGCATGACAGCGACTGCAACGCTTCGCCGCAAGGACAAGGCAGACATCCCTCAGGTGGCCGGGCTTTCCGGCGGCGCCTTCGCCGCCCAGGAGCACGCGCCGGCACCGGCGACGCTCACGCTCCGGGCCTCGTCTCGGGACGTCAACCCGTCCCCGTATGACGTGTACAGCGACGACGCCCCGTGGCAGCACGCGGAGAAGACCTGGGAACGGTACGCAGTCCAGAAGCCCGGATGCGTGTTCGCACCTCGCATTTGGGAGTCGCTGTCCGTCGCCGACTACAACGGCGACCTCGGATCCACCTACCGCCTCGACCCCGCCACCGGAGTCATCCAGCGGCTGCACGACACCGCCCTCGACCGCGACTACCTCGCAGCGGACGGCGGGATGCCGGCGCAGTTCCCTGACGGGCTGGACTACCAGCACGAATTCGAGCCGTACCAGGACCTTGACGCCGCCGGCTGGCAGCACCACCTCGACGACATTGTCCGCGACCTCCAGCCCGGAGACACCCTCATCGTCCAGACCCAAGCGGTGCAGAACATCGCCCTGCGCCCCACCGACGACGGTGGCTTCGTGGAGGGCTGCACCTGCCCCTCCGACCAGGGGAACCACGACGACAGTAACGACAACTGCGCCGGGTTCCTCACCAGCGACGACCTTGTCGGCTGGGGGCTGATGGCTCGCGTCGACCACGGCACCCCCTGAAGAACAACGGGGCCGCCGGCCGGTGCCGCGGCTGATCGCCGCACACATGCACGGTATGACGACGAACCCCCTCCGCCGCAAGGACAAGCCCGGCGTCCCCCACGCAGCCGGTCTCACCGGCGGCGCATTCGCCTCCCACGACCGCGGAGAAGCACCAGACACGGTCGCACTGTCCGCCCCGCCCGTCGAGAAGAACTGGGGGTCGGTGAACATCAGTGAAGGCAGCCGCAGCCCCTGGGGTGAAGTGCAGCACGTTGAGCACTTCGCCGAAGGCATGACCTTCATCAGCACCGCAGGACACGGTGGCGTGAAGCTCTCTCCGCAGCGGAACGCCCTCATCCCGGCGCCGCTTCGGCGGCGCTCAGGCTGGTACGAGGAGGACACGGAGGTCGCGATCCCGGAGGCCTACTTCCCGGAGGAGTTCACGAAGGTTCGTTGGGGTGCCCCTCGGACCGCCGAGGAATTCCGGGAGACCGCGTTCAAGCACGTCCGGGACTGGTATCCGGACGAGTACGAGAAGGCCACCGGTGAGAGTGTTCTTCCCGGCCAGTCTCACGTGCGCGACGACCAGCTGTTCGCGAAGACGCACGAGAACGACTTCGTCTTCGCTGGGTCAGACAGGTCAGTGACAGACCCGGAACATCTCCTCATCCGTGGGCGCGTCGCAGCAACTGAGGAGACCGCAGAGTTCCTCGTTCCGCGGGTCGCGTTCAAGGGGCTCGACGACTATCGCAGGTTCGTTATCGACCCGGCCCGGCATCGCCGCCTTCCCGAGAAGGCCCCGCAGGAGGACGCGGGCCCGAAGCTGCAGACGTTCGACCTGTCCGACGTCGACGCGAGCGCCCTGACGCCCGCGGCGCGGGAGTCGCTGGAGAAGGATCTGCGGCAGCGGTGGCGGGACGAGGCCGGGTACGTGCGTTCCCTCCGCGACATTATCGAACGGGATGGCGTCTCAGGTCGCACCGTCTACGTGAACGAAGGCAAGCGCAGCTACGCGCTCCTGCAAGGGTCCTCGTCGCTGCGGGTGTCCGCTGCGACGTGGAAGGCCCTGACGATGATTCCGGACGACCGGACGCCATCGCGGGTTGCGTACGAGGACTTCCACATGGTGGCGGCGAGCATCGACAGGGCTGGCGGCCGAGCGACCCGCGAGCAGCGTGCGCGGTACGACAAGCTCCTGGCCCGGTACAACGAGCTGTCCGAGCAGGAACGAGCCCAAGAGCGCCCCATCTGGGAAGCGAAGGCTCGGCGGAAGGAGGCCGACCAGGCTGCGCGGGAGCGCGCTGCGACGGTGACACCCGCATAAGGGAAGCGTCGCCGCTCACGTTTGTGTCGCCGAACGGTGCACACGTTGCTGATTTGGCGGTTCCGCGCATAGGGGAGGCATGAGCCTGCTGCTACCTGCCGGACCCGCTGTCATCGCGTCGCCGCTGGATTCCTTCCTTGCTCGGGTGGCGGCTCTCACCGATGCGGAAGTGTCAGCGCTCGCTGCGGTGCAGGACCAAGTTGATGTCCTCGACCGGTATTGGGCGCTGGTGGCGGTCGCTGCGGTGGACTCCATCGACGTGGAGTGGGTGGTGTCCAGTGCGTTCAACGCTCGTCCGACCGCTGGGATGACCACCCCGGCGGAGGACGATCTGGCGTACGCGGCGGTTCGCGATGCGGCGCTGGCGTACACCGCGGCGGAGCTCGAGCCGCAGCATCACGTGACGCTCACCTCCGCGTGGGTGGACGCGCTCCGCTGACGCTCTGCGGGACGCATAGAGGTGGCACCCGCCGGCGCGACGTCGGAGGGTGCCATCTGCTGTTCCCGTCGCACCACTCGTGGGTGCCGGCTGACTGGGAGTGTCCGCATGCCCGCCATCATCGACCTTGTTCCGACCCTGCAGCTTGGGCAGCGGGTGCGGTTCAACGCCACGCTCGAGAAGACCCACGAGGTCATGGAGCAGGACCCGAACCGGAAGCCGTACGACGACACGTACCGTTCTCGGCGCGTCTGGAGTCGGCGGGAGCGGTTCGTGTTCGGCCATCAGTTCCCGAACGAGGGTGTCGTCGTCGGCGCACGCACCGTGTTCGACGGCGACGTTAACCACGGCGACTGGGAGACGCCAACCACGTTCACGCACGAGCGGTCGCACCGGGTGTACCTCGTCGCCACCGAACTCCGCGGGAAGCACCTCGTCGTCTCGGTCGAGGACATCGAACCGGTTCCCGCCTGATCGGGGCCGTGTACCCCGCCTGCCGACTCTGCGGGGGAAGCGCGTCGCATGCCCGCGCTGACCAGAGTGTTTTCCGTGGCCGGTGAATGTCGGACCGCAGAATCGGGGGACGAGTTCCCTGAAAAGGTCACTGGAGCGCTTATCGGGAAGGCGCGGTCCGCACATAGAGACGCCGTGAGGAACACATTCGACTTCCAGTTCGACCGCGGCGTTGCCGCGTGTGCATCGTTCGCTGCTCGGGAGGGGCATTTGACGATTCCGGTCGATCATGAGGAAGATGGTGTGCGGTTGAACTCCTGGATTCGGGAGCGACGCCGGGACCGTCGGAAGGGAACGCTCAACAGCGAGCGGGCGGCTCGTCTCGAAGGGTTACCGTTCTGGTCCTGGGATGGTGTGTCCGGGAACTCCCGGAAGAACCTCGGGAAGCCATTTCGTGCAGGGCTCACCGCTGCAATGGAATGGACGGATTCCGGCCGCTCCCTCCGTCGTATCCCCGCGGACACCGTCATCAACGGTGTTCGTCTCGCCGGGTGGGTGACCAGAGCGCGCGCCGCGGAACGCGCCGGCAGGCTCTCGTCTCGACACCTCACCGCGTTGCATGCGCTCCCCGGATGGGATCACGGTCGGCAGACCAGGGAGGACCGGTGGGAAGCCGGGATTCATGCGCTGCGGGACTTCGTGCAGGAGCACGGACACGCGTTCGTGCACACCCGGCATGTCACTGCGGCCGGACATCAGCTTGGCCGGTTCGTCCGTGATGCGCGCGCCGCGCACCGCCGCGGGGAGCTGGACCTTGCGAAGCAGACGGTCCTCGAAGGGCTTACCGGCTGGATGTGGGCGCCGCCGCCGGGCCGCCGGGTGACCGCCGCCGGGTAGGCGGTTCCGCCGCATCACTGCCGGGTGGTGTCGCTTCGGCACCCGGGAGGCGAACAACGTGATGGGTGACCGGCGGCGCTTGGACGAGCGCGCATGATCAGCGCGCACGCGCTCCGCGACCTGCGGGCCGAGGTTGCCAGGCGCGCGCCGGGCACCACGGTACATCTGCGTGCGCGCGGCGATGTGCTGGTGGTGCAGCTGCTGTCGGTGCCGCGGCATGAGCGACGTCGTGGGGTTGGTACGCGGGTGCTGGAGAGCATCTGTGGGTGGGCGGACCGGCACGGGAAGCTGTTGGCGTTGAGTCCGGACGGGGCGTTCGGTGTTGATCCGGCGGCGCTCACGCGTTGGTATCAGCGGCATGGTTTCGTGCGGGTTGCAGCGGCGGGGCAGACGATGAGCCGCGCACCTATGGGGTGGCGGGCCTTACCGCTTCCGGAGCCAACTTTCCTGAGGGTGCGGCCAGAAAGCGGGAAACTCCAAGCTAAGCCGCAGAAAGCGGAACGCGTCCGCTCATAGAGGAATCAAGCGGGGCCGCCCCTCCGCCTTTCCTCTCAGCAGAAAGACACCGCCCCACTCGTGAGCAACTTCAACACCGACTTCACCTCCGTCAGCCGGGTCCCCGCCGCCGGCACCCCCATCACGTCCAAGTTCGAAGGCGGGGAGGACATCCTGTTCTTCCCGAGTGGCGCCATCGTAAAGCTCCAGGACGCGAACATCGATGAACTCAAGGCTCGCCTCTCCCGCCTCGCGAGGACCATGGCAACCACCAAGGACAATGTCAGTCGGGGCCTTCTCGCGACGAAGCTCCGGAAGGTGCAGCGGGAGATCCAGATCCTCAAGCAGCGCATGTATGACGCGTACGGCGTCGCGCAGGACGAGTCCGGCGACCTCTACATCATCCCCGACCGCTACCCGGCGGCAGTGGACCTCTGGCGCGAGCGGACCGCAGCGGACGCGCAGGCCCTCGCCACGGCCTAGCGACGAAAGGTCGGAGGTGTCGATAGGGCGTCGCGCCAGACCCACGCGGAGTGGGCGGAGCCGTCCCGATTCCGCCACGCCACCCGCGCCGCCCGGTCCGTGAACTCGACCACGCGTCCCCGAACCTCCACCGGTGTCTCCGGGTACCGCACCCAGGCCAGCACTTCACTGTCGTCGTCGCACTGCGTCACCGGCAAGTTCCCGAGCTCCTCGCGGGACAGCGAGATGGGCCGCGGTCTGGTGAGGAAGTCGTTCAATGCAGAGTCGCTGACGTCGGTGCCGTATCGCTTGTTCTGCCCCATGGCCCTATTCGAACACATGTTCGACAGGAGTGCGGTCAGGGACGGCGTGGCGGTCACAGTCAGTTGCCGTCGAGGCGTCCGTCGGACTCCTGCAGATAGCAGTTGCCGCACAACGACTCGTACGTGACGTCCACACCGTCGATGGCGACCTGCGAACCGTCGAACACGAACCCGCCATCCACCAGCCGGGCGTTGAACATCGCCTTCCGCCCGCAACGACAGATCGTCTTGAGCTCCTCCAGCGTGTGCGCGAGCTCCATCAGCCGGGCGCTGCCAGGAAACGCCTCAGTGCGGAAGTCGGTTCGGATGCCGTACGCGAGAACCGGAATACCGTCCAGAACCGCCAGACGGAGCAGATCGTCAACCTGCGCCCGGGCGAGGAACTGCGCCTCATCAACCAGCAGACAGTCCACCGGACCCGAAGCGAGCACCGTCGTCCGGACGTCGTCGGACGGCGCGAACACCAAATCCACGGTGCGGGTCACCCCGAGGCGGGAGACGATGTCCCCGTCACCCTTCGTGTCCACACCCGGCTTCGCCAGCAGGACCCGCTGCCCACGCTCCTCATAGTTGAACGCCGCCTGCAGCAACCCGGTGGACTTCCCCGAGTTCATCGCCCCATACCGGAAGTAGAGCTTGGCCATCAGCGCTCGCCCGTCCCATGCGCCACCGCAGTCAACGAATCCGGTGCCACCTCCGTCCGACCGGCGTCCACAACCAACGCCGCGTCACTGAAGGTCAGCACCGCCTGCTCGAGCGTCGCCTTCGACGCGAACTGCACCGACGGCACGGCAGGCAGCGCACCTGCGGTCTCACCAACCCACAGCACGAACGCGTGCGCCGCCTGCGCGGCAGCCTTCCCCGTACTCATGTCCAAGTCCGCGTTCAGCAGCACGACCGCAGACGACCCGTCCGACGCTGGCGCAGCATCCAGGCGCGGCAACACCGTTCCCGACACCTGCAACCGAGACAGCAGCTTCGGCAACGCATCATTCGGGATCGGCGGGAACGCCAGCGCCTCAGCCGCACCCACCCGGACATGCGCAGCATCCGGGAACTGCTCTCGCACCCTCCCGAACATCTTCACGTCCGCGCGGCGAACGCTCTTCGCCATCGCCTCGCCGAACCACTCCTGCCACACCGGGTTCTCCGCGCCAGCCCGGAACGCGGCCGCGGCGGCGGCAGCAACAGCCGCGATGCCGTCACGGTCATCGCACGGGTCGTCACGGTCGACGAGCATGACGATGACCTGCACGTGCTCGCCAGCGGCGGTTCCAGCCATGGAGACGGTGTCCTGTTCTACGTGAGAGTGGGAAAGGATTATGCGCGGAGAGCCGCAGCTTCGCTACGCTGACCTGCCCAGGGCCGTTCGAGGGTAACCGTGACCGCAGCCACCAGGTCCTCCTCAGTCGGCGCCGTCCAGCCGGCGACGAGCGCGAGCCGCCATGCGGAGTCACGAGCGAACGCTGCAGCAGCGTGCGACTGGCCGACGAGTCGCTCCGCCTGCATGGTCGTGACCTCTTCGCCGAGGTTCAGGGCAGCCAGGAGCCGGGTGATTTCGTCGTGACGGGGGAGCGGCATCTCAGCGACAAGGTCGAACCGGCGCCAGAGCGCATCATCGAGCAACCCCGCATAATTCGTCGCGGCGATGACGATGCTGTCACCTTCGAAGTTCTCGATCTTCTGCAGGAGGACGTTCGCCGCCCGGCGGAGTTCCCCATGCTCGTGCTGCGCGCCGCGGTCCTGCCCGAGGCTGTCGAACTCATCGAAGAGGACGACGAACTTCCCCTGCTCGATGAAGTCGAACAGGTTCGTGATGTTCTTCGACGTCTGTCCCAGCAGGGACCCGGTGATGGCAGCGGTTTCCACCACCAGCAGGGGACGGTCCAGCGCGACCGCGAGCGCCGATGCCAGAGACGTCTTCCCGCAGCCCGCCGGCCCATGGAACAGTGCCCGGTTCCGGCGGCGGATGCCGTGTTCCGCGAGCTGATCCCAAATGCGCACCTCCGCGAGGAACTGGTCCAGGTGCTGCTGAACCTCGACGTTCAACGCCAAGTCGTCGAAGGTGAGCTTCGGGTCGTAGAACCGGCCGAGAAGCATCCCGGAGTCCTTGTCCTTCGGCGCTTCAAGCTCCACCCGGCCGCGGCCGATGATCTCGTCGATTCGGTCTGAGAACGACGACGTGGCGTTCTTCCGGCGCGCTTCCGCGGACATGATCTTCGCGTACTGCTCGAACCGAGCATCGTCACGGATACGCCACGCTTCGACGAGCGCGACAACAACCTGCTGGCTAGCCATCGGCTACGCCTCCTTCGGAGTGGAACGGATGATGCGCTGCTTGATGAGCTCGAGGAACGGCTCGTGCGCTTCGACACCGATGCTGCGGAACCCGGCGATCCGCGCGGCTTCCACCGTGGTTCCCGAGCCGAGGAACGGGTCGAGGACGACGCCGTTCGGTGGGACGACAAGCTTCAGAGTCCAGGACATCAGGGACAAGGGCTTCACGGTTGGGTGCTTCGTGCCGTCCTCGCCGACGGGGCGTTCCTTCGCGGGCGCGCGACCGGCGTAGAACAGCGGGTCGTCGTCGGCGGAAAAGACGGGGAAGAATCGGCTGGGGCCGCCCTCATCGTCGTACTCGGCGCCGGTGGCGGTCATGCCCCACCCCTCGCCCGCGGCTGCAGCGCGCGGCTTGCCCTTCGAGGACTTCGACGGCGGGTTCGCTGCGTCAAGGCGACGCGCCATCTCCTCGTCGAGGATGAGGTTCGTGGGCAGCCGACCCTCCGGGTCGTAGTCCTTCCGGTCGGCAAGCATGGAGAAGTCGCCGAAGACGCTGTTCCCGCCCTGCTTCGTGCCGTACTGGCCGTGCTTGTTCTTCCCGACGGTCTCCGCCCGGTCAGCAGCGTTCCGGAACGGCGTTCGCACGTCGTCCACGTGGATGCCGCCGGTACCCCACTTGGCGATGTTCTGCTCGATGGTGCCCTCGAGCGGCTTCTGCACCATGAGGATCGGCTCGTACCCGGGCTTCAGGGAATGCTTCGTCTTCGGGAACGAGTCCGCCCGGCTCCATGCGATGGCGTCCTTCACCTGGAAACCCGCGAGGCGGACAGACATCCCCATCAGATCCTGCGTGCGGGCGCCGGACCAGGTCAGCAGGTACCCGCCGGGCTTGAGGACACGGAACACCTCATCCCACAAGGCGGGTGGCGGGACGAACCGGTCCCAGTCGTTGCCCATGAATCCCTTCCCGCCGGGGATGAACGCACGGTTCCCGCCGATCCACTCGGTGAGAGCCAGAGCGACCTTCTTCGCCGGCAGGTTCGCCAGCCCATACGGCGGGTCGGTGACAACAGCGTCGACGCTGTTGTCGGGAAGGGTCGCGAGGACGGTGAGGGAGTCACCGGAGAACACGGTCGTCCAGTCGTCCTGGTACCAGGGGGCGATGTCGGTCATGCCTGGCTCTATGCGGACCAGGCGCCGGCAGCCGCGAGGCAGAGAGCGCGTGACCGGGTTGCGGCGAGTCGGCGAGGTCAGGCGCCGGTGGCCGTCTCCCGGTCTGGCGTGCCGTGGAGGATCCAGGTCATGAGCATGTCGATGCGGACCCGGGAGTTCATGCGCCCCTCGACCGCGTAGATGGCTCGGAGGTCTGCCATCAGCTCTTCCTTGTCGGCGTGGCCGCTGTAGGCGAGGTCGTCGAGGTGTGGCACCGGCTGGGGCACGTCGACGATGCCGTCGTACGCCTCGTATGCGAGTCGGCGGGCGATGGCGCGAGCAGTCTCTGCGCGGAGTTCCCGCTTGCCGTTGCGGGCGCGCACTTCCCGGTCGATGGCTGCCGGCGTCATCTCGTCGGCGGACGCGGCGATGGCGCGGGTGTCGAGGTACTCGCGGAGGAGGCGGGAGGCGTTCAGGGTGCCGAACGTGCCGTCGTCGAACTCGTTCGTCATGGTGACGGCGGAGGACCGGTTGACGGCGTCGGCGATCGCTTGGTGGCTGATGGTGCCGTCCGGGTTCTGCTCGGCGACGATGCTGACCTCCGCGCCGGCGCGGCGGATGCGTTCCACGTCGTCGTCCCACGTGTCCAGACCGGTCAGGTGTGCGCCGTACCGGTTGCGGAGGAACGTCTCTATGGCGGGGCGGCGGTCCTCCACCCACGCGGCCTTCTCCTCGTCGGTGAGGTTCGTGGGGGCCCAGTCGAGCAGCGGCACCGGCACGGTGGGGGAGACGAGGTACGCGTCGCCGTCCTCGAAGCGACTGATACCGATGGGTGGCAGGTCATCGAAGCCGAGCGGGCCGGCGTAGAGGTAGTCGTCCTCTCCGGGAGCGAGGGTCACGTCGCCGGGGAGAGCCCCTGTGCTGAGGGTGACTTCGGCGTCCGGCCGGTCATGAGTTCCGAACTCGCCTGGGTTGCCGCGCTCGCCGGTGTGCGCCTTGCGGAGGATGTCGTCCATACCTGCTCATGTGCGCGGCACGACTGCATGGAGGTGACAGCGGGCCCACTATCCGTTACGCGGCGGGCTGCTCCGACGCGGTGTGTGCGGCCGGGGGCTGCTCCGGCGCCGCTTGGACGAACGCGTACTTCTTCAGGAACGGCCCGTACTCCACGTACACGCGGCGCTTCCCCTGCACGACGACGGTGCGACGCGCCTCCCACGCCGCGCCGACAGCGGTGACCGTCACCAGTTCGCCGGTGCTAAGACGCTTCCAGATCTGATGCTTCTCGGGCTTCATCGCGTTCCGTTCTGCTGGGGCGGTCATGCGGCGAGGATGCGGTTGAGGGCGTCGCCGGTCGAACGCACGGCTGCTCGAATGGCGGCGACATGGTCGGTGAACGCTGCGACGGCGGCCCCTGCGAGCGCGGTGTCGAGGATGGCTACCAGCGGCTGGTACTTCGCCGCGAGCCGCTTCGCCATCGCCGGGTTCACTCCGGCCAGGTCCGGCAGGCTGCCGGCGTTGTCAAGGAAGTCCACCGCCTTCACCAGAACGGCGCGCGGGTTGCCGGACACGACGGCCGCGACATGCTCGACATACGCGGCGTTCCGTTCCGCGCGCGGCAGACGGACGATTTCTGAAGGGTTGGTCACCGCGGCGACGGTGTCAGCCGCGACCGGACCGTACTCAGCGCGAATCGCTGCCAGCGGTGCCAGGTCATCCCCGCCGGTGAGGGCGACGACGAGCGCGTCCGGAACATCCTCCACGGTGTCGTGCAGGAGGGATGCGACCAGCACATCATGGTCGACGACGCCGAACATCAGCAGCCGCGCGGTGTTCCGCAGCGGATGCAGGACGTAGGGAACCCGGTTGCCATTCCGGTCCACGCGCTGCTGCGCGCGGTGCGCCGCAACAGCATGCTCGATCGCGTTTAACAGCAGCGCCGTGCCGCCATCCCCGGCCAAGCTTCGGCGGGCGCTGACGATGAACCACGACAGGCGCGCCTCGTCAGCGTCTGCGAGCGGTGCACCAAGCGTCGGCAGCGGATTGGCGTGATTCATGACGTCTCTATGCGCGGAGGAGCACGGCGTCAGCGACGCTGCGCATAGTCGACGAGGATGGCGTCTACGACGCTGTCGAGGCGCTGCCGCTTCGCTTCCGCGTCGGAGGTCCTCGGTGGGAAGTAGTCGCCTCGGAAGTAGTTCCGCAGCGACCCGATGACGAAATCTGCTGCGTCGTCGGTTTGCTCCGCGGGGATGTCCGCTCCGAGGTCGGCGGTGCGGAGCTGTCCGTTCTCGGCGACGGCGAATCCCACTGACCATCGTCCGCCGCGGATGAGCGCGACGATGCCGACGTAGTCCTCCGCGATGACCTGCACGCTCCAGTCGGAGGAGTCGTGCTGCTCCTCGGTGTAGGACACCTGCGACGGCAGGAACGGAACGTACTGCTGCAATCGAGCGTGCACCCGATTACACAACTCCTCCGCATTCACCGGGTCAGCGTATCGACATCGGCTGCGGCGTCCGCGTCGTCGAGATCCTTTTGCACGCGGCGGGACAAACCGGTGAGTCCTTCGACGATGTCGGTCACGTCGGTGGGAGCGAGCGCCCGGCTGAACTGGCTGACGCGCTCGTCGATGCGGCGGAGGAGGAACTGCGTCTTCCGTCGGATGAGGGCGTAGTCGAGCGCGGCGACGGCGACGGCGTCTGGGTCGGCTTGCAGCCACTGGTGGCGGCCGCCGGTCTTCGTTCGTTTCGTCACCGCGTCGAGGATTGCGGTGATCTTCTCCGTCTCACGAGGACGGGCTGCGGTACCGCGCAGCTGTTCGCCGAGCCGTGCGTTCACCGTCTCCAGCCGCTCCGCGGTTCGCACCGCCGTGTCCCGTTCCCGTTCGAGCCGCTGCATGCGGGTGAACACGTCGTCGCCGGTGTTGTGCAGCCGGGCGAGGACGTTCGCCAACGCGAGTGTCTTGTCGGCGGGAGTGAGCTGCGGAGCGGGGCGAAGCACCGTCATCGTCCTGCGGCGTCGCTTGGACGGTGGGGCCATCACGCCCCAGTGCTCCGGGATGGTGAGTCCGTCTATGAGGGCCGGGTCGGAGACGACAAGCCACCACCGGTCGCAGTACCGGGCCCATGCGTCCGCTTTCGTCGGGTCGGCGAGCTCCGCGACGACGTCGGCGCGGGACACCTTCACCTCGTGGCCGATGAGTTGCCCGCGTTCCTGCCACGTGGTGGGCACCCAAATGAGGTCCGCGCGTCGTTTGTCGGTCGGGTCGGACAGCTCCGGGCAGAAGAACCCCGGAGATGGCTTGCTTGGAGCGATGTAGTGGTTCCGGAGCAATTCGATGATGTCCTTCGCCGTCAGCATCTCAAGCACCCGGTGCCTCCAGCATGAGCCGGCCGGTCGCTCCGGCTTCGATGGCGTGGATGACCTGATCGCGGGTCTCCTCGAACATCGTTCGACCGTTCGGGAGGACCAGGTACGCGTAGAACTCAGCGTCGAACTCGCCGATGCCGGACTCCACCGCTTCGAGCTTCGCTTTCACCGCGAGAGCGAGCGCCCGCCACCGCTGCCGGATCGCCTGCTCATACAGGCGGTCCGCTGCCTGCTTCTCCCGAACCCCACGCGAGTGATGCGCGAACTCCCGCGCCTGCCGGTCCGGAAGCGGTAACGCGAACCGCACCTGCCGGTCACCCAGCCGGAACGCCACCGACGCCCGCCCCGGCTCATCCAGGAACCCGAAGTGGGTCGCCCCGTACCGGGTGACGGTCCTTTTGATCTCCGTCAGCGACTTCTCGCTGGACACGTCCGTGGACGCGGCGTACTGCACCATCCGGCGGCTCCCCGCGGTCGATGCGCGACCGATTCGCGCGCTCGCTGACGTCTATGCGCCCAAGCAACGAGGAGGGGCTCCGCCGCCGAGCTGCCCGGCCCGCGGGGCTCTCAAAACGGCCCCTGCTCGAACTCCCGCACCTCGATGCCGGCGCGCTTCGCAGCGCCGATGCAGTGCTTCGTACCACGGTTGCCGGCGCCGGCACGGAGGAACGCCAGGCAGACGTCCGCGCCGAGGTCCACCATCCGCTGGTTCCGTTCGATACCGGCGCGCTTGTTCACCGGACCGTTCGGGCCGTCAGGACGCCACATCGCGTCAGTGACGGGATGCTCCTCGAGCACCGCCTTTGACGGATCGGCGTCTCGAACGACGGCGGCCGCGAGTGAATCCGCACCCTTCGCAGCTCCGGCCACGACGTGGAGGACCGAGCCACGGTGTTCCCGACGCACCTGTGACAACGCCTTGGCGATGATGGACCGGTCGGTGAACTCCCGGGACCCCGTGATGAGGACGCGAATCTGCGGGGGCAGCCAGCCGACGCCGCCGCAGCGGACGCAGTCAGCGAAGCAGTCGCGGCAGTCCGGGCAGAGGGTCATGTTCGCAGCCGGCTGGCCGGGCAGAAGGTCCGTCATGACGGGTCTATGCGATTGGCTCCGGCTTCGGCGCAGAGAGCCGTCCCGATTGCGATTTCATAGCGCGTCGGTCGTGGCCACTACCCTTCCTGCGAAGGGCCACATGACCGACTCGCTAGACCCCGCCGCCCGCCTGCACGGGCTGCTCGACCACTGCCGACAGCACAGCGGCGTCCAAAGCCTGAGCTCGACGTGGGGAACGTACCTTGAGGTAGCCCCGAACACCGTTGACTATGTGCAGGCCGTGGCGCAGCTGGTGCTTCTGCCAGGTGAGGTGCGGACTGCCTTCGCGAACCTCAAGAATCAAGGAGTCTCCATCCCCTACGACTTCTTCCTCGAGCCGCTGCCAAGTATCGAAGGCGCGTTGGCGTTCGGCGTGCAGGGCCAGAGCGGACAGACGGTTGACTTTGTGCTGCGGTACTCCGAGGCGCAAACTGATCGCATCCTTGGCGCGAGCGCGCTGCTGAAGGGCCACGCCGCGTCACCCGTAGATGCGTCGTCGCTGCTCGAAACCGTTGCATCGACCGCGGACGATCTCAGTGCTCTGCTGGCGGACGATGACACCCTTGAACCAGAAGTGCGCGAACTGCTGTACTCCCTCGCTGATGGCCTGCGTCGGACGGCGCAAACCTTCAAGATCAGCGGTGCCGAGGGTGTTGCGAGAGAGCGCGATTTGTTGGTCGGGCGCCTCGCGATGAACAACGGACTGCAGCAGGAAGTCGGGCGTCACACGAAGGTCATGGATGTCATCGCCCGCTTCCTCCGAAGTACAGCGTTCGTCGCATCGTTCTTCACAACTGCCGTGACTGCGGACGAGGACGTCGAGAAAATCATCCGCGCCATCACCGCCGGCTAACCCGTCCGCGCACTTCGTACGCAGTCATCCCTTCGGGGTTGCGGGGTACCGCAGCTCGACGCAGTCGTCCGGGATGACGATGGGGTCGCCCGGTGCGACAGCGGCGGCTTCGACCACGCTCATCCCGGCCGGGTCGATGCCTGCGTCCAGGAGCCGCCCGGTCAGGACGGTGAGGAAGTCACTGCTGGACCCGTAGTGCGACTTCCAGTGCGGGTACCGGGGCTCGCGAAGCGTCTTCTTGTGCTCATCCCACAGCTCGTCGTCGCCGAAGTCCTCGACGTACCGGGCACGCAGCCGCGCCCAGGCGAGATCCGTCCACTGACCGCGCACCGCGATGGCGAGGTCGCGAGCCGCACCACTACGCTTCCGCGACGCTTCCCGCCGCTCCGACCTGGCAGTGATCGCTGCGGCAAGTGCCGCCTCAACTTCGTCGTCCTGCCAGATGACCTTCCCAGGGCGGATGCTGTCCCAGTAGTTCGTCCGCCAGGCGAGACGGTCGTTGCGGTTCGAATCGTGCGACTCGTACTCGTAGTCGAGGTAGAACCGCAGGTCGTCGGCCTTCCGGATCGCGCGAGCATCCCGCGTGTAGTGCTTGTTGTCGTCGCTGGCGAGGTGGATGGTAGCGACCGTGCGGTCCCGGTCGTCGTTCGTCCCACGCTCGGAGTACACGACCCGGAACGGTGTGTGCTTGTGCGGGCTGGCGAGGGTGTGACGGTCGCGGCTGCTGACCAGCTGCGTCGGGTGGTGCAGAAGGAAGTCGAGGAACTCATCGATCTCAGCGTCGGTGAGACGGGTCTCCTTGTTCGGGTCGAGCTCCCACGAGTCCCAGGTGTTCGTCTGGTGCAGGATGGTCCACTTCGCGACCTGTGCGCGGGTGATCGTCTGCCAGGCGTTGCGGTTCTTCTCGGTGCCGGTGGTGTTGAACGTGATGATGGTCGCCCACACGTTCGCCGGCGTCACAGCCTCGGGGTACTGCCGGGCTTCCGGTACGACGGCGATGTAGTCGTTGGTGCGGCGGGCGATGACGATGGCGTCCGGGGCGGTTTCGTGGATGGCGGCGAGGGTCGCATCTGACGTCGGGGTCTGTCGGCGCTTGTGCTCAGCGAGGATGAGCCGGGACGCCTTCGCGTCGTCGGCGTTCAGCGGACGGTGCCACTTGTTCGCCGTCTTGTACCAGCGGATGAGGTCGTCCGCGGCGTCGCCGACGGCGTCCAGGTCGTCGTACCCGCTGGTCTGTGCGAGGACGGCGACGAGCGCATCGCGGAACGGCTGCTCCTTCGCCTGTTCCGCCTTTTTGAACGCGATGGCTGCACGCAACAGTGGGAACATCACCTGGTAGTGCTGCCGCTCACTGCGAGCGGCGAGGTACTCCTCCATCTCCTCCACGGTGACGTTGTCGAGCGGGATGACGAACTTGTCGCCGACGCTGAACTTCCCCGTCGCCTTCCGCTGCGGCTTCGTGTAGCCGCGGTACCGGTCGTACACGTTGTCGGTTCGGTCGAACGTGAAGGAGAAATCGAACCAACGGTCCTGGATGCGCTTGATCGTGTACACCCCGTCCGGCGGCTGGCAGCCCTGCGGACTGACGTTCGCCGGCTCGTAGTTCTTCTTGTCCTCGTACAGCCGGAACCCGCGACCCCAGCCGAATGATCCGACGACACGCATGCCGGTGTCGAGCGACGCGGTCCGCTCCTTCAGCCATTCGGTGAACGGCTGTCGGACGGCGGCGAGAGCGTTCTCATCGTCGGTGATGACGCGAACGACTCCACGGTCGTACGCCGCCTGGTCGATGAACGACAGGCCGCCCTTCGGCAGCGGGTGGAACACCTTCGTGCGGTCCACGAGACCCTGCAGTAGCAGCGCCACCTTCATGTAGTGCCGGGTGAGTTCGTCCGCGGCTTCCTCGGCGCGGATCCAGGCAGAGGAGCCCGGCTGCATCGGGCGGCGCTCCGCACCGACGGTCTCATCGAACATCTCCGTGAACAGGTCCGCGCGGGGGACGGCGTGCTCGCCGACGCTGAACGGCGCGGTGGTCAGCCACAGGTTCTCCCCGTTCCGCACCAACCAGAACGTCTCCCGGTTGGCGGCGTTCATGGCTGCGTCAGCGAACGGGTCGCCGGCGTAGTCCTTCCACCGGCCGCGGGGCTGCAACGCGACAACGCCCTTGGTCTCCGGGATGATCTGGTCGACGTTCCGCTGGTCGGCGTGCAGCCAATCGACAAACTCCCCGATGTTGGAGAAGTCCATGCCGCCCTCGTCGGCGAGGAACGCGGTCTCCTCATCCATGTTCAGCGTCGTCTGCCGGAGGATGACGACCTCGTCCGCTGATGCGCGTTCCCCCTCCCTGATGGGGATGATCTCCTCGTCCCGGCCAAGGTAGAGGTTCACGGCGCTGATGCCATCCTGCAGCCGGTCCATCTGCTTCTGCAGCGGAGCCAGGAGCGCGTTCGCGTCCCGCATCATCTGCTCGAGCTCACGCCTCTTCCGCTCGATGAGGTCGCGGGCAGCCTGCTGCGCCTCGAGCGCGGCCTTCCTGGCGCGGACGATCTCCTTGTGTGCGCTGGCGAGGCGGGCCTTCACCTCGATCGCGTCCTCGGGAGAGGAGGTCATCGCGATGGAGTTACCGGGAACTGCGACATCGGCAGCCTGGCGGGCGGCGTCAGCGGCAGCGCGGAACACCTCGATGGCGTCACCTGAGTCGTCGTCGGCGTCGGCGGGAACGACGGCGGTCATCGGATGACCTCCGACGGGCTGGTCTGCGGGCTGCTGCGGAAGTCCAGCGGATGCGGGGTGGAGCTGCCGATAATGTCGAGCAGGTCGGCGGCGGAGTAGCCCGTGTCGTTGTACCGCCAGACGCCGTTGCCGGGGTGGCCGTAGCGAAGGGCGATGTGCTCGCCGTGGTCGGCGTCCGTCCACGCGATCGCGGCAGCGTCCGGCAGCCCGTGGATGAAGGGGAACTCGGGACGAGCGTCGAGGCGGACGACTGCCTGTCCGATGGCGGTGACGAGGGCCTCATCGGCGACGGCACGGACCAGGTCACGGTCCGCGGTGCGGCCTGTGCGCTCCTCGACGGCTGCTCGGATGGCGGCGTGCACTCGGACGCGGTACTCGGCGTTCGTGGTCTGCTTCGGCATGCTTCCTCTATGCGCGGAAGCCGGACGCTCCTGTGCGGCGTGCCAGCCGGATGATCCCCTGTTCGGCGAGGCGGCGCCCGGATTCCTCCGCGCTGACGAAATCCATCTGAAGTCCGTGGCCGATGGGGACGACGGAGTGGAGGATGGTGTCCTCGTACACGTGCACGAGGTTGTATCCCTGGTTGGCGTCCTCGGTGCGCATGCCGTGCTGCGGGGCGGTGAGGTCCTGCGTGTACGACGACGCGGTGGCGACGGAGACCGGGATCCCGGCGAACGTCCCGAACGACGTGTGGTGGATGTGGCCGGCGAGGATGGTTCGCACGTCAGAGCTTCGGACGACCGCTGCGAGGTCCTGCTGGTCTAGGAGTTCGCAGGTCACCGCCTGCTCCACGATCGACGGCAGCGGCGGATGATGCAGCGCCAAGATGCTGCCGCGCGGCGCCGGCGTCGCCAGTTCGTTCCGCAGCCAGGTGAGCTGCTCCGGTCGGATCTGCCCGTAATGATGCCCGGGGACTGTGGTGTCCAAGCTGATGACGCGCAGCCCGTCGAACGTGGTGACCGAATCGACGGGGGAGCGGTCCACCGACTGGGAGCCGAGCAGTTCCCGGCGGAACACCTCCCGGTCATCGTGATTCCCCATCAGCCACAGCACCGTCGCTCCGAGACGATGCGCGACCGGACCGACCACCGCTCGAATCCTCCGGTACGCGTCCCGGTCACCGGTGTCAGCGATGTCCCCGGTGAACACCAACGCCGCAGGCTTCGCACCCGACGATTCCAACCCGGCGAGCGCGCGCTTGAGATGACCGGTTGCATCCGCGACGCCGTACAACGGGTCGTCGGTGCCGAGCAGATGCACGTCGGAGAAGTGCACGAGGAGGAGATCCGGGTCCGGATACTCGGTGAAGCGGACAGCGTTGGCCGAGGCGGTATTGCTCACGGTCAGGCTTGTATGCGGCGGGCGCCGCGCACACAGAACAGCATGACCACCTCAGACGCGCGCGGGAACCTGCACGCCAGCACCGGCGAGTTCACCCACAAGCACTTCACCGCCGACACCGTCGCCCTCACCACAACGGACCGCGCCGCTGTGCTCCCGGAGGAACAGCAGTGGGACGGGTCCGGCAACGCGGTCATCGCCCGCGAAACCGACCCGTGGCTCCGCGACGCCAACGGCCAGGACATCAACCTGGCCCGGTTCAGCAAGCACCCGGTTGACGGGCCGTGCGGCGAACGCATCCACGCCATCCCGGGGGTGCTCGCCCCGTGGAACGGCAACGGCGTCGAACGGTGCGACATGTGTGGCCTGTACGAAGGGGACCTCGAGGCGGCGACAGCGCTCGCCGCGAGTATCGGACCCGACGTCACCGTCTGGTACGAACCAGAGACGTCTGCTCCGGCACCGGCCTCGGATGATGCGATCCTGGCGGCCCTGTCAGTCACCCTCGCGGCGCAGACCATCGCCGCCCGCAGCCGACAGCTGACCGCTGCTGAGGACGACGCGCTCGCCGCAGCGGCAGGTCGCGAGGACGAGGATGTGCACAACGCTGCCTGGGCTGCGGTGCGACGCATGGAGCAGCGGGAGGCGCACCTCGCCGCCGTCGATGGCCGCTCCACCGACGTGGAGTCGGTGAACCCGAACCGCGCCATCGCCGAAGCAATCCTGGACGACGGGTTCCTCGCCGACGGTGGGACCGACGCGCATCTTGATCCTTGCTCCGCGGCCCGGGATGCCGCGGTCGCCCTCACCTACCGGTGGAAGATCGGGTCCGGCGAGGCTCCCGGGTGGACGCAGGCCGGCTACGACAACCTCACCGCGCCGTGGCGGCGCGTCATCGGGAAGGTGCATCCGGACGACGCGGACTGACCGCACCCGCCGACGTCCGTCCGCGCATAGAAGATGGTGACCGCACCGCATCACCACCCCGGAGGACCAGTTGGCTGACTTCTCGTACACGGACGCCATCGACCAGGCGAAGACCGCCGCGCTCGCCTACTACGACGGTTCCGATGAGCTGATGACCGACGCGGAGTACGACCACCTCCTCGACCGCATCCGCGAGTACGAGAAGGCGAACCCCGACGACGTCGTCGAACACGGCCTGTTCACCGCAGTCGCCGCCGGAGTCAGCGTCGGCGGGAACGTCACCTACGACGTGCCGATGCTCTCCCTGGACAAGGTGAAGGACCTCGCCGACATCGAATCGTTCGTCGACCGGGTGGCTGCAGCGGGCGGCACCGTGCGCCTCGAGGCGAAGTTCGATGGGATGGCCTTTAACGCCCGCTACGAGAACGGCACCCTGGCGCAGGTGTCCACCCGCGGTGACGGGGTCACCGGTGAAGACCTCACCGACAACGTCATGAAGCTCCACATCACAGGCCTCCCGAAGCAGCTCGGGTCCGCCCTCGCCGACGGCGTCCTGAACGTCCGCGGCGAGCTGCTGATGACCCGCGACGACTTCGAGTTCTCCAACGCCAACCGCGTCGCCTCCGGCAAGCCCGCATTCGCGAACCCCCGGAACGCAACCGCCGGTTCCGTCCGCAAGAGCGACCTCGACTACGACGTGCGCCTGACGTTCATGGCGTACGACAGCGACCGCGGCATCCAGGACGGGAACCTCGAGCTCGCCGGGTTCACCACCAGCAGCGGATTGGACATCGCCGCCGACAGCACCGATGTCATCGCCCGCGTCCTCGCGTTCGGCGACGAGCGGAAGGCGGCGGACTTCCCGTACCCGACCGACGGCGTCGTCCTCAAGGTGGTGGAACCGGAGGTGTGGGCCGCGCTCGGGACGACCAGCCGCGCGCCGCGGTGGGCAGTGGCGTACAAGTACGAGGCGGAGACCGCCGTCAGCGCCGTCCTCGACATCATCGAAGGGGTCGGCCGCACCGGCAACATCAGCTACACCGCCATCTTCGACCCGGTCACCGTTGACGGGTCCACCATCAGCCGCGCCACCCTGCACAACCCGTCCATCATCGCCGAGCTCGGCGTGGGTATCGGGTCCGTCGTCCAGGTATTCAAGGCGAACGACATCATCCCGCGGGTCGGCCGCGTCGTCGAGAACCCCGAGGGCGTCACCCCGTACATCCCGTCGGATGTCTCCCCGTCCGGTGCGCCGCTGGACAAGTCCGCCGTCATCTGGCGCTCCACCGACCCGGCCGACAGCATCGGCGCTCTCATCTCCTACGCCGGGTCGCGTGACGCCCTCGACATCGACGGGTTCTCCACTGCCATCGCCGACGCACTCGTCTCCGGCGAGCGCCCGCTCGTCAACGACCTCGGTGACCTGTTCACCCTGCAGTTCCAGCAGCTGGCGAACCTGAGCCTGGGCACCACGGAGAAGGGCACGAAGCGCTTCCTCGGTGGGAAGGTCGCGGAGAAGATCCTCGCCAACATCGACGCCGCCAAGGCCCAGCCGCTGAACCGGGTGATCACCGCCCTCGGCATCCGGAAGTCCGGTCGCACGTTCGGCCGCCGTCTCGCGAACCACTTCCACACCATGGACGCCCTCCTCGCCGCGACCGAGGAGGACTTCCTCACCTCCGGCATCGAAGGGGTCGGCCCGGAACGCGCCGCCCTGTTCCACGAAGGGTTCCAGCGGAACCGCGCCGTCATCGACAAGCTCCGCGCCGCAGGCGTGAACATGGGGGAGGAGCCCGAGCAGGCCGCTGAGGAGACGGCGGCCGCGCTGCCGCTCGCCGGGATGAAGGTCGTCATCAGCGGCGCCCTCAACGGCCCGCTCGCCGGCACCTCACGGAACGAAGCGAACGAGCTCGTCGAACGGATGGGCGGGCAGTCCTCCGGGTCTGTGTCGAAGACCACATCGCTGCTGGTCTCCTCCGAGGTCGGAACGTCGAAGTGGCAGAAAGCGACCGACCTCGGCGTCCGCATCGTCACGCCCGAGGAGTTCGCGGAGATGATCGGACGATGAGCCGTCGGAAGGCGCTCACCAAGGCCGTCTCTACAGTCATCTGGGAGTACCAGTACGACGCAGGCACTTCGGGTAGCGGACCGTTCTGGATCGTCGAGGACGACGAACGATCCGCCAGCTGGAAAGCGCACGGCGACGGCGGGACAGGCCGCATCCGCTCCTACACGAAGACCGTCACCACCACAGAGCCCGTCATGAGCGACCCGCTCCCGAAGGCAGGTCTCGGCGCCGACGGGTAACCGCTCGACCGCGGACCACGCATAGGGACACGACGCTGCTCATCGCGATCGCCTCGGCATCCACCGCGACTGAGCCCGAGTCGTCGCCGGAACGTGTTGCATCTTCCGCACCTTAGACGGATGTTCGATTTACCTTGCATCACCGGCGACCAGCGAAGACAGTGCGGCCCTCACCCCAACTCGGTGTTCGGAACGCTTAGGCACGGCGACACATCCATGTCCTTGGCAGGTGTCCTCGTCTCCGTTGCCCACAACAGCGGGTTGTTTGCTTGGCGCGACGACCGCCAACGGCTTCGACGGCGGGCAGAGGCCGCCGCCGACGCTGACGGCTGCCCGGCAGGGCGGTGCACGTTCAACTCGATCGGTTTCGTGTTGCCGCGTACATTCAGGGCATGACGACGCTCCCAACCCGCCGCAAGGACAAGCCAGGTGTTCCGAAGGCTGCCGGACTCTCCGGCGGAGCGTTCGCGTCCCAGGAACACGGCGACGCGGACGACGTCGCGCTGCACAGTCCAACCGCGGCTGCAAGCGCTGTCCCGGACACCGCTGCCGGGCGCGCAGCGGCACGCCTCGCCAACGCTGAACCGGTCCTGACCGACCGGTTCGCCCAGGGGCGGCAGGACTACACCGTCGAACGCATCGTCGTGCTTCCCGCACTTGGGGACGCGCCGGAGCAGAAGGTCCGCATCTACCTCCGCCGTGACTCCTACGCGGAGCAGTCGTACGTGGCGTCCGACCTGCTCACCCCGACCGGATGGGAACGCATCGACTCCCTCCCCGGCAGCGTTCTGGCCGAGCGGACCGACTCGCCGCACGCCAAGCGGACGGTCGGCGACCGCCTCGCACAGTGCACCCCCATCATCAAGCAGCAGCTGCAGCTCGCGGCAACCATCCTGTCCTGACCGGGGCAGCCGCATCTGCTGCTGCTGCCCGGGTTCCGGTGACCCTGCGACGTGCTCGGAACGATTCGGCCGCTCTCCGAACGCTTACCGCTTGTACGCTGGCAGACGGGACACACATGCCCGACTCAGCCGAGCAAGCGGCGCAAGCCGTCGCCGCCTGCTGCCGCACACATGCTGGACATGACTGGTAACAGCACCCGCCGAAAGGACCGCCCCGGCATCCCGAAGGTCACCGGCCTCTCCGGCGGAGCGTTCGCCGCGCAGGAACACGCCGAGGACGACGCGCTCGCGCTCGCGTACGACGCGAAGCACCCCGGCGGAGAGTCATGGACCCTCATCGAGGACGCGCAGGACCTCCGCGAAGCCATCGAGCTTGAGAAGAACCTCTTCGATGAGAGCGTCCGCGAACTCGACGGAGCCGACCCGGACTTCGCAATGAAGCTCAGCCGCCTCAGTGAGGATTCCGTCGAGGCGTACGCAACGATGCTCGAGCGGGTCAACCAGCGGTCCCCGAAGTACAACTTCCAGGCGTTCAACGAGATGTGGAGTCGGTCCCTCGACCTGCCGTTGCGGAGGCGCATCGCGGCGTTCACCAGCACGTGGCGTGTCGCACTGAACGACGACGGCACATTCACCGTTCTCCGCGGTGTGCACATCACCGGGAACGAGTACACGTACGACGACCGGGAAGCAGCGGAGTACCGGCTGGAGAAGCAGCTCGCCCGGGACGCTCGGGCGAAGGCGTACCCGAAGCTCAGCGCACACGACGAGGACTGGGACGTCGACATCGCGGAGGCCCACGAAGAGCTCCTCGACGCGTACGCCAAGGCGAAGCCGAACGACGCGGCCGAAGTCACCAGCGTCAACCCGTGGTTCGGCATGGTTCGATTTGAGACGAACGGCGACGACGTGGTGGTCGTCGACGAGAGCCAGATGCTCGAGCACGCGACCGAGATCCTGCGGTACGACAGCGCCCGACTGATGAACCTCGGCCCCGACGTACTCGCCGGCGGCGGGAGCCGGGACACCCTCGCCACCCGAATCGCGAGCGCCCCGAGTCTCTTCGGGGGCCTCATCGGCGCAAAGGACGGATCCGAAACGCTCCCCGGCGCCGACGGCAGCACCATCCGCACGTACCTCATTCCGTAACGCTCCACCATGGCGGCGATCGACCAGGTCCGGATCGGTCGCCGCCACCGTCATCTTCGATACGCTCCAGCTGCCCGCGAACGCACCCCGCATCCGCGTCGGCAGACGGGACGCTCATGGCCGACTCCGCCGTGCACATGGAACGACTCGAAGCGACCAGCCGCCGCTTCGGCTACATCACGTTGCCGGCAACGTTGAGTACCGACGTCCTCGACACCCTCGACGCGTTCGCCGACGCAGCCCCCGCGCTCGCAGCGGAAGCATTCACCATCGAGGTCCTCGGCGACCTCGTCGTCGTGGATCTCATGGACGACCGCACGTTCCCGCTCGAGGTCCGAAGCCGATGAGCTGACCGTGCGAGACCGTCGCGCGGATCACCGGTCGTCGGCGACGCGGAACGGCCCGCGCGTAGGGTTGCACGAACTGCGGGTGGCGCGCCCACTAAGCCGCACGCCCAGTCATTCAGCCCCGCGGCGTCCGTGACCGTCGGGACGTTCGTCAGCGGACCCGCAACGCGGCGCATAGAAGCCGGCATGACCTCCGCATCTCAGACGACACCTGACGGACGCATCATCGTCGCCACCGACGGGTCCGCGAACCCGAACCCCGGCCCCGCAGGATGGGCGTGGTACGTCTCCGCCTCCTGCTGGGCAGCCGGAGGCGCCCGGAACTCCACGAACAACCGCGCAGAACTCGCCGCGGTGCTGAACCTCCTCCGCGCCACCGCCGGCACCGGCGCACGGCTGCACATCCTCATCGACTCGAAGTACGTCCTCGGCATCATGGGCGGGAACAACGCGTCGAAGAACACCGACCTCGTCGCCACCCTCCGCGCCGAGATGACCGGCCGCGACATCACCACCGAGTGGGTGAAAGGCCACCGAGGGAACACCCTCAATGAAGGAGCCGACCAACGCTGCGGCGACGCATCAGCAGCAGCACGCCGCGGCACAGCAGTGCCCACAGGACCCGGATGGACGCTGTGACGGGACGGCCGGAACCGATAGCGTCCAACGCTGGGGAAGCGCTCTGCGCCGACTGCGGGACGAGCGGAGCGGCCGCTGGGCTGTGTGTCCTGTGCGATGACGAGTCGTACGAGTTCCTCGACGACAGCGACCGATGCCTCGATTGCTACGGACCCGGTGTCAGCATCGACGGCGTCTGCGACTCCTGCTGGGACGACCGGCACGGCGTTGGCCACGACGGCGTCCGCTGAGACGGCCGCGCACACGTCAGGCATGACCGCAGACTCTGCCCGGGAAGCCGCCCGCCACTCGAATGGTCAGTTCGGTTTGCAGGAGCGGCCGCTGCCGAACCTCCTCCTCGAGCGGCCGGACCCGAACGCCCTTCCCATGTGCGGGAACTGCGGTGGCACCGTCCGTGACGGCTACTGCAGCGACTGCGGCCGCCGAGGGGACTGGGTGTCCGACACCTGCGACGACTGCGGCCGCGACCTCGAAGAGGAGGAGGCCGCGAGCGCGTTCTGCGATGCATGCGCGGAGAACGTTGGTGACGACGCGCTCACGCATCGGGAGCGAGCCGAGTACGCCGCGGAATGGGCAGCAGGGCCCGGGCGGAAGGCCCTCACCGACCAGGAGCGAGCTCACCTCGAAGCGGCGCTCAGTAGGCCACGGTGAGGTACTGCGAGAGGTTCAAGCCTCGGCGTGCCGCCTCATGAACGCCAGCATCCCCTCCCGGAGCCCCGCCACTCGAGACTCACTCCACCCCGTCTCAAAGGACTGTGTCGGAGGCGGCGGAGTGGTTACCGTGCGTGCACCGTTCGTGTAGTCGGAATGAAGGACACGGGTGCCGTCCGTCGTCACCATCAACGTCTGCGCGCGTCCGTTGACTTCCAGCTCCAGTACCCAGCCTTCCGCGAGCACCTCGGAACCGGGGAAGTACCGGATGTCCCTTTCCCAGCCCACCTCCTCCTGTTCCCGTTTGAAGAGCGGCGTCGGTGTGACGCTGTGTGCTTTCGCCCATGTCGCGAACTCCTGCGCGAGCGAGAGCGCACGCGCACCTTGCGCTGCCTCCTCGTCTCGCCGTACGTCCACCTCACGCTGCAGGGCGCCGAGGCCGGAGGCGGGAGAACTTCCGCTGTCCAGCCGGAGCAGCGTGTGCAGCCGCTCCGTGTCGAAGGAACCGTTCGTGGTGACGATGGTGGCCGGCATCTCTTCGTCGTCTGGGATGCTCAGTCCGAGCGTGTGCACCGTCTGCAGGAGCGTCGCGTGCAGTTCCCGTTCCCAGCGGATGTCTCCGGCATGCTTCGCAATTCGCAGCGCAACGGCCAACGCCACTGCCAGGTCGTAATCGTCGCGAATCGGGTCGTTGGCGGAGGCGTTCATCAGGCGTCCGGAGCGACGCACGTGTGACGGTCGAACTGCTTCATCGTGTGCTCCTCACGCTGCCGGGCTATCCGCCGCGAGCCTAGCGGCCGGGGCGCAGTCAGCAGGGGGGTCGATTCGCGGCGGCGGCGGGTGGCGTTGGCCGCGCATAGAACGTCCATGACCGCCTACCCGTCCGAGTTCTCCTGGCTTCCCACCGGCACCGTCCTCGTCGGCGAGTATGGGTCCCGCGCGCACGGAACCGGGAACGAAAACTCCGACCGGGACTTCCACGCCATCCGCGTAGAGCCGCGCGCGTTCGTCACCGGCCTGTCCCAATTCGACAGCATTCGGCACTCCTCCGCCAAGGAGGGGCACAAAAGCGGACCCGACGACCTGGACACCACCGTGTACGGGTTGCGGAAATGGGCGACGCTTGCCGCGGCGGGAAACCCGAACATGTACGTGCTGCTGCACCTACCGAAATACGAGGTGCTCAACGACGTCGGACGGATGCTCCTCAACCACCGGCACCTGTTCGCCTCAAAGGCGGCCGCGCCGAAGTTCCTCGGCTACCTCGACTCGCAGAAAAAGGCGATGCTTGGTGAGCGCGGCGCCCGCGTCCAAAGGCCAGAACTTGTGGCCAAGCACTCCTTCGACACCAAGTTCGGGTACCACATGGTCAAACTCGGATTGCAGGGACTCGAACTCATCCGCACCGGACAGATCACCATCCCGTTCGACGGTGAGCAGTTGACAACCCTCCGCGGAATCCGTGCCGGCGAATACACCCTCGACGACGTCGTCGGCATGTCAGACGAGCTCACCGCCCAGATCCGCGCCGCCGCGGAGACGTCCAACCTGCCCGACCAACCCGACTACACCGCCATCAACCGCCTCCTCAACAACATGTACGAAACCTCGTGGGCGCAGGAGTGAGGTGCAGGTGACGGTGCCGCCCAAGGGCTGCTAGCATCATCGAACCCGAGTCGTCCTCTTGTTGGGGCAGTGATGCGTGATGCGTGTTCGCAGTGTGGTCACCATCGTCATCAGCGTCGCCCTAATGCTCGCTGCCGCTGGCTGCACTAAGACCGTCCCGCCGGCGAAGACCGTGTCGGCCGACCACGCCACGTTTCTGTCTGGGCAGGCAGTGGACCTCCGTACCTCCGACAGTGTGGTCGTCGACGTACCCCAAGGGCACCTTGATGGGAACGGCTCGGTCACCGTTACCAAGGTGTCGCGCGGGGCCACACTCACCGGGTTCCACATAGCGCTGACCGGGGCGAAGCTCACCGGAAGCGCCACGATCCGCGTCGCGCACCCCATGCAGAAGGGCGAACCGGCACCCCTCGTCGGCTGGTCGGAGACATCGACCGGGAAGCTCCGCTACGACACGCAGGTGACCACCACCCAGTCTGGGGTGAGCATCACCACGAATCACTTCTCGTTCTGGTACCTCGAGTACGCATCGGCGCTGCTGTCGTCGCTGACCTCGGCAGTGAACGGACTGCTGTCCGTCACCGCGTCAGCACCGCAACCCGCCTGCGCCGGCGCAGCCGTAGAGCAGACGTCCGGAGTCACCGTCACGTCCTCATCAGGCAACCGCGTGTACTGGTGCACCGGGCGAACCAGCAACCGGCAACCGACCCTGACCGTAACGAACGCTCGCCACTACGCCGTCGCCGTGGAAGCAACCCCGGGCCTCAAAATTCAAGATGAGGACAAGTCCATCCTTGACGCCTTTCCCCGCGTACTCGTCGGCCTCCAAGCGCGCCGTGGAAGCAAGAGCGACAACATGTACCTCCTGCAAGGCGGCCAGTCGTACACATTCATCGACACGGCCACCACCAGGCAAGGCGTGAACATCACCCCGAACCCCGGCGCTTACCTCGCCGACGTCAGCATGTTCGCCCTTCAAACCGTCCTGCTCCTGCTCGAGTTCCAGGAAGCTGGCGGATTTGGCGATGTCAGCACAGCTACCAAGACCGTCTCATCCACCAAGAAATGGAGCACAGTCCTCACTACCCTCACCGGACCAGAACGGAAAGCCCTCCGCGTGCTCGGAACCGCTCAGGACTGCCTGATGCCCGTCGACGAAATGGCAGAGGCGAACATGACAACACCGGTCGGCGTCATCAAGTTCCTGGACGCCGCGCTAGACCAGACACTGCACTGCATGAAACCCGCCCTCGCCGCCGCCGACCAAGCATTCGCCAAGGCCGCCGGATTACTCCTCAGCGCCATCAACTGGATTATTGACGGACTCCAGCTCATCGCCAACGCCGCCACCGCCACCGTCGACACACTCCTCGGCGGAGGCGGGTACAGCATCACCATCAGCCCACCAGCCGCCGTCCTACCCGTACTGGGCGACCTCGCGGCCTTTCCCAACGGCTACACCGCCGGCCTTGGGGCGGCACGACCCAAAGTCATCGACTTCGGCGGAGACCCAACCAGCGTCGTAGGGGACATCACGTGGGCGTCATGGGGCGGTCCGAGTGCTACGGGCACCGGGACCTCCACCGACGACACATCAGGCGCTGAGGTCGCAGGTGCACCTCAGAACACGGCAAGCATCTACGCCTACGACCTCGGTATCTGCAACGGCAAGCTCGAGTACCAGAAGCTGCTGTGGTACTTCCCGTCGGATGGGCAAACTCTCGCGAGCAGCCTCGCGCAGGAGGGCTCCTACAACGAGGTCTCCATCTGCGACTTCCCGCAGTGACGCCGCACGGGTCGGTGTTCGTCCGCGCATAGAGGGTGTGTGACTGATGCAACCCCTGTGCAGCGAGCCCTTCACGCCATCGACACGCTGGAGCTGTTGACCGCTGGTGAGTTCACCAGCGCTGGTCGCGCGCAGCTGCTGTCCTGGCCGGGGTGGGGTGCGTTGGCGCCGGCGTTCGAGGACCGCACGTCGGGTGCGTGGGGGAGCATCCGGGAACGGCTCGAGCGCATGTTCTCCGAGGAGGAGCTCGAGTCCGCTGCAGGGCAGGTGGACACGTCCTACTTCACTCCGCCGGTCGTCGTCGACGCGGTGTACGCGCTGCTGCGCGCTGCCGGGTTCACCGGTGGCGCTGTCCTGGAACCCGGGTGCGGGTCCGGCCGGTTCATGGCCGCTGCACCCAACGACTGGCCCGTCAACTGGACCGGCGTGGAAATCGACCCGGTGTCCGCTCGTATCGCCCGGGCCGTGAACCCCGGCGCTGACATCATCGAAGCGCCGCTGCAGAAGACCGCGTTCGTCGCCGGCAGCTTCGACGCGGTCGTCGGGAACGTTCCGTTCGGGCAGTCGTACGTGTACGACCCGGTGTACGGCAACGGCACCATCCACTCGTACTTCATCCGCCGCGCCCTCGACGCGGTCCGCCCCGGCGGATACGTCATCGTCATCACCTCCCGCCACACGATGGACTCCACCTCCGGCATCGACGAGGTCATCGACGAGACCGACGCGCGACTCATCGCCGCGGTTCGGCTGCCGTCGGGAGCGTTCGGCAGCGAGGGAACCGAGGTTGTCGCCGACATCCTCGCGTTTCGGAAGAACGCTCGAGGTGCCAGGGCGCACGGGTGGGACAACTTCGCGGAGAACCGCGCCCGCGCTGACGGGTCGAACCCGCGACCCCGGGTGACCGCGCAGCACGGCGGCGGTCAGGTAGTCCCACGGACATCAACGCGTACTGGGGGAAGTACCCCACGCATGTCGCCGGGGACCTCAAGGTCACGTCGTTCTACAAGAACCCCCTCGTCGTCATCGCCGACAACCCGCAGGAGCAGATCCGCGCCGCAGTTGCCGCTGCCGCAGCCACGCTCGTGCCGATGACCAACCGGGCGGAGGGCACCCCGGCACCCGACGTGGTCACCGAGGATGAGTCGGGCCGGAAGGAACGTTCGTTCCACCTCATCGACGGGAAGCTGCACGTCATCACCGACGGTGTTCCCGTGCTGATGAAGGACTCCGCGGAACTCCGCGCCCTCGTAGCGCTCCGCGACGCCGCCACGACACTCCTCGCCCTCGAAGCGGACCCGGACACCGCCGACACCGTCATCACCCCGGCCAGGACCACCGCCCGGGACCTGTACGCGGCGTACGTGCAGAAGTACGGACACCTCAACCGTGGCGTCCTCGTCGAAGGGAAGCCTGACCCGGAGACCGGCGACCCGACGTACACGTGGCGTCGGCCGCGGCTCGGCGGGTTCCGGCAGGACCCGGACTCCGCGACCGTGTTCGCGTTGGAGGAGTTCAACCAGGACACCGGCGACGCCGCACCTGCTGCGATCCTCCTCCGCCGTGTCAACCACCGCGCCACCCCCGTCACCAGCGTCGACACCCCGGAGGAAGCGGTCGCGGTGTGCCTCGGCGAGCTGGGACGCATCGACCTGCGCCGTATCGCGGAACTGCTGAACCTTCCCGGCCCGGTCGCCGCCCTCGACACGCTCGGCGACCTCGTCTACCTCGACCACGGCGTGCCCGTCCCTGCCAGCACCTACCTGTCCGGCAACGTCCGCCAAAAGCTTGAGGACGCACGGCACCTCGCGGCCACCAACCCGGCGTACCAGCGGAACGTTGACGCGCTCGAGCAGGTGCTGCCCGCACCGGTCGGGGTCCTCGACGTCAGCGCCCGCCTCGGCGCTCCGTGGATCCCCGCCGCGGACATCGAGCAGTTCGCCAAGGACGAGCTCGGCGCCGGATGGGCGAAGGTGGAGTACACCGCGGCCGCCGCCGTGTGGGAGGCCGACGGGTCCGCATCCCGGTCCGCCCTCGACCAGTACGGCACCGCCCGGATGACCACCATGCGCATCCTCGAACATGCCCTCAACGGCACCAGCCCCGTCATCACCGACGAGGAGTGGATCGACGGCCGCAGCGTGAAGGTCCGCAACAACCAGGAGACCATCGCCGCGGAAGAGAAGCTCCGCCTCATGCAGGACCGGTTCTCCGTCTGGGTGTGGGAGGACGGTGAGCGGGCAATCCGCCTCCTCGCCGAATATAACCGACGGTTCAACTCCCACGTCGCCCGCATCGCCGACGGCTCCTACCTGACCTTCCCCGGCCTCGCCGAGCAGGTCACCCCGTGGCCGCATCAGAAGAACGCTGTGGACCTCATCCTTTCCACCGAACGGACCCTCATCGCCCACCCCGTGGGAGCCGGGAAGACCTTGTCGATGGTGCTCGCCGCGATGACGCTGCGTCGGTTCGGTCTGGCGCGGAAGCCGCTGATCACCGTCCCGAAGCATCTGCTGGACCAGATCGTCCGCGAGGCGCAGCAGGCGTTCCCCACCGCCCGGTTCCTCATCGCCGGTGAGGACGACCTCCGCGCCGACACCCGACGCCTGTTCGCCGCCCGCTGCGCAACGGGAGACTGGGACGCGGTCATCATCACCCACCAGGCGTTCACCTCCCTTCCGGTGGCCCCGGACGTCGAGGAGCGGTGGCTGCAGCAGCAGAAGTTCGACCTGCAGGAGGCGATGACCGTCGGCTCCGTCATCGGTGCAAAGGGTGCAAAAGCCATCGCCCGAGCCCTCCGCACCTTCGAAGCGCGGCTGCAGCAGCTGCGGCACGGGGTGCGCGACGAGAACTCGGTGTTGTTCGACGAGCTCGGGGTGGACTACATCATGGTGGACGAAGCGCACCTGTTCCGCCGTCTGCCGACGAACACGAAGTCCCGCGACAACGGGTTCGGCACCGGCTCCTCCAAGCGCGCCACGGACCTGCTCCTCAAGGTCGAAGCGCTCGCAGCGAAGCACCCCGGGAAGCCCGTCGTGTCCCTGTTCACCGGCACCCCCTGGTCGAACAGCCTCGCGGAGACGTGGGTGTGGCTGCGTCTGCTCGCCCCGCAGCTGCTGACCGCTGCCGGCGTGAAGATGTTCGACCCGTGGGTGGCGACGTTCGTCAACTACGAGACGAACATCGAAGTTGCCCCGGACGGTTCCGGGTTCCGCATGCAGCGTCGCCCCGTCGGGGTGAAGAACCTCCCCGAGCTCAAGACGATGCTCCGGCAGGTTGCCGACATCATGTCCGCAGACCAGCTCGGCCTCGACGTTCCCACCGCCCACATCAAGCAGCGAGTCGCCGAACCGTCCCCGCAGCAGCTGCAGTACATCCGCGCACTCGCAGTGCGAGCAGACCGCCTCCACAACGGCTTGAAAGACAAGCGGTTCACCATCACCGGCCGGCAGGTCGACGACAGCATGCTCCTGATCTGCAACGACGGCCGGAAGGCAGCGATCGACCCGCGCCTGGTCGGCATCGATGAGGACTCCACCAAGCTCATCCTCGCCGCGGACGACATCGCCGCCATCTACCACGACGGCGTCAACCGCACCTACGGCGACAGCACCGTCACCGGTGTGTTCCAGCTGGCGCTGCTGGACTGGGGCACCCCGAAGCCCGGCGACACGCAGGTGTACGGCCGGCTCCGCACCCTCCTGGTCCGCCGCGGTATCCCCGCGAACCAAATCCGGTTCGTGCACGACGCGACCACCGACAAGGCCCGCGCCGACCTGTTCCGCGCCTGCCGCGACGGGTCCGTGTCCGTCCTCCTCGGCTCCACCGCCAAGGTCGGTATGGGCACCAACATCCAGACCCGCCTCGCCGCCTTGCACCACATCGACGCGCCGTGGATGCCAGCGGAGATGACGCAGCGTGAAGGGCGAGCCATCCGGCCAAAGAACCTCAACTCCGACGTCGCCATCCACCGCTACGTCACCGAGTCAACATTCGACGCTTTCACATACTCCACAATCGAACGCAAGCAGCGTGCGTTTGAAGCGCTGTACGACCCGTCCGCGACCATCCGGGAAGCCGAAGACGTCTCCGAGGTCGCCCTCGGCTACGGGGAGATGAAGGCGCTCGCCGCGGGGAACCCGCTCCTGCTCGAGCAGGCGAAGCTCTCCTCCGACGCGCAGCGGCTCCGGCTGCTCCGAGCAGTGCACATGCAGAACGTAAACCGGGAGCGAGCGTACGCACGGCAGGAGCGGCAGAAGTCCGCCGCCGCATCCGCCGCGGCGACACGAATCGGGGAAGCGCTCGGAGCGCTCACCGAAGCGACCACGGAGGACACGCAGAACCTCGGCGCAGTCGCCACCCGAGTGCACCAGCGCGACACCGCCCACTCGTACGCGCGTGACCCCTGGCGCGGTCTGCGACTGTCCGTCACGTCGCAGCGGGTCGGGAAGAACCAGGTCATGGTCGTCGAACTGAGCGTCAGCTACCGCATCCTCGAGACGTTCGTCATCGCGCCGGCCCTGCGTCGGAACGGTGCTGCCGCGATCGCTGCGGACCTCGACGCTCGCCTGAACAGGTGGGCGGACAGCGCTCCCGCGCTGCAGCAGCAGCTTCGCAACACCGCCGACCAGGCGACGCGGGATGCTGACGCTGCCGACGCCCGCGCTGACAGCGCCCCGTTCGACCGGCAGGCGGACCTCGACGCCATCCTCGTCCGCCTCGCCCACGTGGAGCGGGCAATCACCGACGAAGCGGAAGCGAACAGCGGGTACGCGCAAGCCGCGTAGAGCAGGCAGGCACGGATGGGGAGGAAGCAGTTCGCATATCGCTTCCTCCCCATGGGCCGCCTCCTGCGGACGGGCCTCTCGCGGGTTCGGGTCACCGCGACCTCTCACCCACCATTCGCCGCCTCGGCCGCCGGTGCTGAACCTCTACGGTTTCCCGCAGAGACTGACCAGCTCCCTCCCACCGGAACGCATAGGGGAGAGCATGACCGTCACTGCCACACTCCCTTCCATCCACGCCGACTGGGTCGCACTCGCCGCCCGGCAGGCCGCCACCGCAGCAGCAAACCGAGACCACGACAGCTGCGGACTGCAGCGGATGCCGTTCGACGACCTCCCCGAGGAGCGCCGCACGGAGTACCTCCTCGACGCGCAGGACGCCGTCATCGCCGCGCTCCCCATCCTCTGGGAAGCCGCACGCACTGCCGCTGTCTCCGCCGCCACCGCCACGTTCGCCGCCCACGCAGCCGGTCACCCAGTCGTCGCCGGCATGACGGCGCAGGACGCTGTTCTCGCGCGACTGAACGCCGTCCTCGGCGACGAGCCCGTCATCACCGGCTGACGTCGCCGCAGGCGAAAACGCCCACCACCTGCGACAGGTGGTGGGCGTTGCTGTTGGGACTACGCGGCCGCTGCCGCCTCCGCTACCTCGGCGGCACGGCGGGTAGCGGGTGACGCCGCAGAGTTCGCCGCCACCGCCCGGACCACGTCGACGTCGCCAGATGCAGCGAGCTCCGCGAGCACCTCCTCCGGTACCGCCGGGTTCGCGGCCAGGGCCGCGGGCACACGCTGCACCATTCGAACCCCGCCTTGCTCGCGCCACCGCTCCAACACGAACCGCGCGAACGACGCCGACATCGGAGAACGGTTCGCCAACCGGGCGAGGACAGCCCGCTCGTCGAACAGGCGCGGCCCCTCCCTGAACCGGGTGATGATGGTCTCCTCCGGCAGCGACGGGTTCTCCACGACCGACATCAACGCCCAGTGGTCCAACCGCAGATACCCGGTCAACACGCGAACGGGTGTGTTCGGATGAGCCGCAACCCGGAAGCGGAGCCGCTCATCCTTCGTGAACGCCAGCGCCGCAAGCTCGGCCGGGTCCGCAGCGGGGTCAGCCAGCACCTCAGCGGGCGTGCGAACCGAGGCCGAGAGTTTGTCCTCGCCCGCGTTCCCAGCAGCGTCCAGATCTGCCGGAGCGTTCGGGTGGCGACGCAAGGTCAACTGCGTGCTCGGGCTGGCGTGCAGCCAGGCCTTCCGTAGCACTGCTCCGGTCGCCGCGGGATTCGAGGCGACAGCGTCAGCAGTACCGGCCAGCACCTGACCATCGAACGCAGCGAGCAGATCCGACTCCGGCAGGGACGGGTTTTCAAGCACCGCCAGGCGCACTGCTACCCCGCGATGCAGCATCCGCTGCAGGTCGCTCACTCGGGTACGAGCGTTCCCCGCAACCGCTGACCGCACCTGCTCATCCTTCGCATACGACAGCTTCGACAACGCCGCCGGCGTCGTACCCGAGCTCATCGCAGCGGCCACATCAGGGTTCAGCGTCACATCGGATGCGTCGGCGTGCTGCTGCTCCCGGAACCGGCCACCCCAGGACTCAGGAGCGCCAACAGCCCAACGAGATTGCGGCGGAGACGACGGAGAGCGCATACCCCTTCTGTGCGCGGCGCCAACCGGGTGGACGCAGCCACGAACGACCGGCCCTCCCGCATAGGAGTGCCATGACCGACATCTTCGAGGCGGACTACCAGTACCTGCAGGCGGCGCACCGAGCCGGGCATCTCGACAGCATCGAAGAGCGGGCTCTCTCCGAGCTGCTCGGCGAGCACTGGTACGACCGGCAGGAACAGCGATGGCGGCAGCATTTCACGGACCTGCTCGCTTTCCAGGCGGAACATGGACACGCAGAGGTACCGCAACGCTACGTCAGCGCGAGCGGGCTACCCCTCGGCACGTGGACCGCAGCCCAACGGCAACTGTTCAGGCGAGGCGAACTTGCCGCGGAACGTGCCCAACTGCTCGAGACCGTGACCGGCTGGGCCTGGGACAGGTGGGAAGCCAGCTGGCGCCGCGGCTACACCGCCCTCCTCGAGTTCCGTCACGAGCTCGGACACGCGAACCCCTCCCGCGACTACGTCACCCCCGCCGGACTCCTGCTGGGGAAATGGGTGATCACCCAGCGGGCCGGTTACGCCGGCACTGGAAGCGCCAGAATCACTCCCGAACGAGCACACCTCCTCGAAAGCATCCCCGGCTGGTACTGGACCTTCTCCGAAGCCGCCGACGCAAGCCGCCGCGCACAAACAAGTCATGACCCACATCGTCCGCGGCCGTGACATCGGCGGCGCTCACAACGACACCCGCTTCGGGGAACACCGCCGCCCAGCAGGTGACGTCGAGCTCTCCGCGTCAGCCGAAGACCCGCAATTCGCCGGCCCGCTCAAGAACATGAACCTGCAGCTCATGAGCCGGTCCGTGTCGTTCGTCACTGACGAATACATGCGCGACAAGATCGACCTTGACGCCCCATACCAACGGGGGTCCGTCTGGTCAGAGCAGCAGCGCCGAGACCTCATCCGAAGCGCGCTCCTCGGGCTGCCGTTCGGCGCGGTCACCATCAACGAACGCGGCCCAAAGGCAACGGGCGCCTACTACGCTTGCGTCGATGGGCGACAGCGGATCGAAGCATTCCGCGCCTTTCTCGACGACGACCTTGTCATCCCCGCGACCTGGCTGAACTCGGACGACGTCGTCACCACCGAAGATGTGCCAGGGTGGCCCGTCCCCGGAGTTCGCCACAGCGGTACCAGTCAGCCATTCCAGCGCGGTTTCCGCATGACACCCTTCGCTGTATCGGAAGCCCATGTTCGGAGCGTCTCCGAGGAAGCTGAAATTTTCAGATTGCTGAACTCCGGTGGCGTCGCACAGACCGAAGAGACCATGGCGAATGCCCTCGCCGTCGAGCAAGGCCACGCCGAATAGCGGCTGCCGGAGGAACCTCATGACCGACATCATCCGCGGCCGCGACATCGGTGGTGCTCCCAACGACACCCGCTTCGGCGAGCACCGCCGCGCCCCCGACGACATCACCCTCGGCGCTCCCACCGCCCTGCCTGAGGGGCTCACGTTCGACGGGGCACCCATCGAACGACTCAAGCTCGAGCAGGGGCCACGAGCGCTGTCGTTCTTCACGCGTGGTGACGAACGCGAGGAACTCATTCTCGACGCGCCTTACCAGCGGGGATCGGTTTGGGATGACACACGGCGTCAGCTGTTGGTGAAGTCCGTGCTCCTCGGGATTCCGACCGGGAGCATCACCATCAACACTCGGCCGTACAACCCGGCCAATGGCCCCGGCGACATCGCGGTGGTCGACGGTCGTCAACGAATCGAAGCGCTCCGCGGCTTCGTCGACTCCGACTACCCGATCCCAGCGAACTGGGTTCCCGAAGACGAAATCGTCACGACCACCCCAGTCCCCGGGTGGCCGAAACCAGGTGTGCGCTTCCGCGACCTCGCAATCGGATGGCAGCGCAACTTCCTTCGCAATCCGGTCTCCGTATCCGAGGCGCGGGTGACCTCCATTCAGGAGGAAGCCGAGATGTTCCGCCTCATCAACGCTGGGGGCGTTGCCCAAACCGCGGACACCATGGCAAACGCACTCGCCGTCGAACAGGGATGGGTCGACTAACGCTGGCGCCGCGGAAAGCCGGACTGTCATCCGCTTCTGCTAGAACCAGACCGTGAGAACCGACCGACCCCTGCTGAGCGTGCCATGCGCCAGCTGCGGGCAGGTCATCCGAACACACGTCAAGACGCGGGTGTACTGCTCGACGCGCTGCCGGTGGCTTCTGGAGTTCGCGAAGTTCGAACTCGGCGGTTGTCCGTGCGGGGCTCGTGTCGACCGCAGTGCATATCGGCCCTTTGGTCCGGATGACGTGATTCGGTTGAACGCCGCCTACGCGGAACTCGTGACGCTCCATCGCAGCTGCCGCGGGCAAGCAGCACGCGAGGAGGACCCGAACTACTCACTCGACTGCGACTGCAACTCCTGCCGCGCAGAACGCGGTCAAGGGGAACGTGAGCGCCGGCGGCGAACCGTGCCGAAAGCGAAGCGCCGCGCAGGCCTCGCCAGGGCTCGTCGCGCCGCGGTGCTGAAGCGAGACGGCTACATCTGCCAGATCTGCTTCCTGCCGACCGACCCACAGGCACGGTTCATCGACGACCTGCACCCGGAGGTTGACCACCGGAGTCAGGTGCAGGACGGTGGTGACGACGACATCGACAACCTCCGCACTGCGCACCGCTGGTGCAACGAGGCGCGGAACAGCGGCGCGACTGACGCGGAGATACGAGAGCGGGCGGTTCTGATGTTCTCGGCCGCTCACGGTGCAGACGGCGCGACATGACTGTCGCCGCACGAGATCCGTCCTGTCCGCGCATAGTGTCGACGACGGAAGGAACCATGATGGGCGTGAAGGACGGGAACGCGGTGTACCGCATCAGCGACCAGGCGGGGGTGCAGCTCGGCTGGATCCGCGCCTCGAACGAGCACGAGGCTCGCGCCCAGTGGATGGCTGCCGAGGTCGGGTCGTCGGAACTCGTCGTCTCCGCCCGGATGGGACGCACCCGATGAGCGCCGACCGTTCCGTGCACGCGACCACTGCTGACGGGGAGATCTGCCGGTACGACCGTGCCGGCAAGTGGTTTTTCGAGCCGCGCGAGGGGAAGCGTCGTCCCATCACGGTCGCGGAGGCGGCGCAGCTGGCGACGATGAACGGTGCAACCGTGGCACTGAACCTGCCGGGCGGGAAGCTGTTCGACGCTCTGGTGCATCGGGCCCGCCCCGTGCAGTAGCCGCTACTGCGGCTCTTGAATCACACGCATCTCCCACACCCCTGGGTCGAGGCCCCGCACCCGACCGGTGGTTGGTGCCCAGAGCCGCACCTCGGCGGGGTCTTCGAACACCTGCACCACGAAGCCATCCACCGCGACGGTGTTCCGTTGTGCCCGCACCCACTTGCCGGTCAGGGGATGGCGACCGACCGTCGGTGGTGGTTCGAACAGCGGCGGTGTGGGCTGCGGCAGCCAGTGCCGTGCGGCGGTCAGCTGCTCCAGCGGCACAGGAGCAGTCCGGGCTGCTGGTGGAGGAGCTGTCGGCGTGGAGGCGAGTTGGGTGAGCATCCGGCGATGCGCTGCGCTCAGGTGCTGTTCGTTCGCTGCGAGGTCCGCGACAACAGCGGCGGAGTCCGAATTCTCGTGCCAGGGAACCCCGTCGTTCGCCAGCCGAACCAGATGCGGCAGCAACGAAACGCCGACGCGGAGCTCGGCGAGTCGGTCCTCCGGCAGGTTGGCGCGCCATCCCGGCACGTATCGATCCAGGCGGGCTTCCTCCGCGGGAACACGTGGCTGCCGATAGCGAAGCGCGTCGATAGCGCGAGCGAACGCTGTGGACGACCATCCGCGGCGAGCGCGCAGTCGCACTAATTCGGCGTCCAGCGCCGACGACCAATCCCCACTCACACTGCGCCCCCTCGACGTAGCCCCCGCGTCTTCTGCACACAGTAGTGGGGAACAGTACCGCCGCTGGAACAACGGGCGGCCGCCGGGAACCTCACCGGCCCGCGCATAGAGAGACCGAGACGCAACGCCACCTCGGAGGAACCGATGCGTAAACCGCAGCCGACTGTGCAGGAGAACTCCACCCACTGGGTGGAACGCCGCTGGTACCCGTCCGACTATGTCATGGTCATCGAACGGCCGGAGACCGTCGTGGTCGGCTACTCGTCGTTGACCACCGGGCACACGCGGACTGGGCAGGAGTGGACGCGGTGGCAGCGGAATCGCCGCGTCGTCGTGTCGGTGCGCCCCGGACGCTCCGGCCGGCGGATCCTCAACGTGTTCACGTACGAGCGGCACGGTCAGGAGCGACGCTTCCGGAACGCCACCCCGTACGCCGCGACCGTCATCACCGGCAACGAACAGTTCCGGCAGCGGGTTGCCGACGCGGTCCGGCGCCTCTGGGAGCGGAACATCGGCGAGGTTCCGGACCGTCTCCGGAACGCCACCCTTCCGATGCTTCTCGTCGGCTTGGCGTACCCGGGACTGGCCGGGCAGCAGCGCCCGTTGTCCTTGGGCGACGCGACGCAGCCGGTGGTCCCGCGTGCGTTGGGAATCGCCTGGCGTGCCGACAATGCACGGGACGTCGCCGTGGCGCTGTTCGGACAGCGGAGGGTTCGCCGAGACCTTGTCCGCGCCGTCGCCGCGGCCGATCCGAACCGAGCCGGCGTCGCCCATGCGGTCCGGTCCCTCGTTCCCGTGGACTGGCTGGTGACGTACCTCGAGCGCTGTGACGGAACGGCGCAGCCGTGGTGGGACCGTCGCGGTCTGCGCAGCGTGTTCGCGCTCGTTGACCCTGCTGCGCGACGGCGGCTCCTGCTCGACACGAAGGTCACCGGCGCCGTGTTCTCGCCGGAGAATCGCCTCATCGTCGACGCTATGCACGCTGTGGGCCTGCTGCTCAACCACTACGGGGAGAACCGCGACTGGGTCACCGACGGCATCCGGAAGCCGAAATCATGGCAGAGCCTCCACGACGAAGCAGCACGTCTGGAACGCCGCATCGGCCACGAAGACCTTCCCATCCCGAGGACACCGGTGACCGTCGCCCTCCACGGGCTGAGCGTCCCCGACGCGGGAGTCCGGCTCGTCGCGCCGACGCGCACCGCCACCGTGCACGACTGGGGCGAGCACATGCACCACTGCATCGGCATCTACGCCGCAGCTGCCGCAGCCGGCGACACCAACCTGTTCGGCGTCTACGGCGAGAACGGGGAGCTCCTGGCGAACATGGAAATCGCTCCCGACGGGTACCTCCTGCAGCTGTTCGGCCGCTTCAACGCGTACCTGCCCGCCGAGCAGCACGACGCGATCCGAGCCGCAATCGATGCGCAGCTCGAGCGGGCCGGGATCGGGCAGCCGATGGCGGTCGCCGCGTGAACCCCGCAGTCCTCGCCGTCTGGGCGGTTGCCGGTGTGCTCCTCGCCGTCATCATGGCGCGGGTCGGCGTGTTGGTCGCACGCGTCGCCACGGCGGGGGAGCGGCAGCGGGACTTGGAGCGTCGGCACCGGCGGGAGGCTACCGACCGCGACACGCCGTAGAACCACATCTCTGTTTGTCCGACGGACAAACAGGGCTACAGTCGAAATAGAAGTTGTCCGCCGGACAAACAGAGACGAGAAGAGCGCATGACCGTCACCCTCACCACCCGCATCGGACCCGGGTACACCACCACCCCCACGTTCACCCAGCACACCTTCTGGGCCGGTGAACAGCACATCATCATCGCCAACGAGAACACCGGGAAGGGCCCCCTCACCGAAGTCGCACGCATCGACGGAGCCGACGGCAACGACCTCATCACCCTCGCCATGTGGGCCGACGCTGCACACCAGCGCGACGCCCGGACCGCCCTCCTCATCCCGTACCTCCCCGGCGCCCGACAGGACCGGGGCACCCCGTTCGGCGCCAAGGTCTACGCCGACCTCATCAACGCGATGCACCTCGACCAGGTCATCTGCATGGACCCGCACTCGCCCGTCATGCCCAACCTCATCAACAACCTCACCGTCATCCGCTCCGCCGCCGTCATCCGCAAGTACGTCGTCGGGCGCCCCGACCGCGACATCCCCCAGCGCTACGCCGGCATCATCGCCCCCGACAAGGGCGCCATCGCCCGAGCCACCACCGTCGCCAAGAGCTGCGGGCTCCCCGTCTACAAGGCCGAGAAGCACCGCGACCCGAACACCCGCGAGCTCTCCGGATTCACCTGCGAACCCCTCCCCGACACCGGCAAGTTCCTCGTCGTCGACGACATCTGCGACGGCGGCGGCACCTTCATCGGCCTCGCCGCAGCAACCGGCCTCGACAAGACCCGCCTCGGCCTCTACGTCACCCACGGCGTCTTCACCGACCGCGCCGCGAACCTCGCCGACCACTTCGCCGAGATCTGGACCACCAACTCCTACGCGCCGAACCCCAAGCCCGCCGGCCTCAACCCCACCGACCCACGCGCCGACGCGTTCCACACCATCAACATCGACGCCTACCTCCGCAACGCCATCACCACGCCGGAGCCAGCCCTCGCGGCATAGAGCACAGGAACCGCCACCAGGCGGCCCACCGCTCCACCCACCAAAAGGACACCATGTTCGGAATCGGCAAGAAGACCACCGAGGCCACCGCCAGCGACCTCGGCGTCGCCCAGGGACGCATCAGCCTCCAGAAGAACCAGATCATCAGCCTCACCAAGACGCCGAAGATCACGGTCACGGTCACCTGGCCCGACCGGACCGATTACGACGTGTTCGCCCTCGTCCTCTACACCGACGGGCACGTCGAAACCGTCGCCCAGTTCGGCACCGAGCGGAACCCGCGCGACTACCGCCCAAGCACCACCGACGGCGCCGTCACCCACCTCGGCGACATCAAGCGGGGCACCGGCCGCGACATCGCCAACGAGAGCATCGACATCGCTCTCAACCCGAACATTGCCGCGATCGTCCCCGTCGTCTACTCCGCCAAGAGCAACGGCACCGGCTCCTTCCGCCGCTACCAGGTCGGCATGAGCATCGACAACGGCCAGGGCGACATCGTCACCATCGACGCGCACGACGCCAGCGACAACGACCACATCTACAGCTGCGTGCCCGGCATCATCCGCAACACCAGCGCCGTCCAGATCCAGAAGCTCGAGCTCTACTCCAAGCCCAACAGCGAGCTCCGCCCCACCATCGACCGGCACGGCAACGTCCACATGGACACCGGCCCCGAGAACGCCCGCAAGTAACCACCCCCCAGAAGAACGGAACCCACATGACCGCCACCGCACCGACCACCCTCCGCCTCGGCGCCCCCACGAAGGCCACCCCCATCGCCGGGCTCCTTGCGGCTGACGGATACAAGCTCGACCATCGACGGGCCTACGGCCCCGGCGTGACGAAGGTCCTCATCAACTGGACCAACCGGTCCGGGAAGCTCCTGCCGGGCTCCACGCACGCGGTGCATTTCGGGCTGCAGGCGTTCCTGCAGAACTACCTGGTCGAGATGTGGGCTCCGTTCTTCGAGGCGGACGAGGACGTGGTCGCCGGCGAGTACGAGCGTGTGCTGCTCAACTACCTCGGCCCGAACGACATCGGCTCGGACCACCTCCGCGCGCTCCACCGTCTCGGCTACCTGCCGCTGCTGGTGAAGGGGCTCCCGGAGGGTTCCCTGGCACCGTTCGGCGTGCCAACCGTGCTCGTCGAGAACACGCACCCCGACTTCTTCTGGCTGCCGAACTACATCGAGACAGCGCTGTCAGCATCCATCTGGCACCCGTCCACGTCCGCGACGATCTCGACCATGTACCGCGAGCTCATGGAGTCGTGGGCGGAGAAGACCGGCGGCGACCCCGCCGCCATCGACTTCCAAGCACACGACTTCTCGATGCGCGGGCAGACCAGCATCGAGTCCGCAGCAGCATCCGGGGCTGGTCATCTGCTCTCGTTCCTCGGGACGGACAGCATCCCGTCCATCGACTTCATCGACCGGTACTACCCGGGCGACAACGGCTGGGTCGCCGCATCCGTGCCTGCCACAGAGCACTCGGTGATGTGCCTCCGAGGCCAGGAAGGCGAACTCGAGACGTTCTCACGCCTGCTCGACCTGTACCCTGCCGGCATCGTTTCCGCAGTCGCCGACGGGTACGACTTCTTCGCCGTGCTCACCGAGATCCTGCCCACCCTCAAGAGCAAGATTCTCGCCCGCGACGGCAAGCTCGTCATCCGACCCGACTCCGGCGACCCGGTCGACATCATGACCGGCACGTACGTCGTCACCGACGACAACCGTGCCGAATACGAGGCGAAGAAGGCCGCCGGCACGCTCACCGTCGAGGAACTCGGCCCCATCGAGCTGCTCGACCAGGTGTTTGGCCACACCGTCAACGCCAAGGGCTTCAAGGTCCTCGACCAGCACATCGGCCTCATCTACGGCGACAGCATCACCCTCGACCGCGCCCAGCGCACCTTCGAACGCCTCGCCGCGAAGGGCTGGGCGTCCACCAACGTCGTCCTCGGCATCGGTTCGTTCACCTTCCAGTACACGACCCGCGACTCGCTGGGCTCGGCCGTGAAGGCGACCTGGGCCGAGGTGGACGGACGAGGCGTCGACATCCAGAAGGACCCGAAGACGGGCAGCGGCAAGAAGTCGGCAAAGGGTCGCCTCGCGGTGATCCTCGGCGACGACGGCGAGAAGGTCCTCGTCGAGCAGGCGACCCCCGAGGACGAGGCACGCAGCCTCATCCAGCCGGTCTGGAAGGACGGCGAGTTCATCAACCCGGTGTCCTTCGCCGACGTTCGCAACACACTCCGTGCGGAGCGCGCCGCCCGAGCCACACGTCGAGCCGCCGCGTGAACGACCGCATCTACGGGTTCACGGATGCCGATCACTTCCTGTCGAACTTCCACGTGGAGGCGGACGGACTGACGGCGGAACACCGGTTCCAGAGCGCGAAGACCTTCTCGCCGGCCTGGATCCGACGCGTGCTGTCCGCTCCGACCCCCGCCAAAGCGAAGTACCACGGCAGGTCGCTGCCGCTCCGCCCCGATTGGGAGGAGGCGAAGGTCGGAGTGATGCGCCACATCGTCGCGACGAAGTTCACCGACGCCGACCTCGCCGACCGCCTCCTCGCAACCGGTCACGCCGAACTCATCGAAGCGAACACCTGGGGCGACCGCACCTGGGGCGTGGACGCGAACACGGGTGAGGGGCGGAACCTCCTCGGCCGGATCCTCATGGAGACGCGCACCGCCCTCCGCGCATAACCGGAACGGAGTCGCCCGGCGCACCACCTGCGCGGCGACTGACGCTTCTCAACGCAGGTGAGCATGCTTCTCACCGTTGAGATGGAGCGCTGCAGGAAATGACGCGCGGCGACGGCGGTGTCCGCGCATAGAGGGGATGTGAGCGGTTCGACGTTGCGGGATGCGACGGCACCTGGTGGTGTCGGGTCACGTCAGCGTGCCTACCGGTTCGCGCTTGACCCGACCCCTGCGCAGGTTCGGGCGCTGTTGTCCCACGCGGGCGCGGCGCGGGTGGCGTTCAACACGATGCTCGCCGTGGTGCGGGCGAACCTGGACCAGCGGACCGCGGAACGCTCCTACGGCGTCCCCGACGCGGACCTGACCCCGTCCCTGTCCTGGTCGAAAGTCAGTCTCCGGAATGGGTGGGTGGCGCGGCGGGATACGGTCGCACCGTGGTGGCCGGAGAACGCCCGGGAGGCATACACGTCCGGCTGCTTCGCCCTCGCCGCAGCGCTCGACAACTGGTCCAAGTCGCGCAGCGGCGCGCGGGCTGGCGCGCCGGTCGGGTTCCCGCGGTTCAAGACCCGGACCCGGTCGAAGCCGTCCGTGAAGTTCGAAGGCGTCACCGCGAAGCTGCTCCCGTCCGGCCACACCATTCACTTGCCGCGTGTCGGGAAGGTGCACACCCACGAGTCCACCCGGAAGCTCGGCCGGCTCGTGGAGCAGGGCTCCGCGAAGGTGAACTCCGTCACCGTCTCCTACGACCGCGGCCGGTGGGTTGCCGCGTTCCAGGTCGAGCAGGTCACCATCGTCCGGCCCCGGCCGGTGGGTCCGCGGTCGGTGGTGGGTATCGACGTGGGGGTGAAGGACCTCATCGTCGTTGCTCGCCCGGACGGCACCGAGGTGGAACGGCTCCGCGCCCCGAAGGACCTCGCCGCTGCCCTCGGCCGGCTTCGCACCCTGCAGCGGCAGGCCGCCCGGCAGGTCGGCCCGTACGACGTCGTGTCCAAGCGGCGGCAGCAGCCATCCGCGGGCTGGCTGCGAACACAGGACCGCATCCGGAAGGTGCACGCTCGGGTGGCGAACCTCCGGCAGGACCGGCTCCACAAGCTCACCACCCGACTCGCGCAGACGCACGACGTGGTCGGCATCGAACACCTCAACGTCCGAGGGATGACCGCGCGCGCGAAGCCGAAGCCGCACACGAGCCGGCCGGGAGTGTTTCTGCCGAACCGGCGGCGGCAGAAGGCCGGACTTGCCCGGTCCGTCGCGGACGCCGGGTTCGCGACGCTGCACCAGCAGCTGCAGTACAAGACGTCCTGGTTCGGGAGCACCCTGGTGCGCGCGGACCGGTTCTACCCGTCCTCCAAAACATGCTCCGGATGCGGGTCAGTGAAAGCCAAGCTGACCCTCGCCGAGCGGGAGTACGTGTGCACCACCTGCGGCATGGTCATCGACCGTGACCTCAACGCCGCAGTCAACCTCGCCCGCCACGCAGCAGCACAAGCGGCCGAGAACGGTCCGGACGAGGGTAGCTCGTTCGTCAGCGGTGGAGGCACCCAGAAGACCCAGCCAGCAACAGCCGGCACGGGCAGGAGCCAACGAAACCGCAACCCCACCAGCACCACGGGGACTCCCTCGCCGCAAGGCCAGGGCAGCACTCAACCCAGTGAGACCAGTCTCACCTCAGTTGAGAACTGACAGCGACCCCGTAACGTCGTCACCGCACCCCAAGCACAGGAAGCATTCACGTGACCGACCGTCAGCAGCCCCTCATTGCCATCGACGTCGTCCCCATCGGGTACGACGCCGCGTCGATGACGGTGCAGTACGGCACCGCGGAGCGGCTGTTCGCCCCCTTCGCGGGAGAGCAAGCGCTGCCCGGCGTGCTCCTCGGCGCTGATGAGTTGCTCACCGAAGCAGCCCACCGCGCCCTCCGCGACAAAGCCGGCGTCCCAGCAGGGGACGTCCGGCATCTGACGCAGATCGGAGCATTCGACGGTCCCGGCCGCGACCCCCGCGACAAGGCCGTCAGCATCGCGTTCATCGCCATTGTCACGTCGCACGACACCTTCGAACTCGGATGGCACGAATGGGCAGAAACACCCTCCCTTCCATTCGACCACGGCACCATCGTCGCGGCCGCGAAAGACGTCGCCCGCACCCGACTGTGGACCGACCCAGCGTTCACTCAAGCGCTCACCGGCGACACCTTCCTCACCGCCGACGCCGCCGCCATCACCAGCCAGGTCACCGGACACACTCCCGCCCCCGCCAACTTCCACAGAACCCTCACCCGGAACCCAGCCCTCACATCTGAGCAACGGACTCAGGGCGGCGCTCACGGACGCAGCATGACCCAGTGGGCGTGGGCCGGGGCGCTGAGGCCCTAACGGCTTACGTTCGCCGTCCCAGCAACCAAGCGACAACGTCCGGGTCCGCCGCCATCCATCTGCGGCCGCCCAAGGAGACGGCTCGGAGCGAGACGCCGGCGTCGAGTTCCTTCGCCAACGGACGTGCCATCCGCTTGTTGACGTAGCCGACGGGGCCTGCGTCGGCGTGCACGCACACGGCGTACGGGTCTGCTTCATTGTCGGGTTCTCGGACGAGGCTGAGCGCTGCACCCGGAGACAGATCCGCGTGCTTGATAATCAGCGCAAGATACTCGGTGCCGCGCAGCTGCCCCGTCCACAGCCCCAGGCTCCGGAGCTTCCCGTTCGCAACGTTGACGAGCTGCCCCGTCGTCTCCTCCTCGAACCACAACGCCTGGTCATGCATACGGAGACGGAACGGCGGGCGACCGTCAGCTCTGGGCACCAGCAACGCATCCCACCGCTCCGACGGCAGGTAGATGCTCGGTGGGGGAGTGCGCGGCACGGAAACGGACACCGGTGGCAGCCCTGTTGCGGGTCGCGGCGGGCTCGGCTTCGGCTGCAACGCCGTCGTCTGAGCTGTCTGCGGAGCCGGGACCACAGCCCTGGTGCGTGACCGGCGGCGGAACAGGTCGAAGAAACCCACGCTCATCCCCTCCCGATGGTTTCGTCAGCGTACCGACGAAAACACGCAGCAGGAACGCTCGCCCCGCCGACACCGGTGCCGGCGCATAGGGGCTGGCGACCTGGGGACGTCCCGGTCGTTCATCGCCGGCCTGGGGCCGGCCCTGCCCGAACGGAGTGTTGGTCGTGAAGACCTTCCGTGCTCACTATCTGGTGCCGAGCATCGTCACCGTCGCCGCGGTTGTCGTCGGCTTCCTCTACGGCGGAGCGCAAACCGCGCTGCTGGTCGCCATCCTCGGTGCGATGGAGGTGTCGTTGTCGTTCGACAACGCCATCGTCAACGCCCGCGTCATCGAGAAGCTCTCCCCGAAGTGGCGGAAGATCTTCCTCACCGCGGGGCTTGCCATCGCGGTCCTCGGGATGCGGTTCATCCTTCCTGTCCTCCTCGTCGTCGCCACGACGGGCCTGGCCCCGGCGAAGGTGGTGTCCCTCGCGCTGGCGAAGGGGAACCCCACCCATCCCGGAACGTTCGGGTACTACCTCACGCAGGCGCACCCGCAGATCGCTGCGTTCGGTGGGATGTTCCTGCTGCTGCTGTTCCTCGAGTTCATGTTCGAGGACCGGGAGATCATGTGGCTGACGTGGCTGGAAAAGCCGCTGGCGAAGGTCGGGCAGCTCGACGCGCTCGCCTACGCGGTTGCCGGCGGCGCGCTGATCGTCGCCGGTTCCATCGCCGAGCACCCCGCGAAGGTGTTCGTCGCAGGCCTGTGCGGCATCGTCGCGTACATCCTCGTCAACGGTCTCGGGTCCCTGTTCGAGGGTAGCGAGGAAGGCATCCACGGCTCGTCGGAGGACATCGCCGACGGCATGGCAGGTCGCGGTCCCGCCGGTGTCACCAAGCTCGTCGGCAAGGCGGCGTTCTTCATGTTCCTCTACCTCGAGGTCCTCGACTCGTCGTTCTCGTTCGACGGTGTCATCGGCGCATTCGCCATCACCGCGGACCCCATCGTCATCGCCCTCGGCCTCGGCGTCATCGGCGCCCTGTTCGTCCGGTCCCTGACGGTCCACATGGTGGAAGCGGGAACCCTCGACGCGTACGTGTACCTCGACCACGGCGCCCACTGGTCCATTGGTGCGCTCGCCGGGCTGCTCATCGCCAGCATCGGCTGCGACATCCCCGATGTGGTCACCGGACTCATCGGCGTCGTCCTCATCGGCGCGGCGGTCATCACCTCCCACCTGCGGAACAAGCGCATCGCGAAGCAGACCCTGCTCGCCGCCGTTTAGCCCGTTCCCGCATAGGACCTGCCGCAGTCGAACTCGTCGGCTACGGAGCTGAAAGGTTCACCATGCCCGGCACCATCAGCGACGGCCGCCGCTCGGACACCCCGTCCGCAGCGGCGGCTGTTCATCGTTCCCTCCGCAACCGCTTCCACGCCTGGGTCGCCGCGTGGATCGTCGCCGACGACCCGCACCCCGAGTACTCGCGCTTGGACCGCATGGACGGCCTCCGCGACTACCAGCTGCCGCAACCGGCGACGCATAGATCTGCCGCGTCCGCCTCGTGACGCGTCCCGCATCGAGAAGGAACCGCATGCACATCAGCTTGGAGAAGAACCAGGTCATCACCCTCGAGAAGGGCGGCCGGACCCTCACCCGAATCCGCCTCGGCCTCGGTTGGGACGCGGTGAAGCGCCGCTTCGGACGGCAGAAGGACATCGACCTCGACGCGTCCGTCATCGTCTACGGCGACGGGAAAGCCCTCGACGTCATCTACTTCGGTCAGCTGCTCTCCCGTGACGGCGCCATCAACCACCTCGGTGACAACCTCACCGGAGATGGTGACGGCGACGACGAGCAGATCATCATCGACCTCACCCAGGTGGACCCCCGCGCCGACAAGCTCGCGCTGGTCGTCACCTCCTACTCCGGGCAGAGCTTCGACCAGGTCGCCAACGTGTACGCCCGCGTGAACGACCTGAACGACTCCGAGGAGGAGCTCGCCCGGTACAACCTCGCAGACACCGGAGCACTCACCGGCGTCATCGTCGCCAAGCTCACCCGCGTCGGCGATGCGTGGCAGTTCACCGCGCTCGGCATCCCCGCCGCGGGACGCACCGCATCCAATCTCATCCCCACGGCGTTCGCCGTCTGAGGGCCCCGTCATGCCCGTGTACAGCCTCTTCGGCTCCCACCCCCATCCCACACCGCAGCATCAGGAGAACCCCGTGACCATCAGCCTCGAGAAGAACAAGCCGATCAGCCTCACCAAGGCGGACCCCGGCATCAAGCGTGCGGTCGTCGGCCTCGGATGGAAGCCCCGCGCAACCAGCGGCGCCGAGTTCGACCTCGACGCGTCCGCCATCGTCCTCCGCAACGACGGCTCCAAGCACACGCTGCGCGACTTCGTGTTCTACGGCAATCAGTCGCACTCCTCCGGTGCGATCAACCACCAGGGCGACAACCGCACCGGCAACGGCGACGGCGACGACGAGCAGATCCTCATCGACCTCGCCAAGCTGCCGGAGAACATCGCCCGGATCGTGTTCATCGTCTCCATCAACGACGCGGAGAAGCGCAACCAGCGGTTCGGACTCGTCGACGACGCATACTTCCGCATCGTCAACGTGGACACCAAGGAGGAAGCCGTGAAGTTCGACCTCCGCGAGGACGCCGCCGCCGAGCACACCATCGCCATCGGTGAGCTCTACAAGGACAACGGTGCGTGGCAGGTCGTCGGGCGCGCGCAGGGCCTCCAGGACGGTCTCGCCGGCGCGCTCACCCACTACGGCGTGGACCCCTCCGACGTCTGACGCACCCACCGCGGGTGGAACGACCAGCACGGTCGTTCCACCCGCCCATCACCGTCCGCAGAAGGGACAACCCGTGCCATCTCTCACCCCGCCGAAGCCTGCGAACGAGCAGCCGGCGCTCATCCTCGACACCCCGGAACCGGTCGAGGAGGTCGAACCGTCCGCCGCGCAGGCGATGCTGGACCCGATCAGTCCGAGCCGGGAGCTCGAGATCGGCTCGACGGCGAAGCAGTTCCTCGGCGATGTCACCACCTTCAACCCGAACTCGCCCCGGTTCGGTGAGATGCTCGCCGACGTCCGCAACCTCGCCGCGAAGGAGATCGTCGCCAGCAGCGCCGGCGCGAATCGCCTCCTCGACCGGTCTGCGGCAAGCATCAAGAGCAAGGGCGGCGACTCCTCGTCGAAGGTCATCGCCACCCTCAGCGACCTTCGCAGCACCGTGCAGGACCTCACCCCGAACGCCGCCGACCTCAGCACCGGCGCGAAGATCCTCGGGTTCCTCCCCGGCGGGAACCGCATCCGGAAGTACTTCCAGAAGTATGAGACGGCGCAGGAGAAGCTCGACGGCATCGTCGCCTCCCTCACCGCCGGCGCCACCGAACTGCAGCGTGACAACGCCGAGCTGGAGAACGAGAAGCGGAAGCTGTGGGACGCGATGGGCTCCCTCAACGAGTACATCGTCCTCGCCCAGAAGATGGACGGTGAACTCGTCACCAGCATCGACACCCTCCGCAGCAGCGGGAACATCGACGCGGCGAACACCCTCGAGACGAAGATGCTGTTCGAGGTGCGACAGCGGCAGCAGGACCTGCTCACCCAGCTCGCCGTCGCCGTTCAGGGCTACATGGCGATGGACCTCACCCAGAAGAACAACATCGAACTGGTGAAGGGCGTCGAGCGGGCGAAGACTACGACGCTGTTCGCGTTACGGACCGCCATCATCACCGCACAGGCGCTGGACTCGCAGGTCAAGGTCCTCGAAGCGTTGGACAAGACGAAGGAGGTCACCGAGAACGTCATCCTGTCCACCAGTGCCATGCTCCGTGACAACACCCTTCGCGTACAGCAGAAAGCCGTCGAACCGGCAGTCGCCATCGACACGCTCACCCGCGCGTTCGACGACATCTACGCCACCCTCGACGCCATCGACACGTTCCGACAGCAGGCGAACACCGTCATGCAGGGCAACATCACCGCTCTGACCACGCAGCTGGAGCGAGCGAAGCCGAAGCTCGAGGAAGCCCGCGCCCTGGACGCGTAAGCGCCACAGCACGACCCGGCAGCGGGCCCGGAGGATTCGTCCACGGGCCCGCTACCAGCTTCCCAGCCGCATAGAACCCGGCATGACCGACCCCACCATCCCGGCGCCCGTCCGGTTCTTCGAAGGCGACTGCCGCGAGTTCCTCCCCATCGACGCCGACGTCGTCATCACCGACCCGCCCTATGGCGTGGACCGTCACGGCCGCATGCTCGGCCAGATCGCCAGCAACTACCACGGCAAGGGCGCCCACACCCGCGGGTACTACGACCACGACTCGGACAAGTTCGCCGAGATCCTCACCCCCGCGTTCAACGGGATGCTGCACTCCCTGCCGAAGGGCGGTTCCCTCATCGCGTTCTGCGGGAACCGTACGTTCGCGGAGATGGTCACCATCGCCACCCACGCCGGGTTCCAGATGCTCGACGTGCTCGTATTCACTGGCGGAGGCTCGTTCGCGAAGAGTCGAACAATGCTCATGCCTCGTCACGAGCTCGCGTTCTTCGCTCGTCGCCCCGGCGGCACGCGGGAGATCAACCCGAACCGGAACATCGCGAACCTGTTCGACATCCCGAAAACCAAGGGGGAGTCGAAGCATCCGACGACGAAGCCGCAGACGTGGATGCGCCGCGTCGTCGAGGTGTTCTCCGAGCCGGGTGAGACCATCCTCGACCCGTTCGCCGGATCCGGAAGCACCCTCGTCGCCGCACGCAACCTCGGCCGCCCGTCCATCGGCATCGAGCATGAGCACCCGTACGCGAACATCGCCCGCGAACGGCTCGGGCTGCCCCTCCAACCGCCGTTCGCCGCCTGATGCGGTGGTTCACCCGCGACGCCAGCACGCCGCCGGCTGAGCAGGTGGGCGGAGCGCCGCCAACCGCGACTGACCGGTACCGGGACGGCCTCGACCAGCTGGCGGCAGCTGCACGTCAGGCGTCCGCAGTCATCTCACCCGCAGCGTTCTCCACACTGCGACGCATCGACGACGTCCTCCGCCCGATGGTCAACGACCTAGAGGGATGCAGCATCCCCGCGGAGCAGGACGTCGCCGTGCAGCAGTTCATCCACGAGTTCGTTCCCGACACCCTCACCCTGTTCCTCGGGCTGCCCGCCGCGGACCAAGCAGACGGCGGCCGCGGCGACCAGATGCTCGTCGAACAGCTCACCGCAGTCGAGCAGGCGGCAGCAGACCTCGCAGACCGTGCCCACGGCGACGCATTCAACGGAATGGAGGTGAACGCCCTGTTCCTTCGAGAAGCGTTGCGCTGACTGCCCTGCTGGCGGCCGGCATCGGGCATAGGCGCTGCATGACCGTGAACCTGATGCCGGGGCAGAACATCAACCTGTCCGAGGTCCTCGGCGTGCAGCAGGAGGTGACGGTCGGTTTCCGCTGGCAGGTCACCCGGTCCCATTCCGTGGAACCGGAAGTGGTGCCGATGGCGGTGCTGCTGACCGCGGACGGGAAGGCGCTTGACGCGGACGCGGCCGCGTTCTTCAACCAGCTCGACGTCGCCGACGGCGCCGCCCGGTACGTCTCCGGGGACGACCAGGAGCAGGTGGACCTCAACCTCGCTGGCCTGCCCGACTCGGTGGAGAAGGTGGTGTTCCTGCTGTTCGTCAATCCGGACCAGCGGCAGCCCGGCAGCTTCGACGCCGTCGACGGTGTCAGCACCCGCGTCGCTGACGCCAACGGCAGCACCATCGCGGTGTTCGACGTTCCACCGGGGCAGCGGGGGTTGACGGTCATCGTCACCGGGGAGGTGTACCGGCACCGCGGACAGTGGAAGTACCGTGCGCTCGGGGACGGGTTCACCGGCGGCATCGTCGACGTCGCCGGCACGTACGGGGTCGCACTGTGACCGCGCGGCTGCTCGGCGCGGCCATCGCCGCCGTCCTGCTGTTCATCCTCAGCGCGTCGACGTGGGGTGCCGGTGTCGCGTGCACGTGCGTTGTCAGCGTCGCCGCGGTCGCCGCCGGCGTGGTCCTGATGTTCCGGACGGGACGAGCGGACCGGTGACCGCCGTTCGCATGGTCACCCTCGTCGCGGCCGCTGCCGGGTTCCTCATCTGTGCTGCGTTCCTGTTCGCCGTCGCCGGGCCCGACGCAGCGCTGTTCGCCGTGTCCGCACCAGTCCTCCTCGCCGCGGTGACGGGCGCCCTACTGCGCGTCACCGACCGCATCGGTGGAGGATCACGATGACCGGCGCCACCGCACGCCGGCACTGGCCGTTCCTCACCCGCCGCCAACACCGCAGCGACGCACCACCAGCGCAGGTGACGGCGGGATCCCTGACGCTGCCGAGCCGTCACACGCTCGACCTCTCCACCCCCGCAGCTGTTACCGCCGCGCCCACCGACACAGCCCCAACGCCCCAGCGCTCAGCCGGCTTCGCAGCCGTTCGCGGCGCCGTCACCATCGACGGAGAGCACCCCACCGTGCGGCTCTCCGCGCTGCAGTCCGCCATCGGGTCGCTCCGCATCGACGGCGGTGCCACAGCCCTGTGGGAAACCAGCGACCGGACCACCGGGGTCGTAGGCCCAGCCGACCCCCTCGCGGCCGGATCCCGGCACGCAAACCGGCCACTCATCGAACGGGTCGGCAGCGCCATCATCATCAGCCTCAGACACGTGCACGACCTCCGCCGCCTCGTCATCGAACCGGCCGACCGCATCATCACCGTCGCCACAGCAGGTGAAGCAACCATCACCGTCAACGGCACCCTGTACCTGCACCACCTCGGCGGCATCCTCGAACTCCGCGCCGAACCGGGCACCACCGTCAGCGATTACCGCGTCCCGTAACTGGTGGGCGTGGACGGCGAAGCGCACCGAGGCCGCGTCCAATCACCGACCAACGTCACGACCAGGAACGCACACCCAGACGCTCCGGCAGCAACAGCAGCGGGGACCGCTCCGCCGCCTGATGCTCAGCCGCATAGGGGTGGGTATGACAGCCAAGCAACGTCCGCTGCCGCCGTTCATCGGGTTCGGCGGGTATCTCCGGTCCGGGAAAGACACCATCGCCGACCATCTCGTCGACGCGCACGGGTTCGTGAAGCTGAACATGTCCGCGCCCATCCGGGACTTCCTCCTCGCGGTGAACCCCATCATCTACGCGAAGCCGTTGACGAAGCGGCAAGCGCTCGCCGCACTGTTCGGCCGACCCGTCGACTACACGTACCTGCGGTACCGCGAGTACGAACAGTTGGCCGGCGGGTACACGGAGGCGAAGAAGCATCCGGAAGCGCGAGCCCTCCTGCAGCGCATCGGCTACGACGGCGGCCGGCTCGTCATCGGAGACGACGTGTGGACGAACCTCATCGCCCGCACCGTCGCCGAATACCGGCAGGCCGGAGTCGGCGTCATCATCTCCGGCATCCGGTTCCCGAACGAGCAGACCCTCGTCCGCGAGCACGGCGGCCGCCTCGTCTGGGTGGACCGTCCGTCCCTCCCCAAGCCGACGAACACCACCGCCGGTCACGCCACCGAGCAGACCCTCACCGCCGACACGTTCGACGACGTCCTCGTCAACGACGGCTCCCTGACCGACCTGTACCGCGCCGGGGAGCGACTCCTCGGCCTCGAGGAGACCACCGCATGAACAGCAGCAACTACCGCGGCCTCTGGGTCACCTTCGAAGGCGGCGACGGAGTCGGGAAGAGCACCCAGGCGGAGTACGCACGCCAGTACCTCCGCAGCATCGGCCGTGACGTCATCCGCACCCGCGAGCCTGGCGGCACCGAACTCGGCGTGCAGATCCGCCAACTCATCCTGCACGGGAAGGGCGACATCGACCCACACGCGGAAGCGCTGCTGTTCGCCGCGGACCGCGCCCAGCACGTCCGTGCGTACGTCAAGCCGAACCTCGCCGCCGGCGTCGACGTCATTCAGGACCGGTACCTGGACTCCTCCGTCGCCTACCAGGGTGCCGGCCGCGACCTCGACCCAGAGGAAGTGCGGCACCTCAGCGTGTGGGCGACCGAGGGAGCGCTCCCGGAACTGACCATCCTCCTCGACCTGGACCCCGCCATCGCCGCCGCCCGCGTCGGTGGTCGTGGCGCCGCGGACCGCATCGAAGCGGAGCCGAACGAGTTCCGGAAGCGGCTGCGGGCAGAGTTCCTCCTGCAGGCAGACCGGGACCCTGACCGGTTCGTCATCATCGACGCTCGACTCACCGAGGTGGAAGTCGCCGCCCGAGTCCGCGCCGCCATCACCAAACGCCTCCTCAGCCGATGAGCGCCAACCACCCGCTGCGGCAAGCAGCGAAGACCCTGTCACGGCGAACCGGGAACCGCGCCATCCGGTGGGGTGTCGGAAGCGCCGTCGTCCTCATCGGCATCGCCGCGCTCGCCGGCTACTCCGCGCAGTCCACCTGGGTTTCGGAGACCACCGCGAACGCCGACACGGTCGCAAACTACGAGAACCAGACCCTCAAGACCGACGCGAAGGTCACCCGCAGCTCCGAGGCGAACGCGGTGTACACGGAGATCAAACGAACCTACGGGTCGCAGTGGAACAACCTCGTCACCTACATCAGCACCACCCGCACCCGCCAGGCAGCCAGCGCGCATGCCGAAGCAAGCCGCGTCGCCGCGAAACTCGTGTTCCCGAACCTCCGCGCCGACTATCAGTCATGGGCGACAGAGCGCGCGGAATCGGAACCAGCTCTCTCCGCCGAGCAGCAGGCGGAGCTTGACGTGTACTCCGTCTACGAGCAGACCTGCCAGGACTGGTACCACCAGAAGACGCAGCAGGACACCATCAACCGGTTCCAGAATGAATTCGCTCCCGCGAACGCCACCATCGTCGAGATCCGAGCCACGGAACTAGCTCTGAACCAGTGCAAGGGCACCGCATGAGCCACCGGAAGAGCACCAGCAAGCGCTACACGAACAGCACCTCGAAGCCGGCGGCAGCCGCCATCCGCCGCCGGCTCCTGCCAGCCACCCGCAGCGGATGGCGGCTGACAATTCTCGGCACCTTCACCGGCATCACCGCCGCCGCTGTCCCCACCGGCTGGTTCGTCGGGAAGCACCTCGACGACGAAGGCACGTTCCTGATGGTGAGCTTCGTGCTGCCGTTCCTACTGTCCCTACCTGCCGCCGCTGGATACCTCGCCATCGCAGCCCGAGGCGCGCTGGAACGACTGCCACGCATCCGGTTCAGCAGCTGGCCAGCCAAGAGTCGCAGCGTCGTCTGCACCGCCATCGGCATCGCCGCATCAGCCGGCGTCGCCGTCGGCATCCAAGTCGTCCTCGGAAATATTCCCGTCGGGCTGCTCGCTGCCGCAGCGCTCGCCGCAGCCGCCGCGGTGTCGGACATCGTCGCCGTCATCCGCCGCAGATTCGTCGCATAGAAGCAACCGTGCACAGAACATCGACCCTGGCCACGCCGACGAGTCAGCCCACCCGGCAGCTACCGGGAACCCCGACCCTCATCAAGCAGGACGGCTACACCCACGTTGTCCTCGTCGCCGGGTACGCGGGCAGCGGCAAAAGCGAGTTCAGCAAGCGCGTCGCCGAAGGGCTCGCATGGCCGGTGCTGGACAAGGACGTCATGACTGGCCCCCTCGTGGAAGGGCTCATCGGACGGATCTCCGGCGACCCGAACGACCGGCACTCCCCGGCGTACCTGACGCTGGTGCGTCCGCTCGAGTACCAGGGACTACTCGACGCAACCCTCGACAACGTCCGCGCGGGTGTGTCCGTCGTCGTCACCGCACCGTTCCTGCAGGAGCTGCAGCGCCCGCAGTGGGTGACATGGCTGCACAACGCGTTGAAGGCACATGGAGCGCGCCTGCACATCGTGTGGGTGGACTGCGACGAGGAAATGATGCGGGCCCGCATCACCCAGCGCGGTGCCGGCCGCGACACTTGGAAGCTCGCCAACTGGTCTGACTACATCGCCGACATCAACCCCGCCCCGTACCGGAACGCCGCAGATCAGGTGGTCGACAACACTCTCGAAGCGTTCACCTCCCTCGACGAAGCAGCATCCCGGTTCATTGCCTCCGTCGCAGCGCCCCTCGCTCCCGTCCGCGCACCCATCTGGTAGCCGAAACGTCGAACGCCCCGTCACTTTCAAGGTGACGGGGCGTTTTGCTTTGCGTCGACGGATGGAGCAGACGACGTCAGAGCACGAAGAAGGACACCACCATCGCCGCTACACCAACCACGATGGCGGCTTTCCCCAGCCCGGACAGCATCACCGACAGCTGCCGCACCAACACGAAACCAGCGTCCGTGCGCGCCAGACGCGCGGCGAGGAACACCGGGCGGGCAACGAACTGCGCGGCGACACCGGCGACACCAATGATGAAGAGAGTGTTGAGGATGACGTTCAGCATGAGGGGTTCTTCCGTCGACAAATATAGCGATGACGGCGGTCGCCCCTGGCGAACCTCTCGGCATCACCTCTATGCGCGGACGACAGCGAATCCATGCACTGCTTCCTCTTTCTCGCCGCATCAGCAGGAGCTGTCCCCGCCACCGCGCCGGACGAACCCACGCCCGGAGCAGCCCCGATGCCCTTCTTCCGTCAGCACACCGTCGTCCTCGGCGACCCGCACCGCGACGCCGCCAACTCGATGTTCCGCACCGACTTCTGGGGCCTGCTATTCAGCGTGGACAGCCCCGCCGGCACCTGGGGTAGAGCATGGCGCGCCGCCATCGCAGCGGCTCCCATCGCCGCGGCCGCATCCGCGTTGACCGCGCTCACCATCTGGGGCTGCTGCATCGTCCCCACCCAAGACCACCGAGCGGTGCAAGCCGTCGAAACCGGCTGCCACCTCGAAGACAGCAACCTCAGCCGCACCATCACCGGAAGCAGCAGCGGCCGCATCCGCATCAACGGCACCGTCAACTACACCGACAGCAGCGGTGACACCCTCGCCGGCTGGGTGCAGAACAACCGGGTCCGGTTCGTCACCATCGACACCGGCGCAACCATCTGCAGCATCCCCGACCGCTACTGACCGCACGCCTCCCGCGCCGCCCGCGCATAGAGGCAGCATGCCCCAGCAGCAGACCGCACCGGACACCACCGACGTCGGCGACGTGTTCAAGGCCCGGGAACGGATGCACCGCGCCGTCCTCCCCGCCGACGAATACGTCATCCTCCGCCTCGACGGTCGGGCGTTCCACACCTACTGCCGGGACCTGAACAAGCCGTACGACCTGCAGTTCATGGCGGACATGGACGCCGCCACGCTCGCGCTCAGCGAGCACATCTCCGGGGTTCGACTCGCGTACGTGCAGTCCGACGAGATCAGCCTCATCATCACCGCATGGACGCCGGAGAACCCCGCCGGACAGCTGATGTTCGGCGGTGCGACGCAGAAACTCGTCAGCGTCACCGCCTCCCGCGCAGCGTCGGTGTTCAACCGGCTCCGCCCAACGGCACCCATCGCCGACTTCGACGCCCGCGTGTTCACCCTCCCCACCCGGGACGACGTCCGCAGCTACCTCGCGTGGCGGCAAAGCGACGCACGACGGAACACCCTGTCGATGCTCGCCCGGACCGTCTTCTCCGCCCGCACCCTGCACGGGCTGTCCTCCGACCAGCAGCGTCAGCTGCTGCGCGACAACGGCCATGAACCGAACACGCTGCCGGCACGGTTCCGGAACGGCCGCGTCGTCGTCACCACCCTGACGCCGACCACCACAACGTTCAAGCACGGGAACACCGGACGGGTCCAAACCGTTGAGACCACCAGGCGCACGCGCAGCACCGTTCCCGCCCCGAACTTCGTCTCGGGCGACGGCGACCACCTCATCCCCGCGGAGCCGCCCACCCTCTAGCCGCGCCCCATCCTTCTCGCGACCCCAGCCACAACCCAAGGAGCACCCGTGCCGCAGTCCGCGCCCGCCATCGAGTCCATCACCCCCACCGCCACCACCGAGCGGACCTTCACCAGCAACGACCGCTGCGACGCCTGCGGAGCACAGGCATACGTCGCCGCGACGTTCCTCGCCTCGGAGCTGCTGTTCTGCGGCCACCACTACCGCAAGCACCAGAACGCCATCGAGGAGCAGGCCGCGTACGTCCTCGACCGCACGGACACCATCGCCGCGAAGTAGCTCAGTCACAGCCCGGTAGCAAAACCGCGGCCGGTTCGCCCTCTGAGGCATAGAACCGGTCGCGGTTCGCGCATTGGCGGTCCGCACTCCCGACAGTTGGAGCCACCCGGGCTCCTACCCGACAGAGGGAAGGACCAATGCGTCTCACTCGAACTCACGCGACTATCGCCGCCATCACCATGGCGGTCACCGCAGGAGCAACCATCACGTCCGGATCGCTCGCATTCGCAGACCCGGTCCTCACCGCGCAGTCCGCGCCGACAGCAGCGGTCGCGCGACCACATCCGTTGCCGAAGCCAGCAGAACAGACCTACACCGCGCCGGACTCCACAACCGTCGCCGACGTCAGCCGCGACGGATTCACGGTCACCGCCCCGAAGCCGAAGCCGAAGGCGAAAGCTGTTCCGACGCCGGCCCCGGCCGCGGCGACGCCCGCAGCGGCAGCAGTCGCACACGCAGCGGCTGCGACAGCAGTCACCCCAGCAACCGTCACGTCGCAGGTGCCAGCAGCGACGACATGGGACACCAGTGCCGGCTCCAACCAGGCGTACGCGTCATCACAGCTCGCCTCCTACGGCTGGGGGCAGGACCAGATGGGATGCCTGGTGAGCTTGTGGAACCAGGAGTCCTCCTGGAACCCGTCCGCGGAGAACCCCTCCGGCGCGTACGGCATCCCACAGGCGTTGCCCGGCAGCAAGATGTCGTCCGCCGGCGCCGACTGGCAGACGAACCCGCACACGCAGATCACCTGGGGCCTGCAGTACATCCAGGGCACCTACGGAATCCCGTGCGCCGCGTGGTCGCACGAAACCTCCGCCGGCTGGTACTGACCACTGCCGACCCCGACGGCCCGCCCACTGTGAGAACGGTGCGCGGGCCGTTCCGCGTTACAGACCGCCGCATACACGTAGGGCATGACGGTCCTCGACACTGACGCCTTCATCACCCTCCGAGCGGACAGCAACGTCCACGCTCACCATCCCCGATTCGCGGCGACAGGGCCGTTCCGCACCATCGTGGTGCGGGACCTTCCCGGAGCGTTCGGAGACCCGCTCGTCCACCGTGTGCTCCTGGAATCGGTGACGGAGCCCGGCCTGCAAGTGTGGGTGTCGGACACCGACATCAGCTGAAGGAGGATGTCGGTGGCAGCGGCGAAGCTACCCCCATTCGGGAAGGACAACGCGAATGGGTATCACCGACACACTCGCTCCGGCGTTCACCATCGACTACCGGTGGACGGTGACTCTAGAGCGTGACACGCGCGCCGCTCGAGGGGAATCAACCCCGCCCTCCGGCACCCGCACGGCCGGTTGGGTGGTCACCTGCCGCGACCAAAGCGGGCAGGTGGTGTTCATCTCCGGTTGGAAAGGTGACCTCGGCGACGTCGCCAGGCGCACCGTCGCCGCGCTCACCGACGTGCATGGGCCGTCAGTGCCCGGCCAGGTGAAGCACACCGTTGCCGGGTCAGCGGCGGAGTTCCGGTCCCTGGTCGGGACGACAACGGAGCTCGCCCTCGCCGCCGCATGAAACGACGAACGCGGCCGGAGTCGGAAGACTGCGGCCGCGTGCGTCGAACGTTTGGTCAGAAGATCCGGAACGACAGACCTGGCGCGAGGCGGATGCTGATGTGACCGCGGCTGTTGATGGTGACCGGTCCGAGCTTCTTCGTCACGGACACCCCGCTCTTCGACATGTTCACGCGCGTGTTCTTGCCGGCCCTGATGGTCTTGCGGTAGATGAGGCCCATGACGTGTCCTTCCGGTGGTGGTGAGTGGCCGTCGGATACGGCCACACGATGTATGCGCGGAACATCTCAGTTCCGTGCGGTCTACGGCTTCCGGACGACCGGGAGGTGTCCAGCGAGAGCGTTCCCCGCTGCCTGGTCCAGCCACGTGATGTGCGCGGTCGGGTCCTCCGACCGGTACACGCGGGCGAGCGGGTGGTCGTTGAACTTCACCGTCTCCGCCTCGTACAGGTGCGCGAACGGCGTCTGACCAATCCGTTCGATGTCACGGGCTTCGGACGCGACCGCGGACAGCACCCGGTGAGCCAGGACTCGGTCCGCTTCGGTCGCGAGGATACCGTCCTCCCCAACCTCCGCCGGCGACGCCACGACGACCTCCTCGGTGACATTCGCGTCCCCGACGCCGAGCGCCCGGTTCAGGTCCTGGCGGAGCGCCTCCACCTCAGCGTCACGGGCATCCCAGCCTGCCTCGAACGTGCCCCGCGCCGACGAGTAGTGCGGGGACGCAGGGGTCAGCCGCTCACCGTTCGGCGCAGTCGCGGTCCGCAGGTACTCCTGCCACTTGGTCTCACGGTCGAAATCGGTCAACGACGACATGCATGCTCCTGCTGTACGGGTCCAGCGCGCTTGATACGCCGGCTCTTCGCAGCAGAGGTATGCGGCGAAACGTCAGTCCCGGAACTCCAACCGCAGCCCCAGCGACTCCGCCTGCCGTTCAAACTCCGGCCACAGCCACGACGGCACCGCCGCTTCAGCGCCGCGACCGTCACCGGCGAACACCTGTGCCGCCTGCCGAAGTGTTTCCACCTCCCGCAGCAGATTCGTCCGCATCGGCTCGGGCGCGTTCTTCGCGTACTCCTCACGCCCCTTCGCCAACGTCAGTAGCAGCAGCGACGAACGGAGGAACGCATCCTCACCTGCAGTCGATGACGCCTGCGCGGCGTGCGCGGCACGGAACCGTTCCGCTGCCTCCGCCTCATCTGCGTCCGCTCGACGCACCATCCGAGCAAGGTACGGCGGCATGTCATCAGTCATGCGGGTCCCTATGCCGCGGCGCCGGTCAGTGCTCGTCGCCCACGAAGCGGGTGCCCGCGGGAACGGTGACGATGAGCGCCGGGTCGGAGTCGCGGTCCGGCCGCTTCGTGAACCGGATGGGCCACGACGGGAACGTGCCCGTGTTCCGGATGGCGATGGTCCAATCGGCGTCGCTGTCCCGGCGGCCGAACTCCACATCCACGATGAGCGAGCCGCCGTCCGAGCCGATGAACCTCCCCGACCACGGACCGTACACGTTGAACTCATCAGCCCCTGGAATCCTGCCTTCGACTTCAACGAGGTCGTCGGACGCGCCGTAGATCAGAACGTCGATGGTGTCGGTCATGCGGTCGGCCTTTCAAGGGGAGATGGACGGCCTTCGACGGCGTCGCGGCGCGCGGACGCAAGCCCGTACCGGATGGCACCGCCGACGGACTTCCGATACCAAGGGGAGGCGCACCGCAGCGCCACGGAAGCGACCAGGTACGCGACGTGGTCGCGGGTTTTCCCGAACCATGTGTTTGGCGGTGTCGGCAGGGGGTGTTCTCTCATGCACGCTTCTATGCGGCGGTCGCAAAGCGTGGGGCGGGATCCGCGCATAGAGCCACAGACAGTCGAGGACACCGCCATGACGAATCTGCACGAGGGCATCCGCGCCTGGGCGAAGGGCATCTACCCGACCGAGGCCGCGGCGGAGCTTGACGCTTCTCAACGCAGGTGAGCATGCTTCTCGCCGCTGAGACGGAGCGCTGCGGGCGGTACGCGCGGCTCGTGCGTTGTCCGCGCATAGAGGGGGTGTGAGCGGTTCGGCGTTGCGGGAGGCGACGGCACCTGGTGGTGCTGGGTCGCATCAGCGTGCGTACCGGTTTGCACTGGACCCGACCCCCGCGCAGGTTCGGGCGCTGCTGTCTCACGCGGGCGCGGCGCGGGTGGCGTTCAACACGATGCTCGCCGTGGTGCGGGCGAACCTGGACCAGCGGACCGCCGAACGCTCCTACGGGATCCCCGACGTGGAGCTGACCCCGTCCCTGTCCTGGTCGAAAGTCAGTCTCCGGAATGGGTGGGTGGCGCGGCGGGATACGGTGGCGCCGTGGTGGCCGGAGAACGCCCGGGAGGCATACACGTCCGGCTGCTTCGCCCTCGCCGCAGCGCTAGACAACTGGTCGAAGTCAAGAAGCGGCACGCGGGCTGGCGCGCCGGTCGGGTTCCCGCGGTTCAAGTCCCGGGCCCGGTCGAAGCCGTCCATCAAGTTCGAGGGCAAGGGCGCGCTCGTCCCGACCGGGCACACCATTCACTTGCCGCGCATCGGGAAGGTGCACACCCACGAATCCACCCGGAAGCTCGGCCGGCTCGTGGAAGCGGGGCAGGCGAAGGTGAACTCCGTCACCGTCTCCTACGACCGCGGCCGGTGGTTCGCCGCGTTCCAGGTCGAGCAGGTCGCCATCGTCCGGCCGCGACCGCTCGGCCCGAAGTCCGTGGTCGGTATCGACGTGGGGGTGAAGGACCTCATCGTTGTCGCTCGCCCCGACGGCTCCGAAGTGGAACGGCTCCGCGCCCCGAAGGACCTCGCGAAAGCCGCCGCGACTCTAAAGGCACTGCAGCGGCAGGCCGCCCGTCAGGTCGGCCCCTACGACGTCGTGTCCAAGCGGCGGCAGCAGCCATCCGCGGGCTGGCTACGCACGCAGGCGCGCATCCGAAAGGTGCACGCCCGGGTCGCGAACCTCCGCGCCGACCGGCTCCACAAACTCACCACCCGACTCGCACGCGAGTTCGATGTGGTCGGCATCGAGCACCTCAACGTCCGAGGGATGCTGGCGCGTGCGAAGCCGAAGCCGCATCCGAGCCGGCCGGGGGTGTTCCTGCCGAACCGGCGGCGGCAGAAGTCCGGACTCGCCCGGTCCGTCGCCAACGCATCCTTCTCGACGCTGCATCAGCAGCTGCAGTACAAGACGTCCTGGTTCGGGAGCACCCTGGTGCGCGCGGACCGGTTCTACCCGTCCTCCAAAACATGCTCCGGATGCGGGTCAGTGAAAGCCAAGCTGACCCTCGCCGAGCGGGAGTACGTGTGCACCACCTGCGGCATGGTCATCGACCGTGACCTCAACGCCGCAGTCAACCTCGCCCGCCACGCAGCAGCGTCGGTAGCGGAGGAGTCAGGTCCGGACGAGGGTAGCTCGTTCGTCAGCGGTGGAGGCACCCAGAAGCCCCAGCCAGCAGCAGCCGGCACGGGCAGGAGCCAACGAAACCGCAACCCCACCAGCACCACGGGGACTCCCTCGCCGCAAGGCCAGGGCAGCACTCAACCCAGTGAGACCAGTCTCACCCCAGTTGAGAACTGACAGAGCTCCTCATCCGCACCGGCCTCGCCACCGACGACGCACCCTTCTACAGCGAGACCGACGGTCCGTTCACCGAAGTTCGCGCCGACAAGATCCTCAACGTCGCCCGGAACTACTCCCACAGCCAGGAGAAGATCCTGCGCCTCGTCGTCTCCCTCCTCGGCAAAGCCGACGTGAACCTCCGAGACGCATTCCGAGGGCTCGACCGCGCCAACCTCCACGTGGCGCTCGCCGCCATCAGCCACGCCACCGGCGCCCACGAGATGTTCGACAAGGCGAACACGCCGCACCCCAGCGAAGGTGGACCCGTCGTCGCGTGGCCGACCATCTGAAGCCAGGACCCACGAAGCGGCCCGCCGAACCCGGCAGAGCGCGTCGTCCCGCGTCGAGCGAGACGGTGAGGCACGACAGGTGAGTCCCCGAAACGTCGCCGTTCCCCTGACATGTCGGCGGCTGCTGCGACGATGTGCGGATGGCTTTCATCGAACACAACCGCGGTCTCCGTCACCAGTTCACGAACGCCGGCGCTCGCCGTGCAGCCCTTGAACAGGCCGGAGACGCGATCGTCAAGGCGCTCCCGGACGCCGCGAACCGCTTCGCCGCGATCACCAAGGCGTCCTCCACCGCAAAGAGCGACGATCTGCGCGACGCCTGGGACGCCATCGGCGACGGCGCCAGCAAGGGGCACATCCACGTCTTCGACGGCTCGGGCGAGAACGAAGTCAACGCTCGACTGTGGTTCGACGAGGCGTTCGAGAACGGCGTTGTGCAGGGGTACGTCCGAGGTGCAGACAAGGCGCAGGTCGACGAACTCGCCGCCGCGCTCGAGGCGATCTTCGCGGAGCACGCCGCCTAGCGAGTGCTCGTTCAGAAGGGCCCGGAACTGCTCGTGCTCGCCCGGCCCTTCTCCGCTGCGCAGCGCCAGCCGCGCACATCACAGGCATGACGACCTGGAACGCAGCCGACCACCTCCGCGCCGGTCAAGTCGGCGTCCCTGGCAACGCCGGGTCCTTCGCCGGGAAGCGGAACACTGGCGACGACGTCACCCTGCTCGCCCCAGCCGCCGCGTCCGCGGACCCGTTCGCGTTGACCGCGGGTGAGGACCGCCGCCGGAAGCGTCGCATCCGCACCGGGGACCGTCCCGACACCGTCACGTGGCGTCCCTCGGACTCCCTCGGCCCCATCCAGTTCGACCGCGGCGGGCAGGTTGCCGAGCTGACGCTCAAGAGCGTTCTCGTGTTCGCCCCAGAGCAGGGCACCGCCGGCGACACCTGGACCATCAGCCGCGCCAGCATCGAGGACCTCGAGGCGCACATCGCACCCGACGAGGACGGCGGACCGTACGCCGCGGCGCTGTTCGACATGCTCGTTCAACGCGGCGCGCTGCGCCCACTCGACGACGCCGAGCGTGCGAAACTCGGCCCGCAGTACGCCGCAACACAGCGGAAGCAGGGGTCCTTTCACAACGACGAGCAGATGCGCCGGCAGGTCGAGAACCTTCACGTCGTCAACCGGGACGCCGTGCTCGCCATTTACCCGGAGCTCACCAAGAACGGCGCCGGATGGCGCACCTACGCCGAACAGACCGGGTCACCGATCTGGAAGTAGCAGACCGGCAGTAAGTCGACCGCGGGCATGCTTGTGGTGTGCCTCCGTTCGAACCAGCGCTTGCCCGCGCCGCCTCCCGCATCCCGCACCAGCTGCCTGGCGGGGTGCGGTTCGAGCCGAAGTTCGACGGCTGGCGCCTCATCGCAGAACGCTGCAACGGCAGCACCCGCCTCTGGTCCCGACGGAACACCGACCTGACCGCTCACCTGCCCGACATCGCGGACGCCGTCGCCGACCAGGTGCCAGACGGGTTCACCCTCGACGGCGAAGTGGTCGTCTGGTCCGACGATGGGGAACGGCTCGATTTCCCAGCCCTGCAACGCCGGCTGATTACCAGCCGCCGCGACATCACCCAGACCATCCGCGACCACCCCGCGCACTACGTCGTCTTCGACCTGCTCACCGTCGCCGGCCGCGACATCACCGCAGTGCCGCTCCGCAGCCGACGCGAACTCCTCACCGAACTCGCCGCCGACTGGCGGCCGCCACTGCACCTCTGCCCGCAAACCGACAACCCCGACCTCGCCGAGGAATGGTTCCGCGACATGCCCGCCGCCGGCATCGAAGGCATCGTCGCGAAAGCCGCCAACGCGCCCTACCAGCCCGGGGAACGCACGTGGGTGAAAGTCAAACACCGGGACAGCGTCGACGTCGTCTGCGCCGCCGTCACCGGCACCCTCACCAACCCACAAGAACTCATCGTCGGCCTACCCATCGACGGGGAGCTCCGCATCGTCGGCCGGACTGCACCCCTCGCCACGGCGGCAGCGCGCACCCTCGCGGCGTTCCTCGAGGAACCCGGCGCCGACCACCCCTGGCCCGAAGAGGTACCAGCCACCACCATCGAACAATTCGGCGGCGGCCGCGGCACCATCCACCTCACCCGAGTGAAACCACTCACCATCGAAGTCAGCGCCGACACCGCCTGGTCCGGACGACGCTTCCGCCACACCCTGCGCTACCTCAGACCGCGACCAGAACTGAACCCAGACGACGTCGAACTGCCGGACGCGCTCAGACGGTGATGGGTGGTCCTCGCGCGGCCACTCACAGAGAAGCGACCGTGGCCCTCGCCACAGCGAACTCGGGCGACCGCCTGCTCCTTGATAGTTGACAACCGTGCTGAGAACGGGTCTAGGGGTCGCTGCCGGGTGAAATCTCCCTTCAGTCGCCGCTAGCCAACGGGTTAGTCGGCGGAGCGCGGGGGGAAATCCCTGAGATCGCCGCCGGCGAACAGATTGATGGGCGGATGACACTTCGCGACGTGAGCGATGGCTAGCTCACGAGCCCACACTTCATCAGGAGCAGGGGCGAGCGAATGCTTGCACTCCGAGCACCATGCGCTTCGCCACGGGTCGTCATAGCCCAGAGCAGGCAAGTACGTTATGGCCACGCCCAGGAAGCTATCGGCGTTGGTCATGGGGTGCAACGCACGGCCCTTCGTCCGGTTCCGCATGCGAAACCGTCGCAGGCGGCTCCTCTGCCTGGCTCAAGAGAGGAGCTGCCGGGTCAGCCCTTCACGCAGAGCAGCGTCTGCAGATGCTCGACGACGTCGACGAGGTCGGACTGCGCGGCGATGACCGAGTGGATGTCCTTGTAGGCGCCGGGGATCTCGTCGATGACCGCCGTGTCGCGGCGGGACTCGATGGAACCCATCTGCTCGTTCAGGTCGTCGAGGGTGAAGCGGCGCTTCGCCTCCGAGCGGGACATCTTCCGGCCGGCGCCGTGGGACGCCGACTGGTACGACGCGTCGTTGCCGAGGCCTCTGACAATGAAGGAACCCGTGCCCATCGAGCCGGGAATGAGCGCGAGGTCGCCCTTGCCGGCGCGGATCGCGCCCTTGCGGGTGACGAGCATCTCGCGGCCGTCGATGATCTCCTCCGCCACGTAGTTGTGGTGGACGTTGATGTCGGAGTCGAACACCACGTTGAGCTGTTCGTAGTGCTTCGCGAACGCCTGCTTCGCGAGCCCCATCATGATCGCGCGGGAACGGAGGGCGTACTCCTGCGCCCAGGAGAGGTCGCGACGGTACGCGTCCATCTCCGGTGAGCCCTTGAGGAACACAGCGAGGTCACGAGCTTCCTTCGGCAGGTCCTGGTTGTGCGGCAGTCCCTTCGCGATGGCGATGTGCTGCTCGGCGAGCTCCTTGCCGATGTTCCGCGAACCGGAGTGCAGCGTCAGCCAAAGACGTCCCTCGGAGTCGGAGCACACTTCGATGAAGTGATTGCCGCCCCCAAGCGATCCCATCTGCTGGTGGGCTCGCTTCTCACGGTCCTGGACGCCGGAATGCAGGTTCTTGAACTGGCCCCAGAAGTTCGTCCAGCCGCGGTCGAGGCCGAGCTTGCGGACGTTCACCGGGTCCTCGTGGGAGTTGAACCCGACCGGGATTGCGTTCTCGAGCGATGCGCGCAGCTGCGGGAGACGATCGAGGTGTTCGACGGTGAGGTTCGTGCGAACCGCAGAGACACCGCAGCCGATGTCGACGCCGACCGCGTTCGGGCTGATCGCCTGCTCCATCGCGATGACAGACCCCACAGTCGCGCCTTTGCCCAGATGCACGTCCGGCATAACCCTGATGCCGTGCACCCAAGGCAGGTTGCCGATAGCGCGAAGCTGCTGCACAGCCTGCGACTCGACCTCGTGCTCATGCGCCCACATGAGCGTGTCGGTCTTCGAGCCGCGGAGCGGGACGGGGAACTCGTGGTTCGTCATGGTTCCTCTATGCGCGGCGCGCCGGGGGAGCGGGCGGCGCGGACGGTATCAGCGGGTGATGGCGCTGATGCTGGTGATGGGAGTGGTCTGTCGGACGGTGCCGACGTAGCCGTCGTCGCCGGTGCGGTCGGGCTTCACGAACGCGATCCGGCCGGGGAGCCCGACGACGAGAAGGAGGCTGTCGCAGTCGATGGTGTCCCCGTCGCCGTACGCCGCTTCCGCATCGTGGCGGGGGTCGGGCGACACGTCGGCGGGGAGGCGGCACATCGTCACGTGATGGTCGTCGGTGAGGGTGAAATGGTAGCGGCTGCCGCTTCGGGTGGTGACGGCGTACGTGCCGGCGGGGCTCTCCGTGGTGAGTGTGGTGAGGGCTTCGGTCATGGTCGTCCTATGCCGCACGAGAGGCGGGAGGTGGCCATGGGCGCACTCGAGAGCTACGCGATCGCGTCCTGCATCAGGAACGTGCCGCCGTCGGAGATGGTGCGCCACGACCGTTGACGCGGCTCCTTCAAGAGCACGCGTCCGCGGGTGTCCCGGGTGACGCGGACGTTCTCGTACGTCTGCCAGCCAGTGCCGCCCATGTACCAGCCATACCGGGCGAGGGTCCCGCGACGAACCTCACCCACGGGGATGTCCGCAGCTTCGTACCCGCCGGCGTCCCGGAACGCCTGCACGTCCCGCTTCACCTCGTCGAGGCTGTGCATCGTCTGCAGCAGGTAGATGGCAGTGTCTTCGCTGTCGTCGTTCGTGGTCGCCAGCGACGGGAGGCGGCCCTTGAACGAGTCGTTGTACGGATACGCGCCCTTCTCTTCGAGGTCAGCGCGCACCGCGGCGTACTCCGGGTACAGGTGCCGGACCTGCTCGTTGTCCTGGTAGCGGCCGTTGAACACGAATGGCTCCGGCGCTGCGGTGGAAGCGCCGAGCGTGACGTCGTCAGCGGGTGAGTGGCCCTTCCCGACGAACGCGCCGCCGTTGCCCGGTACGCCCTTCTGGCTTGCGCGAGGATGATCCGACTCATTCCAGGTGGTCATAGCCCGGATGTGTGCGGCGATGGTGCAGATGACCATTCGAGGAGAGCCCTCGACTTGTGGGCACTACTGCTGCGGAGGATCGAGATTGGGTCGGTTTCCGTCCTTCCACTGGTCGAGGACCGCCTTGAGAATGTGGGCTGCAAAAGCATGCCCCTGACTCATGGTCGCGGGCACAGTGTGGTCGACGTCTTCGTCGACGGTCGTGTCAACACTGATCACATACCCATCCGCGGCAGTGAGCAGGGTCCCGTAGAAGTTATCGACGTCGTACCCGTCATAGGTGTAGTGGGTGCCACTTGGTCTGTTTCCAGTGTCTTTGTATATGGCGAGACTCAGATCCTCACGGTCCGACATCTCAGTCGCACCCTCGCTATCAATGTACGGAGTGATGGAGCAAGCGATGTCGGAGTGGTCTTCCGTTGCCTCCGCAAGCGCGCCGTAGTCGGCGTTCGGAAGCGAGGTTGAGTAGCCGGAGTCTTCGACGATGCCGGTAAACCATGCGCAGACGTCTTCGCCGGGTTCGCTGGAGGTGTTGCCGTTGGCTTCCGCAGATGCGTTTCCGCCGCTGGTGGCGTAGCCACCGCTCACCGTGCTGCTACTGCCCTCTCCGCTCGCTTGCGCTGTCCCGGTGCTGGATGGCGCTGTCACCTCGACGATGACGCGGAGGGACTTCTCGCCGGGAAAGAGCGATTTCGTGCCAGCGGAATAGGACGCGGTGGCGGGTGCGTCCGTGACAAAGTCCTCGACGTTTGAGGATCCAACCTGGCGGTCCCACTCGTAGGTGGACGCCGGCATGGTTCCGGCGGTTGCACCGGTCACCGGGGCGTACCCAGTTTTCGCCAGCGCTGCATTCACCGCCTGGTGAGTAGTGGACGTCGGTCGGTAGACGAACACGGTGAGGTCGAACTGTGACGGTGCGGAGCCGGCCGACTCGAGGAGATCCGAGCAGACAAGGTCTGCGGCGGGTACCGGCGCAGTGACGTTGCGGGTGGCCTCCACGTTGAACTGTCTCTGGTAGAGCCGCTCGAGCGGCGCGACCTGCGGGGTAGTGCATGACTTCTCGGCAGCGGTCTTCGCTGTCGGCGCCGCCGTCGGCGACGGTGACGGTGCTGTGTGCGCGGAGCAGCCGGTGACGGACGCGGCGACCGCGGCAGCGAGAAGCAGAGCGATACTGAGCCGACGCATCGGAACCTCATTCGGGGTTGAAGTCCGCTCAGGTTAGAACAGCGATGGGAGCGGCGACAAGCGTATTCCGCTGCGACCCGGACGCGCCGCGCCATCTCAGAGGTCGAAGGCGACGAGCTCTCCGGCCGCGGTCCACCCGACCTGAGCGCAGTCGACGGAGCCGGTCCAGCGGGGGAGAGTGTGGTGTTCCTCCCTGGTGGGCATGCGGACCCGTTCCATGCGGAGGACAGGTACATCGTCGATGAATTCCTCGACGGCGGTGGCGATGGGGATCTCCCCGGTCTTGCCGTACCGCTGCGACCAGTTGGCTTCCCGCCACGAGTCGAGAAGCCCCTCTTCGGCGATGGGGACCTTCATGACGTCGGTGTTGGTGTGGAAGACGATGCGAGTCCGTCCGACCTCGTACGGGTGCTGCTCTGCCAGGGTGTGAGCGAGCGTGACGAAGCGTTCCCGGTCGGGAAGGTTCGGGTCGCGGAAGATGCCCTCGAGCTCGGTGTGGGTCAGCGGCACCGTCTCAGCGTAGGACGGCACTGGGGCGGACAGCGCCTCGCCGGCGTCCGGGCGGAGAGTAGCAGCGAACTGACCTCCGGCTCGGACGCCGGCGGGAACACGGGAAGCGACAGTCACGCACCCCATGTGCGCGGGCTACTTCCGCGGCGTGGCGGTGCTCGACGGAGCGACGCTGTTCGTCGGAGCCGATGCGGACGCGGCTCGTTTCGTCAGCTCCTCGGTGATCCGGTTCGCCAGCGCCTGCAGCTGCGCCGGCGTCATCTTCGACAGGTCCCCGCCGGCCGAGCTGGTGTCGCCGATGCTGCTGTCGTTCGACGAGGCGTTCCCGGAACTCCCGGCAGCTTGCGTGCCGGTGGAGGTGACGATGTTGCCGTCCTCGTCGAACAGCGTGGACTTGCCGTTCTCGTCGATGACCGCGCGGTACACGACACCCTGCGACTGGCCGATGGATGCCACCCACTCGTTCTTCCGACCGGGAACGATCTCGAACACCTTGAGCCCACTGGCCCAGCCGGTCAACCAACTGCTGCTCTGACGCACCTCGGACGCCACGCTGCTGTTCGCCTGACGGGCGTGCTTCTTGTCGTACTTGAACACGGTGATGGGGTTCCGGGTGCCGTGGGTGCCGACGGATGCGTCCACCACCGACAGGGCGACGACGGAGTTCGACGACCCGGGCGGGGTCAGCGGGGTGACGTACGTGGCGTGGCCGGTGGACGTCTGGCGGAGGCCGAGTTCGGTCGGGTTGAACGCGTCCGGGTTGCCGGAGTCGGAGGAGGTGTCGTCGTAGCCGGCGCGGTTGAACCAGTAGTCGGAGAACGACCCGAGTGCCCGCAACGCGGCGCGCTGCCGTGCGGCGAGGGACTGCGGGTACACGGGGCCCGGCAGCGCGGTGATGGTGTGCGCCGCGGTGACGATGCTGAGCTGCCCGGTGCTGCCGTTGTAGACGGCGTCGCCGTAGAACGTCTCCGACGTGTTCCAGAACCCTTCGATGCGGGACAGGGGGACGACGACCTTCGCGGTGGACCCGTCGCAGAAGCCGTACACGTCGCCCTTGGTGAACGTCACTGTCGGCGGGGTCAGCTCGTCGATGTGACGGCCGAGGCTGTTGGACCAGAGGCCACCGCCGATGCGGAGCTTCGCGGAGCGGGAGAAGTTGCAGGTGGTGACATCCGACGGGGTTGCCTCACCGTAGAGCGGGATGTCCTGCGACTGAACCGACTCGTACCCGGCGCCGAACCCGCGGCGCTGCACTAACGCATCCCAGAGGCCGTTCTTCGCCTGGTCGTTCAACGACTTGACGTTCAAGGCGGTGCCGGTGGTGTTTCCGAGGTTCTTCGTCGATGACGTGTCAGCGACCTTGAACGGGGTGCGCTCCCCGAACGAGGGCGCCGTGTGGTTCACCGTCTTCACGTCCCCGAGGTACAGCCGGTCAACCTGGTAGTTGTGCGGCACCCACGCGAAGATGATCGTCCCGACGAGGGCGAGGCCGAGAAACGTCCCGGCGATACCCGCCGCGGCCCCGCGGACGATGAACGTCGCTGCGAGGAGCACCGCCATCACCAGCAGGGGGATGAGGACGAACGCGTCCGCGGTGAACCATCGGGCGAAACCGTGGACCATCTGCGGCCCCCAGAAGATGGCGGGGATGCCGACACAGATTCCGACGATGACCACGGCGGTGACGAGCGCACCAACCGCTGTCGAGAACGTAGAAGAGCGACGCATGGAAGAGATCCGTTCTGTCGGCGCGAGCCGCCGACATCATCCCTATGCGCGGGACCACGTCGGGGCTGCCGCGCACATGCGGAGCGTGACCCATCAGTTCGTGCGTAAGTCCCAGACCGGAGAGCCCACCAGCAACGGAGGCCACTTCGGCAGCCACAAGCGCAGCAACGACCAGGTCAACCTCGGTCAGCTCGCCGCACCAGCAGGGGTTGGCAAGGAAGCCACCGTCTGGTGGGTGGAGGAGGTGCCACCGGTCGGCCGGCAGCGCAAGCCCCGCCGGGAACGGAAGTCGGGCACCATCTGCGTCACACTCCCCGTCATCGCGGCGGAGGACGCCCCGGTGACGTTCCGGGTGCCGTCGGAGTTCACCGATGACGAATCGGAAGTCCGCGAGTTCCGTACGTACGACGGGGCCCTCTACTGGTCGACGCCGTTCCACGACACCCACGCCACCGCCGAACAACTTCTCGGGCAGGTTGCATCCCGTGTCGGCCAGGAGACGCATCCCAGCAAGGACCACGCCCAGCGGGAGGCGCAGGAGCGGCTGCGGGACATTGTCGTCATCGACGGGATCGTCTGGGAGAGGACTGCGGAACCCGGCTACCAGATCCGCACCTACGGGGAACCCGGCGGGAAGGACAGCAGAACCACCATCGGGTACGGCATCAAGGCCGCCGACAAGCACGGAGATCCGTGGTTCCCCGCCAGCCCGGCCGGATACGGCACCGCCGTTCACGCCGCCCTCGAACTCGCCGCACAACGCGGCGATACTGAGTCCATGGAACGTATCCCGCAGACGAAGCAGATCGGCACCGCACCGGAGACGCCGGTCGGGACGTTCTGGGATGAGCCGAAGTTCCAGCAAGGCCTCCTCGAGGACATCCGCACCGAGATTGCCGATCGGAAGTACGAAGGCCGCGACACACCCGACATCATGGAGAAGCTCTACGCGCAGCGCGGCGACCTCGTCCGGAAGCTCCGCGCAGCTGGCTACGACGCGTAATACGCCGCGGCCGCGCACATGCCGGTCATGACCGCAGACAGCATCATCCGCAAGAGCCACACCGGGGAAGCCGGGAACCGCGGTGAGTTCGGAACGCACCGCCACGACGACGACACCATCGACCTTGGCGTTGCTGGAAAGGGAGCATCCCTGCCCGCGTACGAGCAGGAGGTGGGCATCTCCTGGTACGAGATGGGGCTGCCGTCCTCTCGTCACCGTAAGTTTGTTCCAATCAAGCAGGAGGGGACCCACATCGTTCGGATCCCGCAGGTCTCCGCGGCCGATGCTCCGGAAGCGATGACCTACATCAGCAAGGACGTCTGGACAAAGGAGGAGACGGAGCACCGTTTCCGAGCCATCGACGGTGAGCTGTACCGGCTCGTGCCAGGCGGTGCTGACGCGGTCACCGGCATCGCCCGGAGGGAGAGCTCCGGCTCCCAGTACCCCGACCGTTGGGGTGAGACGGTTGGCTCAGCGAAGGTACGTCAGCAAATGGACGAAGCGATCGAGGACTTCGTCCTCATCGACGGTGAAGCGTGGAGGCGAACGCCGGAGCCTGTGTATCAGGTGTCTAACCCTGGGATGGGCGGGAGCTACGCGTTCATCAATGTCGCTGGCGCACCGGACACCAGCGAGGAGGCAGCCAGCAGCGACTTCTTCCCCGCCGACCAGTACGAAGAAGCAGTCGCGTTCGCTGGGCGGTTCGGACACGAGGTCAGCGGACCGGACGAGGGGAACCGCATCACACCCATGAACGGGTTCATCCCCGGGTCGACCTGGACTCCAGCGACCCGCATCTCGTTCCCCGACGAGCCGCTGTACACGCTCGACAGTACACAGTTCGCGAGCGCGTTCGCTGAGGTGCGGAGCACGGTGGAGTCGGTGCCCGGTGCCGTCACAGTCGTCGATGACGGGCGAGGCGGCACCCGCCGAAAGGTCGACTGGACGAAATTCACCGCTCATCAAAAGTCGCAGTACGAGAACTACGTCACGCGCGCGGTCGAGGAGGGATACCTCCTCTAACCAGTGCCGCCACGAGCGCCGCTGCGCCGCCAGGTGTTGCGGCGCTTCGTTGGTTCAGCAGTCCCCGCGCACATGCTGGTCATGAACATGTCCACACCAGCGCACAAGGGGCAGGTCGGCGAACCCGGCCACGCCGGGCACTTCGCTCACACCCGTCACGACCACGACGAATCGGTCACCCTCAGCCTCGGCGCCCAGCCCGGCCGCGTTGACCTCGCACCGCTCACCCGCGAGGTCGACGTCGCCTGGTACGACCAGGAGCTCCCCTCGAAGCGGCACCGGAAGACAGTTGCCGTGGAGAAGCGCGGTACGGTCACGGTGAGCATCCGCCGGATCGCCGTCGAGGACGCTCCCGCAGCGTTCTCGCGCCCCCTCGGACCGGAGAGCGACGCCGCCGTCATCAACTACCGGGTCGTCGACGGCCAGCTGTACTCCGACGCGGACGACCGCCGCGGTGAGCCATGGTCTGCAGTCAATGACCTCATCGACGACTGGGCTAACCAGTCACAGGCCGACCAGTGGCACCACAAGACGGAGTCGGAGGTGAAAGCAAGCATCGAAGAGCGCGCCGAACGCGTCGTCGTCATCGACGACAAGACATGGGGGAAGGCGAAGGAGCCCGTGTACGGGATCACCACCTTCGGTCCCGGCGGAGGCGGCACCAGCATCTTCATCGAGACGGCGCCAACCACACAGCACGAAGCCGCAGACCCCTCCTACTTCCCAGCAGACCAGTACGACGAGGCGGTCGCATACGCGGTCGAAACGGCGACCCGCCGGGGCGACACCCAGTCGCTGGGTCGTCTGCAAGCCGCACCACGCATCGAAGTGACCGGGGCGTTCCAGCCGGGAACGACCTGGAACCCGGCACCACGGTTCGAGTTCCAGTACGCATGGGAGAACCACGCCCGCGGGTTCGCCGCGTCATTCGCACAGCTCCGAAACGGCATCGCCTCAGTTCCCGGGGCCGTCGTCGTCGAACCGGACGGGAACGGCGGAACCCAACGACGGGTGGACTGGACGACGGTCACCGCCGAACACAAGTCGGCGTACAAGAGCTACCTCGACCGCGCCGCGGAAGAAGGCATCCTCCTCTAGCCGGGAACGACGGAGCGCCGCGGTCCGCTGGGCGGGCCGTGGCGCTTCGATGTTCGGGGTCAGACGGCAGTAGCGGGAGAGGTGGGTGTGCCGCGCAGGGCCGTCAGGAGCTCCCGTCGCATCCGCAGGAGCCGGTCGTCCTGCTCGGTCAGCTCCTGCTGCAACGTGTCCGGGTGATCCAGTTCCAGCTGCTCCCAGAACGACATCTCGCCTGGCGCTTCCGCGCGAGCGGCGAGGAGCAGCAGCGTCGCAACGTACTGCGTCTGCGCGATGAGACGACGGACCGCGTTCCGCGTTCGACGCGGCTGCGGGCCGGCTTCCTGATACGCCTCGAGCACCCGCTGCAATTCAACGACATGGCCAGTCACCGCAGCCCGGTAGCCGGGCATCGTGGCGAACTCCGGCGACGACGGAGCGATTCGAGGCTTCGGAAACAGCAGCAGCCGCACGATGACGTACACGCTGCAGGCAATGAGGACACAGAACCAGCCGGATCCGATGACATCCGATCCCGAAGCGTCCAGGCCGCGCAGGAACGCCACACCGAGCAGCGCCACCGGTGCGGCCATGACCATGCGGATGAGGACCGGTCGGATGGTGTGCACACCGACGACGACGTAGTCGTCGATGGCGGAGTACACGATGCGGGTGCGGGAGCCGAGCATGCTGCGTCCGTTCGTCACGTGAGGTGCGGTCGAACGGTCTATGCGCAGCCACTCAAGGCAGTGCCCCCGCCGGGACTCGAACCCGGAGTCTGCCGGGTAGAAGCCGGCTGCCGTGTCCAGTTGGGCCACGGAGGCAGAGGAGCCCACAGCGCAAGACAGGGCCGCGGCTACGCGGCGCGAGCGACAATGTCGTCGAACTCGTCGTCGGTGACGTCGTTCAGCGTCTGGTAGCCAGACGTCTGAAGTCGGTCGGCGACCTGAGCGAGCCAGGACAGGTCGTCCGGGTCAGCGTCGTGACGCTCGAGCAGGTACGCGCGGATGTCCGCCGGGCTCTTCCGGCCATGGCATCACGGATGCGCGTTGAGGTGGTGAAAACAGCCATGGGAGATGCTCCTTCCAGAAGCGAATGTTCGAAGTTGTTCATGTGCTGCCGACAAGGGGGCGAGTGCCGCTACCGTTCCGGCTGTGGCGTTGCGATGGAGTATGGGATTACCCGGGCCGTTCTACCTTTCCGGGCGAGTGTTCCCGCGAATGCCGCACGGGCGGCGAACCAGTCTCCGCGCCCTCAGCCGCGACCCCGCTGTTCGCGCCGGCGGTCGCTTCATGCGGCTGCTGCTGGTCGGCACCTGGTGGCTCGGTGTTGGGATGCTGATTGTCGGCTACTGGATGTACCTCGGGTTCATAGCCGGCGTCTGGTGGGTGATTGCGTCGATCGTCGAGCGGAGACTGCTGCCGTGGCCTGTTCCCGCTCATGCATGGCGGTTCTGGCGTCACACGGGCGTTTGAACCGGGATGGAGCGGCAGGCGGGACTCGAACCCGCTCCTCCTCGTCGGCAACGAGGTGCTCTACCAGTTGAGCTACTGCCGCACGGTCGACGGCGAGCGCAGGCATCAGATACTGCGTTCACCGACGTGGTGCTGCCGGTGACCGCGGAGCGGCCTACTTCCGCACCGACGGTGTGGGCGATGGTGCCTCGTCGGGCGCCGGCAGTGGTGCCGTCCCGCGCAGGGGCGAAGGAACCGGCTTCGGAGCGACGGCACCAGCAGGACTGGTCGCCGCGATCCCCGGAGCGATAGCCCCCACCGCAGGAGCAGCGGCACGCGGCGGCGTCCTGCCGCCAGCGCTAGCCCCAGCGGTCGTCGAGGAGCCCGACACTGTCCCCGCAGTGGTGCTGCCCGTGCCTGAGGTGCTTCCGGCGCTCGAGGTGGCGCCGGGCGGCGCGGGCGGCGCCGTGGCGCCGCCCAGCTGTGTCGTCGTGGTGGTGACGTCAGGGATGACGTGCTGCACGCTGCCGCCTCCGGAGACGAACAGGGCAGTGAGGACGGCGGCCGCTACCGCGACAACTACGAGAGCGGTAACGAGGATGACCCGCGAACGCTTGGCGCGCACGACGAACTCGTTAGTCCGCATAACTCTCCTTCCCCTTCTGGTATTGTTGTTGTGAACGACAGGAATGGTTCAGTTCCTGTTTCCGATGGGTGCCCCCGGCAGGTATCGAGCCCGCGTCCCCCGATTAAAAGTCGGGTGCTATTTCCGTCTCAGCTACGGAGGCATGGAGCCTGAACCGGGATTCGAACCCGGGACATTCCGCTTACGATGCGGTTGCTCTACCACTGAGCTATTCAGGCTTGGATTGTTCCCGCCGGGAGGGTGTACATCCCGGCGGGAACAACGCTTCTATGCGCGGGCAGTTCCGGCTGCTGCGGCGATTAGTTGCGGCAGCCGTTCCGGTACCAGTCCAGCGACTCCTGCAGCTGCTCCGGCGTGCCGTACTCGAGGCGGATTTGCGCCGGTCCGGTGAGCTCCCGCATGAGCACCCGAGGGGGCTGGAACGGGAAGCCGGCGTTCTCCAACCGGTCGTCCGCCTGCACAGCGTTCTTCCACGGGGTGTCGCCGGCCGGGTCGTAGAACCGGACCTCGTTGAGGAGCGCGGACCTCGTAACCCCGCTCTCGTCGGCGGAATCGAACCGAAGCAGGCCAAGTTCCGCTCGGAACCGGTACGCCAGCTTCCCGTCCTCGTCTCGCGCCCACGGATGCACGCCCTTCAGCGCGGTGTAGCCCGCACGCTCCCGGAAGTCCGGGACGGCGTTCGCCACCACAAGAAGCGGCAGCGTGTACATCCAGCTCTGCCGGTCTGTCGGGGTGATGATGAGCAGCGACGTCAGCTGCACAGTGGCGTCACCGAGCACCATCGGCGTGTACGGGACCGGGTTCCGTGTGATCGTCACCGTGTCCGGCACCTTGCCCTCGAGACGGGACAGCGGAAACACCGCCGACTCCGGCTGCGCGTCGCGGTCCCCGGTCCCGAGGAGCTCCAGCGTCACGTCCTCACCATCGATGGCGGCCACCCGGCCGTACCGCGGGAGACCCCGCTCCTGAGCGGAGATGTACGCGTTGCCGCCGACGTAAAGGTTCCTGGTCACGAGCGCTGCTCCGTTCCGCGGCGCCGTCGCGGCGCCGTCACGACCTCTATGCGCGGAACGGTGACACTCCTGTGCGAGGCGACGACAGGAATCGAACCTGCGTGACCCGGGTTGCAGCCGGGCGCCTACGTGCCACTCAGCCACGCCGCCATGATGTGCCCGCCGCGGGAGCGTGACTCCCCGCGGGCGACTCCCAGATGTTGCACCGGGAGGTGGTTCGCGGGCGGGAGAGGCCCGACCCAGAGTCGCCCCTGGCCGGCTTGCACCGCTCGATTCCCCGGACCTTGCCGGGCCTGCGCACCCCGACGCAGCCTGCTGCTTCGGAGACGGCTTCGGACTCCGCCCCTGAAGGCGTCACCGCGTCGCGTGAAAGGCGCGCGCCCACCTGTGAAGGTGAGCACGATGAGTGTGCGACTGCTCCACCGCGTCGTACGCGGTGTGCGTGGACCTGCTACCCGTTGGACGGGCCAGCGGGCACGGTGGTGGCGGTCGGCATGGGTGTTCCGTGCGGGACCGGGGTGATGGAGCCGTTGTCGCCGACGACTGCGCCGGCGTCGGGGACGGCCGGTGTGAAGTCGCGGACGAACGGTGTCTCCGTGACCGCACCCCGAACGGACTCGCCGAGCGCGGGAACCGTCTGGCCGGCCCGGTAGTACACCCACGTGGTGGCGACCTCGTGTTCCGCGCAGTTTTCGTCCGGAAGCCGCTCCAACGTCTTCGTGTCGGAGCAGACCTTCGCGTACCAGTACGTCGTGTGTTGGGCGGACGAGCCATCGTCCGTCATCAGGCCCAAGGACCAGAAGATGCCGATCAGGAAGACGAACAGGGAGATGACCAAGCAGATGGGAAGGACTGCGTCCTCGATGTCACCGCGATCAGAGCGGAGGAAGTTCTTCACGCCGTCCCCTATGCCTGCGACATCGGATGAGAAGGGCGGGCCGCCGCGCCCAACAACTGAGCGGCTTGGACCTGGTCAGACTCGAACCCGCGGTGCCCGGCATGCCCTGCAGGTGCGCCACCGGCTGCGCGACAGGCGTGCCCGGCCGTCGCGCGTGAGTGCGCGACGGCCGGATTGTCGCTTCCCCGCAACAGTGGCCGACGGTATTGCCGCAACTTGATACGGGTACTACTTCGGGTTGCCCAGATGGATGGTCCGGAGTTACCGCTGCCGCCTCTACCGTCGCGGGGCGCCCGCCGGCGGGTGCTGGTGCGACGGCCTGTACGGCAATGTCCGTGCGTCTCCCAACGCACGACGTGGACCTGGCCGGGCTCGAACCGGCGACCCCCTGCATGCCATGCAGGTGCGCTACCAACTGCGCCACAGGCCCATGCTTCCGGCCGTCGGACAGGTTCTGCTGCCGACAGCCGGACCGTTCCACTGATCGGCTCAGTGGGAAGCCTCCCCACTCCTATGCAGGGTGGGGACGTTCAGCCGCTACGCGTCATTCTTCATCGCGTACTTGTTGCTGATGGCCTTCCAGGACGCGCGGATGACCTTCCCGTCCACGACGATCTTCGACGTTGTCTTCGCCCGCCAGACGACACCCTCGGCGTTGCGCTGCGGATTCACCAGCGACTTCAGACCGTCGACCTGCGCGAGCGCCTCGTCCGAGGTGTGCGGGTACGGCAGGTCGTAGACGGGAACGGCGATGTCGAGGACGAACTGCGGCCAGGAGTCGCGGGGGAGCTCCTGCCCGTCGACGATGAGGGTGAACGCGGCGAAGGTGACGTCGCGGAGCTGCAGCGGGTTCTTCTGGATGCCGGGCCCGAACAGCTCACCCTGCAGGGCGATGGTGTTCGCGTCCGGGAACGCGCTGCGGAGCCGGTTGTGCAGGTCGAGTTCGAGGGCCTTCTTCCACATGGAGTGGTCCTCGTTCCGCTTGAACTCGTAGTTGCGGCCAGCGACACCGTCCTGGTCGCCGAGGATGAACACCGTCATCGACGTGCCGTCGACCTTCTCGGTGGCGACCCACTCGACGTCGCGGGCGCGCAGCGGCTCCGACACGTTCTGGATGCGCTCCTCGTCCGTCTTTGGGAACTGCGCGGGGAAGTTCCCAGCGACGTCACCGGCGATACCAGCAGGCAGCGGCGGGTCCCACTTGCGGACCCGGAGGACGTCGGTGACGTCGGTGCCGAAGTCGAGGCCGGCGACCTCGGGGAACTCGGACAGCGGGAACACGATGCCCTGCGAGTACTGGCCGCGGAGCTTCGCGGTCTTGAGGACATGGCCGGTGAACCCGGTCAGCGCGTCGGTGCGTACGCCACGCGGGGCGAGGAACGCGAACCGCGGGTCGGTGGTGTCCAGGTGGGAGTCCACCTCGATGTACACGCACGGGTCGCCGATGGAGAACTCGCCCTTCTTCACCACGACGTCCCAGCCGCGGACGCGAACACGCTCGATGGCGTCGGCGTCAGGGATGGGCTGCACGTCGAGGATGGTTTCAACGGTTGCGAGTGCACGTTCCGTCGTGGGCGGCTGAATGAGGATGTCGGTCATGGCTCTTCTATGCGCGGAGTTCGGCGCTGCAATGCAACAGCAGCTGGCGGGATCACGCTATGGCGAATGCAGTGATCCGATGTCCGTTCTCGGTGAACCAGGTGCCGTGCTGACCTCCGATGAGGACGAGCTCATCGTCTTTCCCGTCGAGGCGGGCGATGGCGCACACCCCGTCGGTGTCGGCGATGAAGGTGCCGGTGTAGGCGAAGTGGTCGTCACCTCCGGCGCTGATGCTGAACACTGCCCGGTCACCGTCCTGTGCGGCCGCGACGTTCACCGGGGTGAGCCCGTCGGTGCTGACCCCGTGCGCGGAGAGGTTGACGGCAGACGGGGTGAACGTCTTCTCGCTGAAGCGGCCGTCGGTGCTGCGGGGATGGTCGGAGGTCACAAACGTGGCGGTCATAACCGATCTGTGTGCGGCAGCCAGCCGGCGGTGCCGATGGGGCCTACTTCTCCGGCCGGGTGAGGCGGTACAGGGTGCAGTCGCCGCGTCGGACGGTGACGGAGTCGCCGTCGAGGTCCTCCTCGAGAAGGCCGCGGCGGACCAGGGAGTCCACGGTCTCCTGGTTGTAGCAGTACGCGTCGTCGCCGATCATGGCGTGCCCGGACCGGTGCCCGTCGACGACGTATACGCGGCCGCGGCCGTACTTGTCGGCGAACTCGAGTGCGTCCTTCGCGACGGCGGAGACGCCTGAGTCGCGCGGCTTCCACTTCGGCGGTGTGTAGAACTGCACGGCGGGGAAGGACGTGGCGAACCGCTGCCCGGCGAGCGGCCCGTCCTGGAACTCCCATGGCGTTGGGTCGTACGTCTCGCCCTTCCGGAGGTTGCGGGATGGAGCGTCGGCGGCTGGGTCGTTCCAGTCGGCCAGCGGCAGCTCGCGCTCAGTGAAGGCGCGGAGACGGTCGCCGTCCTCAGTGAACCACGTTCCGCTGGCGGTACGGGACGCGGTGATGCGGGCGCCGGTGCCGTCCGCGTCGATGGTGACGAACTCTCCGTCAGCGGCGTCAACAGTGCCGCGGAAGGTGCGCGTGTCATCGTAGGTGTGAACGCGGACGGTGACCCGCTGGCCCTCGTGCACTCGTTCCAGGGCGACGATCCCGTGCTTGTCCGTGTTCACCATGGTGGTGCCGGCGCGCTCGAGGGTGACGGCGTCACCCGTGAACGTCTTCTCGGCGAACTTCCCGGAACGGGCGCGGGGGTGGTCGGACTCAATGAAGGCGGTCATGCTCGGGATGTGCGCGGCGGTGCCGTTGGCGGGACTCGAACCCGCGACCTTCCGCTCCGGAGGCGGACGCTCTATCCACTGAGCTACAACGGCGGGTCCTCGCAGATCATGCGAGGGAGGCGTAGAACTCCCTCATCAGTTCCACGTGGGCGGGGGTAAGCCCGAGACCCGGTACGGGGGCGATGAGCAGGCTTGGCGTCGGCGTGGTGAGCGTGCGAACCTCATCGCCGTACTCGGGCACCTCAGTGTCATCCACCCACACGAACGGCCGTTCGTCGCTGGCCTGGTCGCGGAGCAGTGCGTCACGCTTCCACAAGCCGAGTTCCCCGTCCTCCCCGCACGGGTACGGGGTGACGCGGCCGCCGGTGAGAACGCCGCGGAACTTCGGAACCAGTTTCCGCGCGACGAGGAGGTCCTCGCACCACGACGAATGCCATACCAGCTCAACGCCGAAATCCTGAACAACCTGGTTGAGGGCGTCCAGCAGCGCGTAGGAGAAAGTGGTGTGCCGCACCATGCCGAAACCTCCGCCGAGTTTCTGCGTGACGGTGAGCTTCACCGTTTCACCAGACCAAACCCGGCCGGCGTAGTCAGCGGCGAGGCAGTCATCGACATCAAGGTACAGAACCGGTTGCGGCATTCGACACGCATCCTTCCCGTGATGAGGCTGACTTTCGTTGTCCGGATGACAGGATTTGAACCTGCGACCTCCCGCTCCCAAAGCGGGCGCTCTACCAAACTGAGCTACATCCGGATAGTCCCGCCACAGCGGAACCGTGGACCTGATCGGATTCGAACCGACGACATCTGCCTTGCAAAAGCAGCGCTCTACCAACTGAGCTACAGGCCCGTAACCTACCGAGGCAGGCTGATGGTCAGAAGTACACGGCGAACCGGTGGTGAACACGATGTCTCCTCGGTTGGCGTGCACCACCTCTATGCGCGGAAGAACCAGTCGGCGGGGCTCAGTCGCCGACGAGCGCTTGGAGCGCTGCGCCGCGCTCAGCGGCACGAGCCAACGCGTCCGCGCGGATCGCCGCCCACCGCCGCTTCCACACCATCCGATGAACTCCGTCCGCTCGCCGGTGCGGCTGCTTCGGCCAGAAGGCGATGGCCTCCGGGGAGCGCCGTGAGGCAAGGAGACGACGAGCAGACCGACGCATGCTCAGGAGGATGCGGCGACGTCGGCAGGGTCGGCGGTAAGTTCACAGGCTTCGCGCGTCGCGTTGGGATTAGTGGCCGACCGTTTCAATCGCTTGGAGTTCCTTCTCGCAAAGCTCTAGGCTTCGCTGCGCAGCGGCGCAGATGCCTTCAAATAGCACGGCGAACGCGACCGCGCCAGCGGTACTTAGTGGGTGGGATGCCTTGGCTTCTCGCATGGCAGATCCCCACTCGTCGTCGATACGCAGGTTGCGATTGACGAAGCGATTCCCCACCGCTGCCAGAGTACCGTCCTCTGTCGCTAGTCCACGATCCGATATCGCCATCCCGAGATCTATGCCGGTGTCCAACATCGTGCGTGCTCTCTCGAACGCGTTTTGGAACCGAGTTAAAGCGTCCGATCTTCGGATGCTTTCGTCGTACTCGTCCCGGCGATCTAGGCGTTGAGCAGGCAGGTTGACTGGGGTTACGTCGCCCGCACTCGTGAATAGAAACAGCGCGACATCAGCATCAGCGGCGACTTTGAGAGCAGCCGAGGAGTAGCCGGAGCTGGAGTAGAAGATGGCATTCGCAACAGAGTGAGCGGCACCGCGTAGGCGCTGAATGTCAGGGGACCCGACGGGCTGCACCAAGTGCTTGACCTGAGCCACGGCGAGCTCCGCCCTGACGTCAATCCCACCATCCGCGCCTGACCCTGTCCGTCGAGCGTCAGTGAAGCCCAGAGCCCGCATGTGCGCCTCAGCAAGCTCCTCCGCCATCTGCCAGGTGAATATCCGCACGAGGTCAACGTATCGAGTACCTCCGACCTTGTGGCCACGACAGGACTTGCGCCTGTTCCTCCGCATTTTCTGGGCGGCGCTCTACTGCATGCGCTACGCGGCCTCAGCCGCAGATGACCGCCTGCGTGGCACGGAGGGGGTGTCAGTCCCAGTAGCCGCCGCCCCAGGGGCTGCGGCGGTGCCGACGGACGGGGACGGTGTCCTCGTCGATAGTGCCGGTGGCGCTCCAGCCGCCGCGCGCCCGGGCGAGGGTGACGCGGGTGTTGTGCCGGTCCGGCTTCCACCAACGCAGGTGGACGTCGTCCACGGTGCGGTGGCAGCGGTGGTGCTCCCACGCCTGGGCGACGGATCCGGCGGACCATGCCATGGTGTGTCGGCAGTGGGGGAGGCCGCGGGATCCGGCGCGTGCGGGCCGGTCGATGTCGCACTCGGCGCGGTGGTGCTGCCACCGGGAGTGGTCCTCACCACGCCAGTTGCGAGAATCGTTGAGAACGACCCACGTAGGGGTGTCCTTGCGTGTTCGAGACATGAGGCGCCTGCTCTCGAACGTCACCTTCGGGTTGGGTCCCTCTGCGGGGTGACGTTCACTACAGGTCGGGGGTGCTCATAGTGTTGTCCTTTCCTTGATGAAGTAGCGGCGAGGGCGCCGCCATGGGTGGGCTGCTGGCCGGTGGGCCGGTGCATGTGGTTGCGGAGGCAGGATTCGAACCTGCGACCTCTGGGTTATGGGCCCAGCGAGCTACCGAACTGCTCTACTCCGCGGTCTGTGGTGCCACTCGACGGTGAGTGGCGGGCCGCCGGCGCTTGGGGCGCGTGTAGGCGGCGAATGTCTTCTCGCAGACGGAGTCGGCCATTGCCTGCTCGTCTGGGATGTCGGATACGTTGCGGAGGTCATCAAGCAGATGCATGAGTTCCTCCGCCTCTTTCTCAGTGAGGCTGATGCTGACGCTCACATCGCTCCTGACTCCGTGCCGGTACCCCCAACGGGATTCGAACCCGTGCGACCGCCTTGAAAGGGCGGCATCCTTGGCCGCTAAATGATGGGGGCGTAGGGGCCGGCGTTGCCGCCGGCCGTTGTCACCTCTATGCGCGGAGGTGGACGCGTGGTGTGCGAAAGCAGCCCGTACCGGATTCGAACCGGTGTTACCTGGCTGAGAACCAGGCGTGCTTGGCCACTGCACTAACGGGCCAGGGCGCCGTTCAGTAGGGCGCGTTCTCGGAGGACTTCACGATGCTGTGCACCGAGCTCGGGTCGGTGTGGAACGTCGGGCACTCCGACTTGGGGAGTGACAGGCGGAGCACCTTTCCGCACCTGCTGCACGCTTCCTCGTGGTAGCAGGTCCAGTCGCGGTCACGTCCGAACAGGTAGTCGAACGTTCCTGGACGGGGGAGCCCGCACGTGTAGACGCGGGTCCACCGGGTGTTGATGCGGATGATGGGGGTGTGCTCCCGGCCGACGTGGCCCTTGCACCACCGCTTCGTGTTCTTCCGCCGGTGCGGGGTGTGCTTCCACGCGTCGTCAGCGGGACGCTCCGTGGCGGTGGACTGCAGTGTCGTCATGACGGGCCTCCTCGGCGATGTTCGGATGAGTGGGGGCTCCCCGTCGAGGATTCGAACCTCGACCTACCGGCTCCAAAGGCCGACGTGCTGCCAGTTACACCAACGGGGAATAGGCGCCACGGACGGCGCCAAGGTGATGTTGCGGCTCCCCGCCAAGGATTCGAACCTCGACTTACCTCGACCAGAACGAGGCGTGCTGCCAGTTACACCAACGGGGATCAGACAGATGCTTTACGTCGGCCGTCATTCCGACGTGGTACCGACGCTTCCGGCCGAGGATCCATGGCGTCGGCGTTGTGCCTCTCGGGGGACTCGAACCACCCGTGACCCTCCACGCCAACTAGCGAGGCGTGCTTCCACACCACCGAAGCTCCTCGACGCCGTTCGCGGCCGACGCCGTCCGAGATACCGGAGATCAGCCCGGCATCCGGTTGTGTCGCGCCGGGGCGCTGCATTGCGCTGCACGCCGGCATGACAGCGTGCCCCTCGAGGGATTCGAACCCCCGACTCCCGCATCCGTAGTGCGGTGCTCTATCCACTGAGCTAGAGAGGCATACGAGACGAACACCATGCGTCGGTCATCGCGGTGGTTGGACGACGGCAGCTGTTCCGTCCCAACCCGTGCAGATTCTGCTTCCACGCCGAATAGATACTGCCTAGATGACTCGTCGTGGCCGGTCCGGAATCGACCCGGAACCATCACGGTCAGCGTTGAACGCCATCCGGCCTGCCCACCGACTGGTGGGCGTTGCGGGTGAATGAGGGGAATCGAACCCCCACGCCCTTCCGGGCACCGGACTCACATTCCGGCGCGGCTACCAATTACGCCACATCCACCATGGAGACGCTGCGCGTCTCTCGCTCCCCGACAAGGATTCGAACCTCGACTAACTGGACCAGAACCAGTCGTGCTGCCATTTACACCATCGGGGAATGTCTCCTCCGTCCGGGCACGGGCGGGGGAGAGGTGCCGTCTCAGCGTGTCGAGACGGCGGGTGTCTGGCATGTCGGAACGCCCATGATGAGGGGCTTCCCGGCGTGGTCCGGACGTTCATGTTCAGCGGCCGGTGGCAACCGACCATCACGCTGCTGTGACCGGGTTGTACGGGCTGTACCGGTCGGCAAACGCCCTTGCCAGGACGTCCCGTGTCCCGCCGACTGGCCGAGGTTCGGGCCTCGCGTCGTGCGGTGTTGTCGCGCCGGGAGGTATCGATCCTCCGACCTACGGGTTATGAGTCCGCCGCTCTACCATCTGAGCTACAGCGCGTCGTGTGTTGCGTGCCCGATGCCGGGGTCGAACCGGCACGCCCGTTTCCGGGCACAGACCCCTCAAGCCTGCGTGTCTACCGGTTCCACCAACCGGGCATCGTGTACCCGCCGCGGGACTTGAACCCGCACGCCCTTTTGGGCACCGGCACCTAAGGCCGGCGCGTCTGTCATTTCGCCAGGCGGGCAAGAACACCGGCCCGGGTCGGGTCCGTGTTCGGTTAGACCGTGACGCCGAGGTTCTCGAGGAACTCCGCAACGTCGTTGGTCAGGATGTAGTCGTCCTGCGTGTCGTCGTCCACGGTCACTCCGGCTTCATCAGCTGGTAGATCTCCGCGCACTCCGGGCAGACGGGGAAGTTCTTCGGGTCCTTCGTTGGCAGCCACACCTTCCCGCAGAGGGCGGTGGCGGGCTTGCCTTCCAACCAGATGAGGTCGAAGTCGGTCTTCTTCACGTAGTGGGAGAACAGGTCGTGGTCACCGGTGTCGGTGGTCTGCTCGAGCTGCTGACGCTCGAGGAGGTCGCTGGCCATTCGGGGTCCTTTCGTTGACGTGACTCCTATGCGCGGAACCGGTGATTCGGTGGTGTGTGCCCGCCGCGGGAGTCGAACCCGCACGCCCCTCCCGGGGGCGGCGCATTTTGAGTGCGCTGCGTCTACCTGTTCCGCCAGGCGGGCGAAGATGCGGGCACGGCAGGATTCGAACCTGCGGGACGTGTTGCCACGTCCGCCGGCTTAGCAAGCCGGAGCGATCAGCCTCTCCGCCACGTGCCCGAGGTGCCCTGGCAGTTAGCGAGGTGCCGCTCGCCCTGACAGCATCCGGGTCCAGATGTCCGAGGCGGGTCGACCGTCGCTACTCGGCAGGGAGCCGACCGGAACACGTTCCGGTCTCACCCTGGTCTCACTGCGGGAAGGGAGGGATTCGAACCCTCGAGACGGCTTGCACCGTCTACCGCCTTTCCAAGGCGGCGCAATCGACCGCTATGCGACCTCCCCAAGGTGGCGAGCTGAAGCCCGCCACGACCTACTCGTCGTCGTCGGAGACGGACGAGAAGGAGTTCTCCTCCTCATCCTCGTCGACGCTGCTGCCGCCGCCGGAGTTCTCGTCCTCATCGACGCTGCTGCCACCGCCGGAGTTCTCGTCCTCATCCGGGTCCGAGTACGTCGATGACTGCTCGTCGTCCTCCTCGTCCGCGGAGCCGACAGCACCGGACTTCGACACGGCGCCACCGGTGGACGGGATGCCCGTCGTGACCGAGGAACCGGACGGGATGCTCTTCGTTCCCGACCCGTACGACGACCCGACAGCGGGAACGGTCGCACCGTACGGGTAGAAGTACCACAGGAACGCGGCGTCGCCGCTTGTCGAGGGTGTCGCCGAGCAGTTCGAGTCAGCGACACGCTTGTGCGTCGTCTTCGCTACGCACGCTTCCGCGTACGAGTGAGGAGTGGTGGTGCTGCAGGCGGTGGTGCCGAGGAGGAGCAGCGCCGTGCCGGCGACGACGGTGAAGATGGTGCCGCCGCGGGTGGAGCGGAGCCGATGTGTGTTCATGCTGCCTCTATGCGCGGCAGGGGACCGCGGGTGAGCGGTTGGTGGACCCGGGGGGAGTTGAACCCCCGTCTTCCGTGACTGAACGAAGCCTTCTACGTGCGTAGTTCACCGTGGGCTGCTTTTCGACCTCGGCGTCTGCGGTGAACAGCGCGGCCGGCAGGTCTAGACACAATGGTGATGACGGTCCGGGGTGTGCCCAACCGGGTCGTCATGGTCGTCTGCTGCTGACCCCGACACCGCGGGCGAAACCGTTCCCGTTGCGGTGTGCGAGGGACTCGCCATGAGTCTCGCGCGCATCAAGCGGCGAGGGCGTAGTCGGTGCGAGAAGCGTTGGCATCTCTTGGTGGACGGTCTGATTGGCGAGGTGGCCGTCCAACCCTCGGCACGCTTCTCATCGAAGCAACCCACGGAATCGAAACCCGTCGAGCCCGGAGCTGGGCGACCGTAACGGCGTCGCCCGTGAACCCGCACTGCTGCGGGTACCGCAACCCACCCTTGGCAAGCCCGGGTGGGGAAGAATTGTGGTGGCAGCCGATTCCCGTACGGCCGCTCGGCCGAGCGTCGATAGGCAGCAACGGTCATGCGGAGGCCACTCTCCGTCGCGCAGCTGCTCGGTGGGAAGCGTCGGTGCGCAGGTCGTCCGCTGCAGGGGTCGAGAGGGCCGGAAAGCAAGCGCTAGATTCCCCCAGTCCGCCTTCGCGAGCCGTTGCATTTGCTTCCCTTGCCCGCGTTGACGCACCGACACATTCCGAGCCCCGAGTCGGGATTGAACCGACGACCCCCGCCTTACCATGGCGGTGCTCTACCACTGAGCTATCGGGGCATGCGCCGGAGACCGAAGCCTCGGCGACTGGGATCCGGCCGACCACGGCCGCATGAGCCGTCGAACCCGGATCAGACCGTTCGGCACGGGCCCTCCCGCGGCGGCGATGACCGCTTCCGGGAACAGGGGCGTGCCAGTCACGGCAAGGTGATGCGCCTGGGAGAGGTAGACGAGCGCGGTCAGCTTCTTCGGCTGCCGGCGGAGCGTCGGGTCGCGCAGCAGCAGGTACTCGGCGACCGTTTCGGACTTCGTCATCCGCTCGTTCCTCTCTCGTTGGCGGCTGGTGTGGTTCCCCAGGGGCTCGAACCCTGCAGAGCTGGTGTGTAAGACCTGCTTGCGCCCTGCGCGAGAACCAGGTGCCGAATCGCGGGAGGAGGCCGTCACGCCTCCGCCCGCGTTCACCGAGTTGCGCGGAGTGACGATAGCGCGCGGTCCGGCATCGGGATGTTCGACGCATCCCTCGAGCCGCCTGTCGGATTTGAACCGACGGCCCTCCGCTTACAAGGCGGACGCTCTGGCCAAACTGAGCTAAGGCGGCATGTGGGCCAGGAGGTGGACTTGAACCACCAACTACGTCGTCGTCGCGGGAGCGACCCGCGCCGGCACGTCGTAGCGCTCCGACTGTCTCTGTGATGATGAACCAGGGCTAGCGCCTGCATCACGGAGCAGAAGGACCAGGTGTACCGTTTACCGATCCTGGCAGAGCCCGTTTCGCGCAGCCGCGGGCATTCGGCTTGCCGGGACCTATCAACCCGGCTCCAGTGCGAGCGCTTGCAGGAGTTTCACGTCCGAGGGCGTGTGGAGCCTGCCACTCCAAGTAGGCGACTGCGAAGCCGTACCGGTTGCCCGGCACCCGGCCTTCCCGACCGGGCCACCCTGTACGTGGGTGTAACTGCGCCGCGGGCCTAGAACTCCGCGGCGTCAGAAGGCAACCCGTCGGCGCCATCCTGATCGCAATCTCGGCTCCCCCGGGAGGGCTCGAACCTCCAAAACCTCCGAGTTAACAGCTCGGCGCTCTGCCAATTGAGCTACAGGGGAATACTCCGCCCCAGCGCATCGGGACGGGAAGGTAGTGCAGGGTCTCCCACCCCACGTCGCGGACGCTGGGTTGGTCGTGATGCACATGGTTGACAGCGACCTGCGGTAACAGGTCGTGCGCTGCTGCGGCCGGACTGTACGGGGTGTACCGGCGCTGCGATCCGCCTTTTACCGAGGCGTCCCGTGAGTGGTCAGGGGAGGAGTTGAACCTCCGACTTCCGTCTTATCAGGACGGCACTCTTCCGCTGAGTTACCCGACCAAGGTGCGTGCCCCCACTTGGACTTGAACCAAGGACTCGCCGGGTAAGAGCCGGCTGCTCTACCAACTGAGCTATAGAGGCGAAGGTCGACAGGTCCGTGTGCGGTGTTCGGGCGGGTAGCCAACCGCCGTGCTTTCGAGTGCACGCTGACCACACGGTCCTGTCTGACGGGATGTACGGTCCCGTTTGAGCGGTAAGCGGGGCTCGAACCCGCGACATCCACTTTGGAAGAGTGGCGCTCTACCAGCTGAGCTATTACCGCGAACACGCCGTGGCGTGTGAGCTTGAACGTTCCGACCAGGATTCGAACCTGGGAATGCCAGCGCCGTGCACAGCGAACTGGTCGCCAACGCCACGCGTCGGCTCGTGCTCCTCTCGGCTTCGGAACGTCAAGTGTGTGCGACGGCTGGTCGGGCCGTCGAAGTGGCGGGTGGTGAGGGATTTGAACCCCCGTCCCGTTCGCACGGGATGCGGTTTTCAAGACCGTCGCATTCGGCCGCTCTGCCAACCACCCAAGTCTGGCCGCCGAGTTCCTGCCTCGGCGGCGCACGGCTTTCGGGACCCGGATGCCGTGCCCGGTGTGAACGCCCCAACTAGCGCGTCCCCGTGCGGAGGGCGTGGGAGTCGAACCCACACGCGGAGGTGGAACCCCGCAGTCCGATTTCGAATCGGGTGCCGCCGACCAATCGGCTGGGCCCTCCAACACTCACCGTTGATCTTCCTCAGCCCCACACCGCGTCTGGACCCGCTGGGGGATGCGCTCACGGTGAGCACGTGGGGGAGTGCAGCGACCCTGACCGGACTTGAACCGGCGACCTCCGCCTTGACGGGGCGGCGCTCTCACCAGCTGAGCTACAGGGCCGAGACCGCCGCGGACGCGACGGCTGGTGGGTGGTGAGAGATTCGAACTCCCGAGGGGGCGAACCCCGCCTGGTTTACAGCCAGGTGCCATCGGCCTCTAGGCGAACCACCCAGGACCGACGCCCTGGTGGACGCCGGTGTTGGTGGCTTCGAGCCGTGGCCTCGAGGTGATGGCAGGGGTGGCGGGGGTTGCGATGATGTGCGTCCCGGTCGCCGGTCGTGCCGTCGGTGAGGTCACGGCTCGAAGCCGTGTGTTGTGTCTTGCACTGTGGAGTTCCGAAGACCCGCGAGGGGTGCTGTGCCCGTGGCGGCGGTGAGCGTGGTGCTCGTTTCCGTTGCCGGCTCTACCTCTATGCGCGGAGGTTGGAGACGGCGGGAGGCAGGTTCCCTGGCGGCTTCGTACCTCGCACAGTGACACACGCCGGACCTGGTGAAGTCCGACGTTCCAGGGGCCGGTCGGTAAGGGCCGGCCCCTGTTGTTGTCTTGCGCTGTGGAGTTCTCAAAATGCGTCGCCATCTGGTGGCGATAGGCAGGGGTGACAGGACTCGAACCTGCAACTCGCGGTTTTGGAGGCCGCTGCTCTTCCAGTTGAGCTACACCCCTATGTCGTGATCTTCGCGTTGCTGCTGGAAACAACAAACGAGGCGGGGACTTCCAGTTCCGTGAAGCGTGTCGGCTTCGGTCCTGGAGGTCCCCGCCTCGTGGAAGAGTGCGGGCCGTCTGGGCTTACATGCCGTTCACCTGGAACTTCGCCTGGTAATCGGGGGTCGAGCAGTTCTGCCATTCGTTGCCGTTCGGCGTCATGGCAGCGCGCAGCACACGACCGGAGTCGTGTCGCTGGATCAAGAGCGCTGACATGAGATGCCTTTCGGACAGAGCGGGTGGACCGCAGGAATGCGAACGGTCGACAATGTAGCGTCGACGTCCGACTTCGCCAAACATTACGGCGTGTCGCGCGGGAAGTTAGGCTTCGGCGGGACCCTTGTACGCCTCGTCGGGGACGTTCAGCAGGTCGAAATGCTGGAACGTTTCCGGCTGCTGTTCCGCGGGTGCGATGACGTCATCGAACGCGGGAATGGGAGCGGCCGGGGGAACGGGAAGCGGCAGCGGCGACCCGTCGATAGCGGACGGAACCGTCGCCGAAGAAGGTGTCGCCGCTGGGAACGTCCACGCCTGCTCCGCGTCGGACACTGCCGCTGGGGCGGGGGATGCCTCCGGGAACGTCCACGTGGGCTCCGCGTCGGGTTCCGGCGCCGGAGAGGTCTCCTCCGTGGTGGGGGCCGGCACGTCGACAGGGGCTGCGGGAGCGGGTTCCGTCAGGTACGCGAGCGCTTCCTCCGCACGGGCCTGCAGCACCTCGTCGGACTCTGCCTCGGCAAGCCCTTCGACCGGAGCGTTCACGTCGTAGTTCAGCTCGATGAGCGGTGCGTTGTAGTCCTCGCCGGAGCTCTGACCCCCGAGGTCGTACGAACCGAACTGGAAGGTCTCGTCCGGCGGGGTGACACCGAGCCCTTCGAAGTCCGTGGCGGAGAACCCGAACTGCGCACCATCCCACGGAGCGGCCTCGGACGGCTGAACCAGCGGCGCGTCGACGTGGAACGGCTCCGCCACCACGGGGAAGTCCGGGATCGGGGCGGGAGCGACCGGGTCGAGGCTGACGGGGAACGCCGGACCGTGCTCATCCGGGAACTGCGGAACGTCGACGGGAGCCGAGCCGGTGAACGGGTCCTGTCTGTCGAACGGAGTCTGGCCCGGGAACGACGACGGGAACGGTTCGGCGTCAGCGAACGCCGACGGCTGCGGCGCTTCGGGCTGCTCCGGGGCGGACTTCCGCAGCACGTCCAGGTTCGCGTCGCCGAACAGCGCCGAAGCGGGCAGCGGCGTACCGAACGCCGGATGCGTGTACGCGTCACCCGCGTCGATGAGGCCAAGCTCCACGGCAGCGCCAAGCAGCGTCCCGCGAAGCGGTTCGTCGACCTCCGGGCCCGGGGCGGCCAGCACCGTCCCCTCCTCGAGGAGAGACGGATGCTCCACGGCGACCGCCGCAGCGATGGGGGACTCCGCGGCGGCGGCAGACACCAGCGCCTTCGCCCGTGCCGTCACCTCCTCATCGAGAGCCCGGATCTGCTCGAGGACCGCTGACTCCTGCGACCAGTCGAGGACCACCTCGGCGATGTGCTGCGGAACGGCGGGGATCCCGAACCGGGCATCCACCTCCGTCCGGTACGCGTCAGCATCGACGCCGAGCAGCGCCGCTGCAAGCCGGGACACGGGAATGCGGACCGGCGGGTCGCTGAGCTTGTTCTCCAGCACCCATCCACGGCCGTGCAGGAGCAGATGCGCGAGGTTCGTGGCGAGCGGGTTGGAGCTCCGGAGCTCGTCGATCTTGTCGTGCTCGGGGGTGTTGGACACGTCGTGCCTTTCGGGGCGGTTGTGCGGCATGCGGCGCCGGTGGCGGTCAGAGGGTTCTATGCGGCGGAACCGGGCCCTGTCGCACCGCCCAGCTCCGCACGGAACCGCTTCCTGAGCAGCGGTCGCGTATGGCAGGATTCGGGGCACGCGTGAGGCCCGACCCGAACGGAAGCTCATGAACGTCCGACGCATCATCGCTGTCGTCATCGCTCTTGCTGTCGCTGCTGTCGCCGCTGGCTGCACGGCGCTCCCGCCTGGCACGAGCACCGTCCACGGTTCGACGATGGCCGTCACCGCGAGCGCTGCGGCGAACCTGGTGGCACCGACGGTGACGGTGGACATCCCGAAAGGATCGGTGAAGGGCAGCGGTCATCTCGCGGTGGTTCCGGCGCTGACCGACAGTGGAGTCGCCGTGTTCTCCATTCGGCTCACCGGTGCGACCCTGACCGGTCCCATGACGCTGACGTTCCCGCACGCCAGGACGAAGGACAGTGCGAAGCCGTTCATCGCTTATTCGGAAGCGCGGACCGGTGCGCTCACTCCCGTGTCGAACATCAAGGTCACCAGCGCCGGCGCCGTCGTCAGCACCACCCACTTCTCCTTCTGGCTGGTGTCCTGGGCCTCCGACGTCATCAACGGCATCAAGCAGGTCATCCAGACCGTTCTTGCGAAGACGCAGGCGGCTGGGCCGCCGACCTGTGCCAGCGAGGACAAGGCCCGAGCGGGCGGCCTCACGGTGACCAGTGGCTCCGGGAACAGCGTCTACTGGTGCGTCGGACTGAACGCCGCCGGGCAGACCGAGGTGAAAGTCACCAACCCGCGGAACTTCCCAGTCGTCATGGACTCCACACCCGGACTCACCCTCGAGAACCCAGACCCGGAGTGGGTTGCCGCCATCAAACGGTTCACCGGCGGCGCACCAGCACGTCACCCCGGCGACACCGTCTACGTCGTCAACGCGGGGGAAACCGAATCGTTCGTGCTGACGGGAACCACCGCGCAGACCATCCACGTCGAACCCAGCGAGTTGGGGTTCTTCGTGCAAGGGCTCGTCCTCGCCGCGCAGATGGTCGTCCTCCTCGTGACGCACAAGCCTCTCGGCGTCGCGAAGGAGCTGCCGTCGAAGGCGCCGAACGCCGCGGTCGCGTTCTACCGGTACGTTGCCGCGAACGCAGAATGCGCAGTGCCAGAAGGGAAGCTGCTGCTGGGCTCGAAGCTCGACAACATCGCCGATGGGATGAAAGCCGTCGCGACCGGGCTGGAAGCGGCAGCGGAGTGCGTCGTCCCGTCGCTGAAGGTCAGCAACCTCATCGCGCAAGGAGCGAGCACCCTCACCACGCTGTTCAGCACGGTGGTCGACGCGGTGACACTCGTCCTCAACGCGCCCGTCGAAATTGTGGAGAGCATCGCCGGCTACGACGTGACACTCACCCCGCCGCTGCCGCAGTGGCAGCAGTGCCGGAAGCCGACGGAGACACTCTCCGAGGCGTATCGGGCTGCTGACGCCACGCTGACAATCTGCACCAAGGGCGCTGGCGACAGCACGAGCGTCGCACCGCAACGCGCGTACTTCACCTCGTCCGTCTACGGCAACCACACCATCGAAGACTGGGGCTACCAAGGCGACGGTGACTGCGGCAGCTGGGACAACAGCGACACCAACACCGTCTGCGTCGGCTACACCCAGCAGCCCGGATCCAACGCCATGGAGATGGAGGTGTTCACCCCGGCCACCACCGGCATCGTCAACATCCCCGTGCTGCAGACGTACCCGCCGATGCAGTGAGACCTACTTCGCCCGGTGGGTGATGAGGGCTTCCGCGTACGCCGGCCACCATGCGCCTGCGACGGGAGCGCCGTTGCAGGCGCCGTCGGATTCACCTGGCGTTTTCACCCACAGCAGCGCGTCGAGGTGCGGGTCGCCGGTGATGACCTTCGGCGGCAGTCCGAGGCCGGCGCCGACCGGGTTGCACCAGGTGCCCTTCCAGCCCTGCCCGTTCCGGGATGTGTCGATGATGTAGTGGGCGCCGCCGGTGAGCGCGGACACCTTCTCCGCGTACGCGCGTTCGTTCGCCGTGGGGTAGAAGTTCGACACGTTCGTGTAGAAGCCTCGTGCCCCAGCGATCCAGGCGGAGCGAAGCCGGTGCGCTTGCAGGTCAGCGGAGTTCCAGTTGCAGTTCCCGCCGTCGAGGTACGCGGCGACGCCAGCGTCCGCGAACTGGTGCACGGCTTCCTTGAGGAGCGGGTACCGGGCGTCGGCGGCAGCCGGGCAGGAGGTCAGCAGCGACAGGGAGTCCGGTTCGATGAGGACGACGGAGCGGGTCCCGCGGAGGTGGCTGGCGATGACGCCGTTCCAGGTCTGGTACGCGCTGGGGGTGAGGCCGCCGGCGGACAGGTTTCCGCAGTCCCGTTCCGGGATGGCGTAGGTGACGAACACGGCGGTCTGCCCGAGCTTCTTCGCCGCGGCGGTGATGGTGTCCACCTTCTGCGCTGCCTGCGCCGGCGTGAACCAGTCACCGAGCCAGGTGGCGGTCGGATAGGCGGCCAGGGTGCGGGCGGCCGCGGCGCGGGCAGCGTCATGGCTGGCGGTGAGGGCGGCGGCCGCGCGTGCCGCTTCCGAGTTCGGGTCGTTGTAGATGCCGTTGCCGAACACCTGCGCAGCGGTCGCGGTGTGCTCCATCCCCTCAGTCAACGCTGGGGTAGGTGCCGGGGCTGCGTTCGCGGTACCGCTGGTGAGCGCGCAGCCGGCCAGGGACAGGAACGCTGCGACGGCCGCAACGCCGAAGGTGAGACGACGGCGGACGGAGGCAGCGGACATGGCGGTGCGGCTTTCTTCTCAGATGGGCAGAGCGATGTTGAACCGCTCCTGCAGGACGGTGCGGGTGATGGTGCGAGCGGTTCCGAGGAGGTCGGATGCTTTGTCCTGACGGATGTGGAGGGTGCGGGCGATCTCGGTGACGGTGCCCATCGCCGGCGGTTCGCTGTACAGGTCGCCGAGCCACACCTCGGCGGTCTTGCCCAGTTCGCTGGAATGCTCGAAGCAGGTTTCGATGGCGAGTTCGACGAGCTCGCGACCTTCGATAGGGGAGATGACGTAGTCGTCCTCTTCGACGGCGCGGTCGTGGTCGGCGATGTCGGCCACGGGGAGCACCCCGTCAAGGTCGGTCAGTTCGACGAGGACGCCCTGCTTCTCCGGGTTGGAGCGGCGGGCACGCATCTGCTCGTTCGCGGCGTCAACGATCTCGGTTCGCTCCGGCTCCCGGCCGAGCTTCTTCCGAAGGTCCTCCCGGACGCGGGCGATGTGGCGCTGCTTCCGCTGCAACGCGACCATGCCGCTTGCCGCGGTCACTTCGGAGCTGTTGAAGTACGCCAGCGCCGCGTACCGGCTGATGCCGTTCAGGTACGAGTACCAGGCTTCGACCTTGTCGTGCTTGCCGGGAAGCACCGCTTCGCGGAGCACCTCGAGGGTGCGTTCCGCGATGACGCTGATGACGTCGTCGCGGTGGCTGCCGTACACGTCGCCGGAGTGACGTCCGAGGGTGCGAGCCCACTGCTGGAAGTGGGGAAGCATGTACCGGAGGACCTTGTCCTCGACGCGGCGTCGCGCGGTCTGGTTGGGAGCGGTTCGCAGCTCGTCGATCATGACGGCGAGTTCTGCGGAGTACCGCTTGCTGTCGGCGGTCAACGGGTTCCCCCTGAGATGCGGGCTGGTCGAGGTGTGAACGGGAAGCCGGGCCATGGGGTGGCGGAGTTGTTCCCGAGGGCGTCGCAGAACGCCATGAACCGGCGGCCGCCGGCGCGGGCGTCGAGCAGCCAGGCGATGGTGAACTTCCGTGGAGCGACGTCGGAGCCGGTGAGATGCAGCACATGCCGGGTGATGCGGGCGACCGTTTCGTCGCCGACGCCGGGCTGGGCGAGCAGCAGCTGCTTGAGGGTGATGCGCAGCAGCGGCTTCCCGTTGGGCTTGCAGGCGAGGCGGATGACGTCGTGGACGCTCGCCCGGCCGGTGGCGACGTGCATCAGTGCGGTGGCGCGGAGGTGCCGGGCGGCGGCGCGGGCACTGTTCGCGTCAGCCAGCGGCGGGCGGACGTTCATTCGTCCCCGCCCGCGTCTGGAGCTGCGGTGATCTCGTCGCGGTACAGCCGCTGCGTGGTGGCGATGTCGGGCCCTGCGGTCAGGGCTGCGAGGGCACGCTTCTTCGCGAGGGAGTCGTTCGGGTACAGGAGCTTGTACTCGGTGAGGAGCTCGTCGAGGGTGGACACCTGCGACTTCGCGAACACCCGCCGCACCTTCGGGCCGACCTTCGGGTCGCCGATCTGACGCCGGACCGCTTCCTCGGCGCGGGCACGGATACCGACGGTGAAAAAATGCATCGGGTCGACACGGTCGAAACGGTGCGGGTCGAGCGCGGTGTCGATCATCCGCTGGATGACGGAGGTGCCGTTCTGCCCGAACAGCATCGTGGATGCGAGGTCCTCGAGCGTGATCTCATCGACGACGCCGGCGAGGGGGATGCCCTTGTGCTGGGCGATTTCCGCGGCGACGATGTTGTTCGCTGCGTGCAGGCGCTGCTTCGTGAAGTACTCGAATCCGCTCATCAGCTCCCAACGGGCGGTCTCCCCGGTGCGGACGATGCGTCGCAGCTCCCGGTCACGCTGCGCAGCGCTCAGCGAGGACCGCACGACGACCGGCACCTGCAACGTGTCGTTGAGGTTCGCTGCGGTGGTGACCCGCAGTGGGGTGAACGGCACCTTCGCGGTCCCGTCGCTGTGGTTCCCGAGCCCGGTCAGCGTCCACGGCACGGTGGCGTCCTCCGCCATCAGGAGAACGGGGCCGTCCGGGTACGACAGCCGCGACGGCATCGTCTGCTTCACCCCGTCGACGACGCCCTTCCGGCCGACGTCGATTTGCGGGAGCACCCACACCCAGGACGGGAGCACAGCGATGACGCCAGGCACGAACGGGATGTTCTCGGCGCTCTTGATGAGCGCTTCGGCGTGGCGGCCCGCGATGATGCTGCCGAGGTTGTCGCACAGCTGCGCGAGGCGGGGGAGGTGAGGTTCTTCGTTCATCACTGCGAGTGGTGCTTCCGGTCGGCAGGGTGGGCGAGTTCGGCCAGCGGGTCGGCGCTGGTGCGCGCCGCCCGTCGGTCTATGCGGGCGTACCGGGCGAAGCGGGAAGCGTCGGGTTCCGGGGCGAACGCCTGCGTTGACGCCGCTCGAGCGAAGCCGGGGAGCTCGGCGAGTTCCGCGGCGGTGTGACCGCCGTGCACGCCGAACTGCTCCCCGTTGCCGAGGGCGTACGCGAGGCACTGCTCCCGGACGGTGCAGACGGTGTTGCAGATCTCCTTCGCGACGTCCTCCGACGCCGTCTCGAACCACATGTCAGGGTCGAACCGGCATTCCGCCTGCTCGCGCCAGTCCCGGTCGTTGGCGGTCCCGGCGGTCATCGGCGTCGTCCGAAGATGCCGCGGCGCTTCGAGCCGCTGCTTTGCGAGTCCAGGAACGCCGGGTTCTCCGTCGCCTGGTACAGGGCCTTGTCGAGGATGGGACGCAGGGTGCTGTCCTGGACGTTGAACGAGCCGGAGTTCATCGCGTTGGCGAGGTCCGGGTCGTCGCCGGCAGCGCCGAGGAACGACGACAGTCCGGAGAACGCCTGGGTAATGGCCTGCTGTTCGTGGTTCCCGAACGTCTGCGCCTTGTTGACCATGAGCAGCAGACGGTCCCGCTTCACGCCCTGGTTGATGAACCCCTGGGTCCGCTTGATGAGGTCCTCACGGCCCGGGCGGGACATGTCCGCGACACCGAGCCCCCACGCGCCGTGCAGCAGCAGCGGCACCATCACGTTGTCGATGAGGCCCGAGGTGTCCTTCGCCTCAACGATCTGGGTGTCGAGGATGACCAGGTCTGCCTGCGTCTGCAGGAACCGGATGACCTTGGAGTAGACCCCGGCGGTGACGATGCGTGGGTCAGCGAGGGTGTGCGGCGGGCTCATCACCACGGCGAACCCCAGCGACGGCAGCGACGGGTCGCGGTTCTCCTTCAGCACCTTCGGGCTGATGAGCGCGTTGGACGCCTTCCCGGTGACGGCGGCGTTGTACACCGTCGGCAGGTTCGGGTTCTCGAGCCGCAGGTAGGAGCGAATGTTCCCCTGACCGCGGTTCATGTCCACGATGACGACGCGGAGACCAGCCGCAGCGGCTCGCTGCGCCATGAGGACTGCGCAGGTGGTCTTCCCCACGCCGCCCTTCCCGCCGTAGGAGACGATGACGTTCGCCTTCAGCTGGTCGTCCCGGACGTCTGGGATCTCAGGGAACCCAGCAGCGGTGCTCGCCGCCGCTCCGAACGCCGCACCGGAACCGAATCCGGGCAGGTGGAACTCGTCCTCCGATGACTCCGAAACGGACGGCACCGACGGGAACACCGTCGACGGCACCGGCTCCGACACGGGGGCTACCGGCGCGCCCGGCGCCGGCGGGAACGCCTGCCCGAGGTCCGGAGTGCCGAACTGCGGTGCCGACGGGAACTGCTGCTCGAACGCTGGCGCAGTCGGCTCGAACACGGGAGCCTGCGGGGCCTGCTCGAAGACCGGCGCTGCCGGGGTCTGCTCGAATGCCGGCGCAGGCTGCTCGAACACGGGGGTCTGCGGGGTCTGCTCGAAGACCGGCGCTGCCGTGGCCTGGAACGGATCCTGCTGGAACTGCGGGAACTGCGCGGCGCCGGGCGCCTGCTGCGCCTGCTGGAAGAACTGGTCGATGCCCTGCTGCGCCGACTGGTCCGTGATGTCGGTCGGCTGCGGTTCGAACGCGGGGAACACAGGCGCTGCCGCAGGCTGCTGCCCGAACAGGTCCTGCCCGAACTGCTGCTGCGGTGCGACCGGCTGCTGCGGAGCCTGCTGAGGCTGGGGCGCGGCGGGGAACTGCTGCTGCGCGAACTGCTGCTGCTGCTGCTGCTGCTGCTGCTGCCCGAACTGGTCCTGCCCGAACTGCTGCTGCGGGGTCGGCTGCGGTGCGGGCGCCTGAGGGAACCCGTCCTGGCCGAACGAGCCGAACATCGACTGGTCAGGTGCCGGGGCGGCCGGAACCTGCTGCTGGGCTGGCTGCTGGTAGTACTGCTGCGGGGCGGCGGGAGCTCCCTGCGAGTACGCCTGCTGCGGGTACGCCTGCTGGGGGTACGCCTGCGGCTGCTGCGCGAACTGCGGCACCGCCGGCGACTGGTTGTACGCCTGGTGCTGCTGCGTCGGGATGGGTTGCGGCAGCTGGTCGGCGCCCGGGAACGCGAAGCCCGCCTGATCGGTGTTGTCGAACTCGCTCATGGTGAGGCGGGTCTCCTCTGGGGTGTGCAGGGTTGATGAGTGCTCGGACGGGAGCGGCCCCATATATGCGGCGCTTTCCGTCACGTCAGCCCCTATGCCGAAGCCGGGCGGGGCGACGCCGTCGACGGTGACGACGTCGGTCAGGTGCGCCACCGCGGGTCCGAACCCGAGCGCTTGCAGGACGGTGGCGACGGTCGCGGGCAGCTGAACGTGGGTGCCAACCTCAGCAGGGACGGTCCCGGCGCCGTTGAGGACCACCAGCGGTGCGCGCTGCGCCTGCTCGTGCACCCAGCCGCGCAGGCCCGGGCGCTGCACGTCGAGGACGACGGCGGGAACCGGGTAGGGGAGCGTCCGAATCTGGGCCGCGGCGTCGGCGAAGGGACCGCCGCCGACGACGGTCAAACCCAGGTGGGCGAGCGCTGCCGCGAGCTGTGGATGCTCGACGACACCGATCGACGGGGCGGAGGTGGGACTCATGCCCCACCTATGCGAACCGGCTGGTATCGGGCGCAGGAACGGCGCACACCTACCGAGGAGGGCAGAAGCAAGTCAGATGGCTTGCCGTGCTCACCCCGCTTACCCGAAGGTCAAGTCAGCCAGAACCCAGTAGTTCAGCGGGCAGGAGACCCCATGGCCCCCTACTTACTTACCTACTTACTTCTGTAGATAGCTCTAAGAAGAAGAAGAAAGGGTACTTCCGGGGGTACATACACTCCATCTCCCTCTCTATACCTCTACCCTCCAGACGTAAGCAGCAAGCCTGGAACCAAAAAACCCAGGTCGGGGCTTGTTTGCTGGCTTTTTGGGGTGGAGGCCGCGGGGAGCGCGGCTGCCGAAACCGGTCCTGCATAGGGGTTGGCATGACCGATCCGCAGACCAGCGACCTCGACTACCAGGCAGGCCTCCACAGCCTGCACTCCACCCTCGGCGACACCGTGCTCCGCAACCGGACGCCGTGGACCGCCTCCGACTATGCGCCGTCGATCACCGGACAGGGCGCGAAGAAGCTCGCCGCGTCCGGCATCGCCCCGCTCGTCGCCATCGCCCGCGGCTACGAGACTGTCGACCAGGCGAACGCGAAGGACTTCGCCGAGCGGCACAGCCTCGGCGACGGACGCAGCAAGCGCGGCAGCCAGTTCCGTTCCCTGTTCCACGAGGACAACAACGTCCTGTACATGCCGTGGAACCCCGTGTCCCGGACGAAGCAGCACCGCGACCTCCTCGCCCCAGAGCTCAGCCCCGTCGTCCAGCTCCGCCCGGCGATGCCCCGGTACGTGGAGAACAAGCCCCTGAAGTACGAGTTCCTCACCGGCACGGGCACCGTCCTCGACTTCCACCCGTCAGTCACCGCGGACTGGGTCGGCACGGTCGGCACGTACCTCATCGCGGAGGGCATGCTCAAGGGCGACGCCGCGCTCACCGCCCAGCTGCGCAAGCACGTCCCCGACGCGCTCCTCTTCATCGGCCCGATGGACATGTCCCGCGAAGCGGCGATGAAGCGTCTCGCCATGCTGCTCGACAGCGTCCCGGTCGAGCAGCGCGTCGCCATCGTCAACATCGCCGGCGTCGGCAACTGGCGGAACAACCCCGAGTGGGTGTCACTGCGGTTCAAGGAGCGCAAGGTCCTCGTCGCGTTCGACGGCGACATCGCCAGCAACTACAACGTGTGGAAGCAGGGCAAGGACCTCTTCGGCTACATCGAGACGTCCAAGGGCGGCGAGCCGGTGCTCCTGGACCTGTCCCTCGCCGCCGGAGGCGAGGAAGCGATCGAGGACGACTCCCACCTCGGCATCGACGACTACCTCGCCAAGGTCGGCGACTGGGACGACCTGATGAGCGCCGAGCAGACGGAGTTCCCGGACATGCCCGACGTGAAGGAGTCCACCCGCGACGGCGAGTGGCAGGTCCGCAACGGCGGCACCACCGTGGACCTGTACACGCAGGACAAGGACCCCAGCGGCAACGACCTCGGCACCGGACGGTGGATCACCAAGTACCACCTCGGCGGCCGGGTCACCTTCTTCGAGACCCGACGCGCACCCTCCGAGGCGGAGCAGGAAGGCCAGCCGTTCAAGACCGGTGTGAAGGACGAGCACTACCCCTCGTTCTGCGCCGTCGAGATCGGATGGAAGGACGAGGCGACCAACGAGCGCACGTTCGTCGAGGTCACCGGACCGAACACCCTGCTGAACTACCAGCCGGTTGACTGGGTCCGACACGGCGCCGTCATCCCGAACGCACTCCTGGCCCACCCGGAGTGGCCGCCGGCGGACGGCCGGAACTGGCTCGCCGCGGTGAAACGGAACGAGGCGGAGAGCCAGGCGAACCGTGTCCGATGGACCGTCATGGGCTGGGTGCCCGCAGCGGAGTCGAAGACGCAGGCGTTCATCGCCGGCGACACGATCATCGCCGCCAACGACGACATCCGAGAGAGCACCCTCATCGGCGTCGACGAGAACGCGCTGGCGAAGGCCAGCCGGTTCGGTGTCCACGACGTGTACACCGGCCCGAACTACACCGACCCGACCGGCCAGTACAACCTCGCCGACGACATCCGCACCGTCGTGAGCGCGTGGATCACCAAGAGCCCGTGGCTGTCGCAGGAGATCGCGGTGACCATGCTCGCCCTCGCGCTGCGGCCCGCGGTACCGGTCCCCACGTCGGTGGCGTCGTACCTGGTCGGCCCGCCGCAGAAGGGAAAGTCGTGGTCCGCGAAGCAGATCATGACCTTCTGGCAGGCCACCCGTGGCAGCTGGACCGAGCTGCCCGGCAACGCCGGTGACACGTTCGCGTCCACCGAGAACGCCGTCGCATCCACCATGCTGTGGGTCGCCGACGACCTCGCCCCGACGCAGGACCGCCGGAAGGCGGACGCAATGGAGTCCAACATCGGTGACCTCATCCGTCAGGTGCACAACAAGCTCGGCAAGCGACGCATGAACCAGGACCTGTCCGCCAAGACGGTGCAGACCCCGCGAGCCGAGTTCATCGTCACCGCGGAGAACGAGCACTCCACGCAGTCCATCCGCGAGCGGTGCGTCATCGTCGAGTTCAAGGGCCTCAACTCGGAGCACATGGCCGAAGCGGAGCGCATCGGCACCGAGGAGACCACCGCGTCCCGCATCACCGCTGCGTACCTGCGGTGGTTCATCGCTCGTGGCGAGGAGCTCGGGTGGGCGGAGATGATCGACGAGATCAAGGACGACCGCCGCGAAGCCATCGTGAAGACCAAGGGCATCCTCGGCACGTTCGACATCAAGGTCGGAGACGTCACCCGTCCGTCGGAGATCGTCGGCGACCTGTCCGCCGGCCTGGTGTACTTCGCGCAGTTCTGCGAGGACCTCGGGCTGACCGACATCGCCGAGCAGATCACGTGGGCGGAGGACGGCTGGCTGTACGGGCTGGCCAAGCAGGTCTCCTACGCGCACCTCGACAAGGCTGACGCTGCCCCCGGCGCGGTCCTCCTCGACGCGATCCGGTCCCTCCTGGCCGCCGGCTCGGCGCACATCCAGAACATCGACGACCCGTCGCGGCCGCCGATCGTTGACGGTGAGGACCAGAAGCAGCTCAACGTGCTCCTCGGATGGCAGGCCGACTCGCAAGGCGACTTCCGCCCGCGGGGGAAGTCCATCGGGAACATGTCGAAGCGACGGGACCCGGCAACGGGCCAGGATGTCCCGGTCATCTACCTCGCCAACCACGACGCGTTCAACGAGGCGCAGCGGCAGTACTCGAAGCGGATCCCGCACGGTGCGTCCTCGACCACGTACTGGAAGAACGTGTGGGACCTCGACCTCATCCACCCGCTGTTCCGGGGCCGCCGACCCGCAAAGGGCGTGACGGTCCAGTACCGGATCGGCAAGACCGACAACCGTCCGTACGGCATCCCCGTCGGGCTGGACGCCCTGTTCCCGGAGGACGCGACCCCCGAGGAGGACTGACACCACTCCGCACACCGCACAGCGCGTCCCGTCCACCCGACGGGACGCGCTGCGCGGTTGCCGTTCCGCCGCATCCCCGGACGCGGAAGGGAACACGATGACCAACTCGAGCAAGGACAAGGGCGACCGCGGGGAACGTGAAGCCGTCGAAGCGTTTCAGACACTGTGCCCAGACCTGCTGGTGTGGAACGCGCAGCGGCTCCTCGGCGCCGGCCGGAAGGAGGACGTCGGTGACCTCCTCGTCATCGACGACGTCGCCGTGCAGGTGAAAGCGTTCGCCGCGAAGTACCTCTCGAAGGGCGTCTACGAAGCGGCGAACGGCGCAGCCATCCAAGCCGGCCACGCCAGGAAGCCGCACGCCGTCGGCATGGTCCTCGTCCCTCGCGCCCGGAAGGACAAGGTCCGCTGGGTCATGGTCGCCCACACCTGGCCTGCCCCCATCGACGAAATCGCGACCGCATCCTCCGCCACCGCTGCGTTCGACGCCGTCGTGAAAGCGGGCATCGACACCCCGTTCACGGTCCGGCTGGCGCGGAAGGACAAACCCGAACTGGTCCTCGGAAGTTTGCCCACCTGGGTTGCTGCGTACCGTTCTGCGACTGGCCGACACCAGCGTGCACAGAAGACGGCATGAACCCGCAGCTCATCTACGCCTCCTACGACCCGCGCGCCATCACCTGGGCGCATCACGCCATCTACCACGGCACGGCCGTGAACGACGCGTGGACCCAGTTCACCGCCGACATCAACCAGGCGTTCCCGACACCGGACGGTCCCCGCGGCCTGGCGCTCATCAACAACCGCATCGCGGGGCTCCGTCTCGCGACCCCTGGAGAACGCATCATCGGGTGGGACTACGCCCCCGGCATCGACGCTCTCGTCCCGAACAACAGCGCGGAAGGCCGCCCGTGGCAGAAGCGGTTCGACACCCTCCCCGCCAACGAACCGCCCGCACAGCTCAGCGCCGTCGGGATGACCGACCGCGCCACCGTCACCTACCCCCACGGCAGCGTCGCCGTGCATTTCCCGCACGTGTACGTCCCCAACGAAGGCGGCATCGTGTTCGCGTTGTGGGCCGTTCGCGAGATCAAGAACGCCATCGACGCGCAGCTCAACCAACTCGGCACCGACACCGGAATCCGCTGGCACGAAGTGCCACGCTCCGTCTGGTACGCCCGCGTGGAAGCAGAAGAAGCAGCCGCGGAGGCTGCGGCGGACGCAGGATGACCCGCACCGCACCGTTCCCAACCTCGCCGCGCGCCTCACACGGCGCGACCGCTCCGTGACCGACCCGGCCTCGGACCGCCACGACGACATCGACGAGGTGGTGGGGGCGTTCGCCGCGGTGTGGCATCGAAATCCGCAGAAGTCGTTCCTGCAGGTGGTGGCCAGAGCGGTTCGCGATGCGGGGACGTTCACCCCGTTCGACGCGTCGGATGAGCAGGTGCTCCGCGGACTGCGCAGCATCGGTCAGCGACGATGATGGCGGCGCTCGCCGCATGGTTGCGGAGCATGATGCGTCGTCGCCGGGACCGGGGGTCCGCGGATCCGTTGCTGGTTATCGCGGCGGTGTCCGTGTCACTGCTGATGCTGGTCGCTGGCACGTTCACCGTTGCGCAGATCTCCGCCAGCAGCCGCGTCAACGCGACCCGGGACGACCTGACCCGTCTCGCTGCGGCGGAGACGGCGTACTTCGCTGACCACGACGCGTACACGTTCTACGACTCCGTCACCAACACGTCGCTGGCGACCACCTACGGCTACCAGCCGTCGGAGCGGGTCGCGGTCGCCGCCTGTGCGAGCGGCTGGGTTGCGGCGGTGCAAGCATCGTCGGGTGCGGTGATGACCCGCTCGAGCGTGAACAACACCATCGGCACGTCCACGGGTGCGGGTGTGACGTTGCCAAGCTGCGCGAACTCGCTGGCCTGGTACTCCGTCGTCGACGCCGTCACCGGCGTCTGGTCGGGAGCGCCGGCCTGCAACCTGACCGCGCCGACTCTCGTTGATGCGGGGAAACCCGTCGCGGTCGGCGCCCTCAGCGGTACCCAGAGCAGCACCGTCATCTCCGCGACGGGTCTCACCGCGCCGCAGACGAACCTGCCCGCGTTGTCGAGCGGAGTCGCCACCGACGACATGCTCGCCGTGAAGGTGTTCGCCGGCGGGCAGGAGTACTGCGTCAGCGACTCCACGAACCCGTCGTTCAAGGTCACTGCCGGCAGCAGCACCGGCACGTACAACGTCAGCGTCACCCTCGACATGTCGTTCCTCACCCCAACGCAGTACACGGCCTTCACCACCTCCGGCACCATCCAGTTCAACGCCACGACCGCCCCCACATACGCCGCGTTCACGGGGACAACCGGCAACGCACTCCACGTCGGCTCCTGACGCTGCCCGGTCGCGGCCGCCCCGCGGGTGGATGCATAGGTGTGGCATGACCTCCGACGCCCGCTGGACCCACCTGCACGTGCACTCCGAGCACTCCCCGCTCGACGGCATGGTGAAGTTCAAAGCAGCGGTTGAAAAGGTGAAGGCGGAGGGCGGCAACGCACTCGCCATCACCGACCACGGAAACACGTCCGGTGCGTGGAAGTTCGCCAAGGTCGCCCGCGATGCGGGCATCAAACCCATCATCGGCATCGAGGCGTACCTCGCCCTCGCCAGCGACTGGCGTGACGAGCCGGACCGCCACGACCCCGGCACCGTGGAAACGGAACGGGACGACGAGACCAGCGCCGAGCTCGACGAGCAGGAGCGCGGCAAGGCGCAGAAGAAGACCACGAAGACGAAGCGGAACCAGCACATCACCCTGCTGGCGAAGAACCGTGAGGGCTGGCACAACCTCGTCCGCATGCAGAACGCCGCGACGAACTCCTACGGCGGCCGGTTCCCGCTCATGGACTTCAAGCTCATCAAGCAGCACAGCGAAGGCATCATCGCGCTCACCGGCTGCCTCGGCGGCCCGGTGCTCGGACCGGTTTCCCGCGGGGAGATGGACGAAGCGGAACGGAACCTCGAACGCATCATCGACGCCGTCGGCCGGGAGAACGTCTACGTCGAGATCATGGAGCACGGCATCGCCGCGGAAACCGCTGCGCTGCCGGTGATGGCGGACCTCGCCGCGAAGCACGGGCTGCAGCTCGTCGCCACGAACGACGCCCACTACACCCGGGAGGGCGACACCCACGCACACGAAGCGTGGTGCGCCATCCAGTCCGACAGCACCCTCGACGACCCGAAGCGGTTCCGGTTCCACGGCACCGGATACTGGCTGCGGTCCGAGGAGGAGATGCGTGCCCTCCGTGACGAGGACTGGTGGCAGCAGGCGATCACCAACGCTGGCGTCGTCGCCGAACGCTGCGACGACGTCATCCCGCCCACGCAGATGCGGCTGCCCGCCTACGACGTGCCCGCGGAGTTCCCCACCGCACGCCGCTTCCTGGTCCACCTCGCGAAGGAGGGAGTGAAGGTCCGCTTCCCCGGGGAGAAGTACACGCAGGCGGTGAAGGACCGGCTGAACGAAGAGCTGACCATCGTCTCCGACATGGGGTTCATCGACTACTACCTCATCGTCTGGGACGTCATCAACTGGTGCCGCCGAAACGGCATCCGCGTCGGACCGGGTCGCGGTTCCGCCGCCGGGTCGCTCCTGTCGTACTGCCTGTTCCTCGTGCAGGTGGACCCGCTGGAGAATAACCTCCTGTTCGAACGGTTCCTCGAACCGGGCCGTGAAGGTATGCCGGACATGGACCTCGACTTCCAGCAGAACCGCCGCGGCGAAGTCCTCGAGTACCTCGCCCAGCGGTGGGGTCGCGACCGCGTCGCCCGCATCGGGTCTTTCTCCGCCCACAAGACCCGCCGCGCCCTCCGCGACGCCGGGAAGCTGCTCGGCCTGCCCAGCATCGGCGACAAGCTCTCCAAGGCGGTGCCCGTCGCCGGTGGGAAGCCGTACTCGTTCGACCAGCTCGCCGACACTGACGACATGGCCGGTGAACGGTTCCGACAGATCCAGGCGGAGTACGGCGACGACGGTGAGAAGGTCGTCGCGCTCGCCGCGGGGTTCGCGGACACCATCAACGGTGAGTCCATCCACGCGTGCGGGACCCTCATCTGCGACACGGACCTCACCGACCTCATCCCGCTGCGCCGCGACCGGAAGATGGCGACCAGTTCCGGGCTGGCGACCGTCACCCAGTGGGATGGTGTAGACATCGACGCGTTCGGGCTGCTCAAGCTCGACGTCCTCGGCCTGCGGAACCTCGACGTCGTGTCGAAGGCAGTCGAGTACATCGAAGCGACCACCGGGGAGGTCATCGACACCGACAAGCTCCCGCACCCGAACGACCACTCCGACGCACGCGTTCGCGCGACCTGGGAGCTGCTGCGCTCCGGCCGCACCGCCGGCATCTTCCAGATGGAGTCCGACGGCATGGCAAAACTCGCTCAGGCGGTGGAACCGGACTGCTTGACGGACCTGTCCGCCATCGTCGCCCTGTACCGGCCGGGCCCGATGGGCAACAACATGCACACGATGTACGCGGAGCGGAAAGCCGGCCGTCAGGCGGTGGACTACTCCATGTACTCACCCATCAAGGCGGAGCAGGAAGCGATCGCCACCGTCCTCGACGACACGTACGGCGTGTTCGTGTTCCAGGAGCAGCTGATGCGCCTCGGCACCGTCATCTCCGGGTTCACCGCCGCGCAGCGCTCCAAGCTCCGCAAGGCCGTGGGCAAGAAGAAGAAGGACGTGATGGAGCAGGTCGGCCAGGAGCTCGTCGCAGGAGCTCCCGTCGAGCTCCGCGACGACAACGGCGACATCATCTCCATCGCCTTCCGACCGGAGACCGCTACCCGCGTCTACGACTACATGAAGGCGTCCGCGGAGTACCTGTTCAACGCGTCCCACTCCGCCGCGTACGCCTACCTCGCGTACATCACCGCCTACCTCAAGGCGTCCTGGCCGGCGGAGTACGGAGCCGCGATCCTCGCCACCACCAGCGCCGACGACAAGCGGCAGGCAGCGCTGCGCGCACTCCGCGAGGAGGGCATCGAAGTTCTCGCGCCAGACGTGAACCGTTCCCGCGGTGAGACGTTCCCCATCGGACCGACGAGCATCATCCTCGGCCTGTCGGAGATCAAGGGCGTCGGACAGGCGGGCAGCGACATCGCCGCGAACCGTGAAGCGCACGGACCGTTCGCCAGCATCCACGAGATGATGAACCGCGTCACCGACGAGTTCGGGAAGTCCATCGCGAACACCCGCGTCGTCGAAGGGCTCGCCGAAGCCGGCGCCCTGGACGTGTTCGGGTCCCGGCTCGGAATCCTCCGCGTCCGCGACGGCCTGATGCGGTTCAACCTGCCCATCCCCGCCGATGAGTGGGGTGTCCTCGAACGCTCCCGCAGGCAGCGGGCACGCCTCGGCGTCATCATGGGAACCCACCCGCTGGATGTCCCCTCCATCGCCGAGCAGGTCAGCCAGTGGCGCACCACCGACCTCGGCGGACGCAGCTTCGGGGAAGGTCGCCCCGCCGAGGACCTCCGGAACCTCCCCGACGAGAACCGGCAGTCCTTCCTCGCGTTCGGCGTCATCGCCAAGTGGGGAGAGCGGGCGTACAAGGGCGGGCAGATGGCGAACTTCACCATCGAGAACTCCTCCATCGCACTCCGCGGCGTCATCTGGGACAAGACCCTCCGCGCAATCCGCGACAGCGACGGCGGGGTGCCAAGCTCCGGGCAGATCATCGCCCTGTCCGGCCAGGTGCAGATCAACGAACGCGAAGTCACCGACGAGGACGACAACGTCGTCGAGGTGGTCACCACCAAGGAGGTCATGGGCTCCAAGGTGTGGCACATCGACGTTGACGACCCGGTCACCGCTGCTCCCGTCGCCGGTGAGGTCGGCTGGCGTGAGTTCCTGACCATCGCCGGGCAGGAGCCCGTCATCGAAATCCCGGAACTGCCGGCAGCCGCCCCCGCGGAACCGCAGCAGCCTGAGGAGACGGCCGCCACCGTCCTCCCCACCGACGACAGCGGCCTCATCGTCGGCATCTCCTCGCCCGCGTCCGCACGCACCATCACCGCCCCGCAGACACTCAAGGCATTCCTCCGCCGGCACGGGAAGACGCTCGAGTTCACGCCGCCCCGCTCGGGATACCTCGACCCGGCGCCCGGCGTCGCCGTCGCGTCCCTCCGCGGGGAACCCCGCGCCGTCATCGCGTACATCCCGTCCGCGTACGCGAAGCGGACCCCGACCCTGCCGCCGGGACTCACCGCCGACGCACCCCTGCCGCCGTGGTGGGAGTTCGTCGGGTTCACCCGCAACCCCGACGACCCGGACGCGGAACCAGAAGCCGACACCGCCGACGGCGCGGCCGCGGACGGCGCTCAGTTGGACGGTGACGTCGCGGCCGCCGTGCACGACAAGCAGCAGACGCAGGAGCTGCGGCTGGACGGACAGTGGCCGGTCGCCGACGAGCCCTGGCAGGACCTCATGCCGTTCGACAACGACGAATGGGGCAATCCGAACCCGCCGGACGACGTCCTCCCCGAACCCGAGTACAGGCAGACCCTCACCCCGCAGCCCGGCTGGCTCGACAACCTCGACTTCGGATAGCCGCCGGCTGGCCTGCTGGATCGGCGGCTGCCCGAGTCTTGGCTTTGGCTGCTCCTGCCCGTGTCGGCGGTGGCTGAGACCATCGCCATATGGGAAGCGCCGCAGACTCCGTGAACTGGCTTCTTCGCGACGCGAAGAGGTCCGCCCTCCAAGGAGCATCTCTCTCCGGCAAGGAGGTGTTGAGGGATCTGGCCTTCGATGGCGCAGGCGTTGGCAGCTTTGCGCGCCAGCTGCTATCCGAGAACGCGGTCGACTTCGCGGGCTTCAAGCTCTCCGAAGCAGGCGCGCTCGGCCTGCAGGTCAACGCACTGTCGGAGAGCTTCCTTGCCCACTCCATCGCTACGCATCGCCGGCAGGAGTCGGCTTTCGCGGCCGCGTTCGCCGACGTCAAGGGCTTCAACGCGACCGCCCTGACCAATTCGATTGCATTCGACTTCGCAGAGTTCGCTTCTCTGTCTGCGCGCTTGAGCGAACCGTTTAGTGAGGGATTGAAGAATCCTGCGGGACTGCTCCTGGCCGAGATTAATCGACAGCGTGGGCAGTTCGCTTGGGCCCTGGCTGGATCGCAGGAGATGTCAGCGAACTTCGTCGCGCAGGCCATGCGAGCGCAAAGCGCGACTCCGCTGGACGCTGTTGCCCCGCTCTGGGACGCCGTCAACGCGCACCGGAACGTACAAGACTCGCTCGACGACGTGCTGGATGCACTGCTGCAGCCCGGGCCGCTCGGAATCGACTATGCGGCCATTGAAGACCGCGCCGAGCGGCTGGCGCACAGCGTTGGAGAACTCGACGGCCGTGAACGCGAAGCGCTCGATGCCGCGGTCGCTCCGGCCGCACACGTCACACACACCGCCAGCTCGACGATTCGTGACCAGGTCGACGCTCTGGGCCTCGGAGCGTTCGCCCGGCACTACGGCCGAGAGGTGAGCATCTTCCTTGCGTTCAGCGTCGGCCTCACGTATGCCACGTTGCAAGCCGGAGCGGGGGACCTTCAGCCAGGCACATTCTTCGAGGCCGCGGGCTATGGGTCCGGGGTCTACAAGCTGGTGCGAGCTCGGCTTCGCTAGCTGCCACCACCTGGTTCCGTCTCGTCCCGCGCATAGAGGGTGCGGGCGCCTGCTGGCGTCGTTTCGTCACGTCAGAAGGAACCTCTCATGGGCCGCGCGATCTTCGTCTGCGCTTTCATCGTTGTCGCTTTGAGTGCGGCGGTGTTCGGCGTGGTGAACACGCTCACTCCGACGAGCCCGACGCATCCGTGCTTGGTGACGGGGAAGGACCACTCGTACCAGGTGACCAGCAGGGGCGGGTCGCGGTCGGTGTACCGCGTCTACACAAAGGACTGCGGCACGTTTGAGGTGCAGGACTCCCCGTCCATCTGACGTTCCGGTCCGCTGACACGTACGGCAGCATCGTGCAGGGCCACACCTACCGGTTCACGACGTTCGGACGTCGGGTGGGGCTGCTCGGAACGGGCATGTTCCCCAACATCGTGAAGGCCGTCGAGGTCGGCAGCTGACGCGGTTCCCGCTCCCGGAACCGACCAGGCATAGACGCGTCCATGACCGAGTACCTGCTGCACACCGACCTCGAGACGACCGGCCTCGACCCGGCAACCTGCTCCATCGTTGAGGTGGGCGCCATCCTCACCGACGCGAACCTCAACACCCTCGCCACGATGAACATGCTCGTCCGCCCGGAGCAGTTCACCGCGGACGGCGACGTGATCTGGCAGCCGGGCGCGAAGGAGCTCGCCGACCTCAACGGGCTCGCGGACGACGTCGACGCCGGGCTGATGGACGACACCCTGGTGGATGTCGCTGCCGTCGAGCAGGGGCTCCTCGCCCTCATCGCGGCGCACGTGCCCGAGGGTGCAACGCTGCTGCTCGCCGGGTCCGGGGTGGCGAAGTTCGACTCCCGCTTCATCGAGCGGTACATGCCCACCCTCCACCGTCGCCTGGCGTACTACCCCGCCGACGTCGGCATCCTCCGCCGCGCGTACCGTCGCGCAACCGGCCGTGACCTCACCCCCGTCAACGAGGACAAGACGCACCGGGCGTTCGACGACGTGGAATGCCACCTCGAGGAGGCCCGCGCGTTCAACCAGTTCTTCCAGGAGCAGGCAGCATGACCGACGACCAGACCGCTCAGATCCTCGCCGCGTGGGGCCGGTTCCTCGAGGAGCTCTACCCCGCGAACCCCGCCGCTCACCGACGGAGCATCGCCTGATGGCCGCCCCGCACGAACCCGCCGCGGACCGCAACTGGTGGGAGCACCTCGGCGACACGCAGCGACCCACCCCGCAGCCCGCCGCAGCCGACTCGTCGACGACCCGATGAACGAGCCGACGTTCCTCACGAAGCGGGTCCGGCTGCGCACCGCGTACGATTACGAGGCGGCGTTCCGGTACGGCGGTGTGCACCTGTGGCCGCTGCCGAAGCGCCCGGTGCAGGGGCCGCTCATCGACCCGGAGCTCCGCGAGGGGTGGATGCGGGAGTGGCAGATCCGCGCCGCAACGGAGGAGAACGCCCGCCGCTGGTCGAAGCACACGCACGAGTCGATCGACCTGTACGTGATGAGCGATGACTGCGGGCACGGCAACCCGGAAAACGACGACGACGCGTACGACTTCGACCTCATCGAACAGCTCGAGCACGCCGTCACCTCGCTTCGCGTTTGGACGCCTGGCGAAGGATTCGTCATCAACGACCAGACTGCGTACGACGCTGCAGTCACCGCCCGCGACAGCCACCCCGAGTACATCCGATGCGTGGCCGCGCAGGACGAGTACGACGACCTGCACGGCAGCGGCATCTGCCTCGCCAGCCCTCTCGGGTCCGTCTGCGTCGCCTGCGCCGAGTCGCACGGCACCGGCAGCGACGACTTCGGGTATGAGTCGCACGGTTGTCTTCTCGCCTCCGACGCGAGCGAGGCGTTCAACGAGTTCTGGGGAGCCAACGGCGACGAGGATGGCCGGCCATCCCGTTTCCGTCCCGCCGCGACCGCACCGACGACGTAGCGCCCGCGCATAGGAAGGGTGACCGCCAGCGAAAGGACGCTCCGTGCCCGCACCCACCATCGCTCCGCCCACCACCGCCGCCACTGCTGAGCGGCATCGGAAGCAGACCGCGCTCTACCTCACCGGAACCGGCGCCGCCATGTACCGCACCGAGGACGAGACCTACGCGTTCACCCGCGCGCTCCCGCAGTCGATGCCCACCCCGCAGCACACCGACTTCGACCACCTGCTCATCGACGGTCTCATCGCCTTCGACGATCCGTGGGCGAGCGGGAACCTCCGCCTGCACCTGACTCCCGCCGGCCGCGTCGCCCTCGACGCTGGGTACGTCCCCGCTGCCGCATGACTGCCCTGTTCCTCGCCGAGCGTCAGGCGCTGCGCCTCACCGCCGACGGCAAGGTCATCTGGTTGAGCACCAGTGACACGTTCACCACCATCAACGCCAACCTGCCGCACCCTGACACCCAGATGCGGGCGTTGGAAGCCGCCGGCCTCGTCGTCGTGGACCGCAGCGTCCACAGCCGATGGCATCGGCTGGTGCAGGTGACCGACTCTGGTTGGGAGGCCCTCGGCGTCGACCCGACGTCGCCGCGCATCCTGCCTGTCGGCGCGGAGGTCATCTACACCGGCCTCGACGCGGACGACCTGACCCTGTTCGGCGGCGGCGTTGGCATCGTCGACGCTGACCACACCATCACCGTCAACGGGACCGTCTTCCCTGGCCGCTTCGAACCGTTCGACCTGGCACTCGCCCCCGGACAGCAGGTCCAGGACCGTGCCGGCACCACCTATCTCACCATCAGCCCCCGAAGCGGCCCGTCCAGCGTCCACAGCACCTGGGTGAGCGACGACCGCGGTTCCGAGATCCGCACCATCCTCACCAAGACCATCACCGGCACCCGCCGCCCGAACCAGGGAGCCTCCGCATGAGCGACCAGCTGACTACCGTCGATGACCTCGACACCGAAGCGCTGTTCCGCGCGCTGACGAGGCGCATCGAGACGGAGACCGGCCGCCCCTTCTACCGGGAGCACAGCGAGCTGTACTTCTTCGAGCAGGGTGTCCGCGCCGGCCGCGGCCTCCCGTTCCGGATGCAGGAACACACCGACGCGGACGGGAACCCCATCGACCGGCAGTACTCGAAGCCCACGACGCCGGTGCCAGCGAAGCCGGACGCACCGGTCGTCCCCGGATCCGACATCGCCGAAGCGGTGACAGTCACGGAGGGGCAGCGGAAGGCGCTGCAGCTCGTCGCCGACGGAGAGGTGTTCGTCGCGAACTCCGGTACCACCCACCACTGCTACCCGTCGGATGGCCGCCGCTCCCCGCACACCAAGACGTTCCAGGCGCTCGAGGACGCCGGTCTCATCCGCGTCAGCAACCGCCGCCACCGCCTCGGCGGATGGGTGACCGACCTGACCCCGCGCGGCCACGCCACCCTTACGGCCGCACCGAAGCCGGACCCCGTGGCATCCATGACGAAGGCGCAGCACCGGGCGTTGACCCTCGTCGCGACCGGCGCCATCTACTTCGACGAGGTCATCCCCAGCTACGAGAAGGACTGGACCAAGTTCTCCGGGTCGTTGCCGCTCTACCCGACGTTCTCCAACCTCGAAAAGGTCGAGTTCACCACCCGCGACCACGCCGCACGAGAGGGCAAGCGGGTCCCCGTCATCCTCACCGACGCCGGACGCGCTGCACTCCATGAGAAAGGCCCGTACGTTGCGCGCTGAGCAGAACCAGAGCGACCAGGAGCTTGACGCCTCGGTTGACATCGCCGCAGCTGCCGCGGCCGCGCAGGAGGATGAGGAGCCAGCGACCAGCGAACCAGGCGACCTGTTCGACTCACACGGGTACCCGACCGACGAAGCGCTCGAACGGCTCGCCCGATTCGAGGGAACCCCGGCGGAGTACGTCGCCTACGCGGAGTCACTGTGGGTGAACGGCGCCGGTGTCACCATCGAGGACATCAGCGACCGATGGCAACGGACGTGGAAGCGGGTGACGTTCGTCACCGGCGGCTGGTCCGGCTGTGAGGACGTGATCAGCCAGGTCGAGCACTCGATGTTCTCGTTCCGGTTCAAGCGGGAGTGGAAGTCCGGCGGCTACTGGATGTACGAGATACCTACCGACCAGTGGGACAGTGCACCGTCGTTCCTCGGGAAACTGTGGGTCCTCGCCGAGCAGCAGTCGCCAACCCGCGGCATGCACGTTTCCCGCATCCGCCCCATCGACACCGCGCTCCTCCGACACGTCATCGACCTCCTCGACAACGATCAGACGCTCGTCGCCCGGCAACGTCTCGTCGAAGCGAGCACCGCGGCGGAACGTGGCGTCGACCTCCTCGAACTCGCTGCTGACCTGACCGACAGCGACCAGACGCGCGCTTTCCGCGCTGCCCTGCACGCGCTCGCCGGTGACTCAGCGTGACCGCGTGGGCGCGGGCGTGAGGCCGTGCCGACGCGTGAACTCGACCGAGAGCTCCAGAGCTTCACGGAGGGAGTTCGTTGCTGTGCTTCCGGATCAACAGCCTTCCGAGGTGTTCGCGCTGAGGTTGAGGCGAAGCCGGATCCGTTGCGAAGCAGGGCCCGAGTCCGTGTCAGACGGGAAGACGACGGCGTTCGCTTCGTCCAGGTTCGGAGCAGTCGCGAGTTGGTTGATGGGCCCGAGAGCACTCAAGTAGTAGTTGCGGAGGCTCGTCACGTCCTTCTGATCGACCACCGAGGGCCACTCGAACGCGCCGTCATCCAAGCGCCGCGCCGTGTTCTGAGCCGGCGCGAGCAGCGCCTTTGCGGACGACTGGATAGCAGCGAGATTCTGCGCGGTGAGCGCGTCATTCAGAGTCGCCGAAGCCTTGTTCACCGGACACAACGTCGCAAGGAAGTACTTGCCCGCATCTGCGATGCTCGCGGCCGTTGGCGTCGGAGTCGGGCTGCTGGAGGCGACGGAACGTGCGTGCGCCGTCTCGGAATGCCCGCTACTCGAGCACCCCGTCAGCGAAGCGGCGAGGACGAGGCTGAAAGCGGCTGCGGTGACGATTCTGTTCACAGGCTGATCATAGGTGAGAATCTGACAGCCACTCATCCCTCGTCCAGGTGCGCCGAGATGCGGCGAGCGCCGCTGCAACTCCGCGAACGGACCGCTATCGCCATGACGGTACAGATGTCCCGCAACGCTGTCGCCGCCGTCGCCGTCGCCGTCGGGTGCCCTCCCAAACGCGCCCCTTCCGCGCATAGACGGTTCGACGACCTGTCCGAGAGCATGAGGAGAATCCAATGTCCGCTGTGAACCCTTTCGCTGGAATGTCCGCCGACGAGATCCGTGCGGTGCAGAAGGTTCGGCACGAGGAGGAGAGCCGGCAGGCTGCTGCCGCCGTGCGCGACCAGGTCAGCGACGACGCGTTCATCAGCGACGCCGGCAAGTCCATGTTCACGGTCGAGCGAAACGTGTGGACGTTGACCGTCTCCACGTTCGAGTGGGGGCAGGTGGAGGGCGAGGTGACGTTCGGTCGAGAGGAGGCAGCGCGGCTTCGTGACTTCCTCACGGCGGCGCTCGTCGACGAAGGTACCGGCCAGTAGCAGCCCCGCCGAGAAGGCCGCTGCCGCACGAAGTGTCAGGGCATAGGACCGCTGTCCGAGCCGGCAGACACGTCGGCGCACCTCTCGTCAGGAAGAACCCTCGATGCGTCTCCGCTTCGCCGCCGCCGCGGCCCTCATCGCAGCATCCTCTGCGCTCACCCTCACCGGCTGCGCCGGCACGAGCACCCCGAACGCGTGCCCGACGGACAGCCCGTCACCGAAGGCGCTCGCTGAAACGACGGTGTTCAGCAGTGGCAGCCACATCGGCAGTTTCAGTCACGGCAGCTTCGGCAGCATCCACTCGTACAGCGGCGGGTCGCACTCGTCGTTCGGTGGGTCCCACTCGTTCGGTGGGTCGCACACCAGCACCGGTACGGGAACCAAGACCGCCCCGAAGGTCGCCCCGAAGGTGCCGGCCGCGCCGAAGCTGAACCTCACGAAGCCGAAGTCGACGACACCCCGCACCACCACCGGCGGTTCCAGCACGACCGGCGGCGGTCGGCCGAACACGACACAGCCGGGCACCACCACCCACTACCACCAGCACACGTACTACAACACCGGCGGCGGCTTCGGCAGCAGCATCTGGCCCTGGCTGTGGTTCAGCAACCACTCCAACCGGAACACCTGCCGGTGACCGACACCATCACCCCAGGCCAGCTCCGCGCCGCCACCACCTGGTACGTCACCGCCCTCACCCACTGGCCGGACAGCATCAACGCCAGCCAGTGGCAGGCAACCATCGACGCTCTGAACGCCGCAGCCGCCACCATCGAACAGCTCACCGGCCCGAGCCATCTCGACCCCGCACCGTTCACGTTCGCGTACCCATCCGGCGCACTCATCCGCCGAGCCACCCTCCCCGCCGGCCGCACCGGCTGGCGATTCAACCCCCGCCCCGGGTATCAGCAGAACCGCGACCGATACGACTGGCGAACACGCGCAGACGCGGCCTGAGTGGGAGATGGGCTGGGATCACGGCTGACCAACCACGACGCCACCCAGCTCGCCACAGCTCACCGCACCGCCGAGGTACAGCACGCGGTCGAGATGGTTCGCGAGCAGACCAGCGAGACGGGTCATGGACCCTCGCTGCCTGACTCGTCGGGGTCGTACTCAAAGAACCGAGACCGAATGGCGCGGACAGCAAGGAATACGAGCCGGGCAGCCCCAAGAAGCAGGTGCACCCCGGCCAGGACCGCAATAGTCCAAACGCAAAAGGCAAACCACGGAGTCGCCCCTGAAGGCGATACGTAGTAGGACACAAAAAGGCCCGCGAAGGCAATAAGACCGGCAAGATTGATCGGCCAAGTCCAATAAGCGACAGCAACGAAATAATCGTCAAATATGTGAAGCGCAGTCCGTAGACCCGAAACTTCGCTAGCCAAAGCGGCTGAGACGGCCCGATACGCGTCGGACTCCTCATCGTCGATGAGCTTCAGCGTCTCCAAGGCCGTCTTGATCGCCGCAATGCGCTCCCTTGGCCGGTCTGCTTGTCCGAGCACCCAGAACGCTCGGACGGTCCCCGTGAGAAGCCCGACCGCGGCGGCGGACAGCAGGAACGTCGGCAGCAGCTTGTTCCAGTCGCCCCAGTCGAACACTCGCTCAGCATAGAGATTGAAGATTGCCGGGCCAACGTCGACGGTTAGAGCCGGCCCCGCCTCCTTCCGCCCGGGTCGCATAGGTGGGGTATGCCCACCACGCTGCAGGACACCGTCAAGCTCGACGATACGGTTCGCACCCCACTGGAACCGGCTCGCCCGACGGGTCTGACGGCGCTGCTGTTCAAGCCGTCGTGGCTGCATCGACCGACGACGGCGTGGCTGCAGCTCGACGACGCCGGTGTGGTTGTCCGCCGCAGCAAGCTGTTCCGGCTGGGTGACACCCCAACGCTCGGCGCTCGGGTGGTCGGGTTCACCGAGCCCGGCACGAACTTCCCGCTGGTGGCGGCTGTGACCTTCCGCGCGTACCGGGATGGTGCGTCCGTCCTCGGCTTGCGGCCGCTGTGCACCAGCGGCACCGCCGTCCTTGAGCTCAACGACGTCGTCACCGCGACCGCCGGCCGTTCCTTCGGCCTCGTCCCGATTGACCGCGGCGACCGCACCCATCGGTGACCTCGCCGGGTGCCGGCGGCGCTCTGGCATAGGGGTTGGCGACCGCACCTCGAAGGAGCACCCGTGACCATTCTTCTGAACGCTGGCTTTCCCATTGGTGTCGCCGTTGTGCACCGCCATCCGACCACCCCGGGCGGTATCGACTTCGGCCCGGCCCCGCGTGTTGTCTCGGGTGTCGGCGAGCGCACCACCGACGGCGTCACCACGCCGACGGTCACCGTCGGCAGCGGCGCCACCGAACTCACCGTGCCCGCCGCCGACGTCGACTACGCCCCGCACACCCAGGTGCGCGACCCGCTCGGTCGGGAGGGTGTCGTCGTCCGCGAAGTGGAACCAGCACCCGAAGGTGTCCACACCCGTGTCGCGTTCGGCGGCAGCCGCGAGTGGGTGCCAACGGACCTGCTCACCGCGGTGGACGTTCGCGCTCCGGAGACAGTGTGGGCGTCCCGACACCCAGACGGCACCACCGTGTGGGGCGACGAAGCGACCGCCAGCGCGGACGCCCGCGCCGGCGCTGGCCGCAAGCTGATCCTCCTCACCGGCACCGCCGCCGTCATCGAGCAGACTCCCGCCGCCGGGAAGTTCGCGCTCATCGACCTCGAGCAGCTGCGCTCCGCAGCGGAGCGGGGCCCGGAAGCGGTCGCCGCCGTCATCGCCGCAGCGGAGAACCGTCCGGACTTCCTCACCGAGGTGGAGGAGTCGCTGCACACACCAGCCGGCACCTGGGGACTCATCGACGAGTACCGCCGCAAGCAGAGACCATCTGCCTGACCGGGGGAGCAGCCGCTCGCTGCAGGCGTCCCATGAGCGGCGCTGTCCGCGCACAGAGAGACCAGCAGCCGCCACAGTAGAAGGAGCGCCACCAACTCATGCCGTCCACCACCTACGGGATCCGTTCCGCCGCCGGCCGGAAGGTCTGGTACGCCGGCACCGACGCGAAGCCCGGCAGCCTCCTCACCGGTGACCTCACCGTCACCGACCTGCTCGCCAACGGCAGCTACAGCGTGCAGGTCACCGGGAACACCCTCACCGTCCTCAGCGAGCAGCAGATGCTGCCCGCCGTGCACGACCCGCTCTGCACCCGGAAGGGTGAGACTCCCATCACCCGCATCCCTTGCGGCTGCCGCGACCGAGCCCTCGCCCGCCAGACCACCACGGCGCACGCATGACCATCTTCCAGACCGGCGACCCGGTCGTGTACGTCGGCGATGACCAGGCGCTCCGCAGTCTCGGAGTGACCGTCGGCACGGTCGTCACCGCCGGCCCGTCCTTCACCACCATCTGCGACGACGAGACCGGCCGCGTGTACCAGGCGCTCACGTTCGAGTTGGCGTACCCGGAAGGGACGCCGTTGCATCATCTGCGGTCCGGAGCAATCGCGACAGCGCTGATCCCGCGGGTCGGCAGCCAGCTCGACAGTGGCGTGCACCGAGCGGACTTTGAACTGTTCGGACGGACCGCCCAAGGCCGCGCCGACGCCATCAATTACGCCGGCGCACGCCCCACCGCAATCGGCAAGCGTGTGTTCCCTGCCGACGCCGCCGTCGTCCACGTCGGTCGGGACGATGCGGCCGGGCAGTTCTCCGGCGTCGGCTACGTCGTCCGCTCCCACTTCGACATCACCACGGTGCGCCTCGAAGACGGAGAGCTCCGCGTCATCCCGACGTTCGACCTGTCGTTCCCCCGCGGCGTTCGCGTGAACACCGCCGCGGACCCCTGGCGCATCCACACCCTCAACCCGAAGCGCAGCGCGTACACGACGGCGCACTTCACTCACACGTACGGCGGATGGCTGCCTACCACCGACCTCATCGTCCGCGACACCAGCCGCATCGAGGACCCCCGCTGATGCCCACGCCCGTCACCCTCTGGATCGACGACGAACGGCCCATGCCGCCAGGATTCAATGCCGTCGCCCGCACCTCCGCTGAAGCGTTGAACCTCGTCCACGAAGCTCATGACCGGGGGTACCCACTGCAGGTGGTGTCCTTCGACCATGACCTCGGCGGCGACGACACCACACGGCCGGTGATGCTGTGGATGGCGGAGCACGACATCTGGCCCGACGAAGTGCGCGTCCACACCGCGAACCCCGTCGGCCGCGACTGGCTGGAAGGCATCGCAGCCCGCTACGCCCCGACCAGCACCCGAATCGTCGTCGCACCCGTCACCGGACGGTGACACCTTCCGGCCCGGAGCGCGGTGAACCGTTTCCTCCCGTCACGGTGACCGGCGGGACCGTTCGCTGAGGAGTCAAGCGTCGCATCGTCCGTGATCATCAGCCGGGCCCTCAGCGGCTGACCGCACTCCGCCGCATCCGTCCGCGCATAGCAGTTACGGAGCGCAGCGGACGGGAGCAGCATGATCGACTTCACCATCGACGACGAGGTGTTCGTCGCACCGGGAACCGCCGGAGCGGCGGACCTGCAGGGGTCCCGTGGCCGGGTGGTCGCCGTGGAGCCGGGCAGCCGGTTCAGTGTCGTCGTCCGATTCCCCGGGCATCCGTCGGGACGCGGCGACTGCGGCTGGCTGTTCGACCCCGCCACACTCACCCGGGCCACACTCGAACGTCAGGCCGTCTGATGGCGCATCCCCGTTGGCCCGGCTTCGATGAGAAGACCGGGAACGTCGAGTACGACAACCAGTCCCGGCGGCTGAACCGGAAGCTGTGGAAGGGCACGCAGCAGCGTCTCCGTGTCCGCACAGCCGGCGGCAGGAAGCGAAAGAAGCAGATCCTGCGTGTCGAAGGCGCGAACTACATCCAGCTGATCGTCTCCGTCGCCAACCAGCGGGTCCGCGATTGCGCGTCCGCCCGCCACAATGAGCAGACCAGCATCGGAAGGACCACCCCGTGATCGACCGTGACCCCGCCCGCTACCGGAAAGCCGCCGACAAGCTCGCAGCCCTCCGCTCCGCCGCCGGGAACCCCACCCTCCGCCGCGACCGAACCACCGTCACGAGCGCCGACGCTGACGACACCACCACGACCAGGGTCACCGACGTTCCCGCTGAGCTCGGTGCGCTCATCACCGCCACCGCGGGGAACCGCACCCTCCTGACCTACGTCGAACAGCAGCTCCGACGCACCGCCGACCTCCTCGACCACTGGAACGGCCGCATTGGCCAGGAAGCCATCGACTCCGACGGGGCGCTCCTCACCGTCGCGAACTCGTTCCTCCCCACCCGCCGCAGCAGCAAGTCCGCCGCGTGAAGGTCGCCCGGACTGGGGGCACCAGCACGGGCGGGGACGTCCCCCACCACCGCTACCGTTTACGGGTGAACATCGCTCAGGGTCGGGGGACCCGCGCCTTCATCATCGGCAGCATCGTCGTCGCCGTACTCACCGGCTGCGCAACGACAGCCAGCCAGCTCTCAACCGGCTTCAAGCCGGTCACACCAACGCCGACCGTGTCCGCCGCGCCGCAGGTCACCGTCGCCACGGTCGCCTCGCTACCCATCGGTGCACCGCTGCCTGCCACGGTCGCCGTCGCCATCCGAAAGAACCCACCCGCCAACGGCGACTACGCCTACCAGCTCCCCGACAAGAGTTGGATCAAGATCAGCACCAAACAGCCACTACCCGCCAACGTCATCGCAGACCAGCAAGGCAAAGCGAACGCAGTGCAGAAGCCGACCAACGGCATGGGATACCAGCAGGTATTCGCGGTGCGAGACTCTGCGGATGCGTTTCTCGGTGAGTACACGTTCGCCACCGGGCGTAACGCGGTCTATGTGTATCAAGGCACGTACGCTGTGGCTGGCCAGAACGTTCCCTGCTGGCAGGTCAGCGGCACGCCGGCTAATCAGCTGGGGGTCGGCATGAACCATTGGCCATCGTCCGCCGCGGCGGTCGCCGCCGCGAAGCAGCTCATCGCTTCTTCGAGCACCCCGAACGGGTTCGACATCGTCGTGGAGCAGTAGCAGTAGCAGTAGCCGTACACGTCGGCGGTGGTTCCGCGCATAGGAGAGATGACCCAACTGGCACGCCGTGGCGGTTGCCGGAGTGATCATTGGAGGCGTCGCCCTCGCGGGCAACCGGCCTTGGACTGGCAGCAGACCTCGTCCTCGCCGGTGCAGAAGGCGGGCTCATCGCCAGCGAGGCCGTCACAGCGGGGCTAGAGACGACGAGCGCGCTCTCGGCTGGAGTGGCGACAGGTTCGGGCGCTGTCGGTGCCGGCCTCGACTGGATGACGTGCGGATACAAGCACGATAAGGGTGCTTGTGTCGCCGCCGCCCTCAACACGGTCGCCCTCGGGCTCGGCACCCTGGGAGGACCGCTGGAAGAGATGGAGGGGAAGCTGCCGAAGGCACTGGGCTGGGGCGTGACCGTCGGGTCCCTGCCCGCCGGAGTGGCAGGCTTCTACGAGGACTATAAGGGCGCCTTCGGCGATGACGACGGTGCTAGCGATAGCGACAGGGGCGGGTACGGTCCCTGTCGCTGAAAGGAGTTTCAACATGCCGCGAGCAGAGGGTCCAGACCGTGATAAGCGGGTCGGACGAACAATGTTCTTCAGCGGCCTCGTCGGTGTTGGGCTCGGAGTTCTAGTCGCACTGGCGGTCGTCGGTCTGGGCATACAGGGACTGATACGGGGAGACGACATCTCCCGAACGGAACTGGCCGGACTGTTTGTGGCGCTTGTCCTCATCGCGCTCGGAACCATCATTGCTCGCACAGGGATCTCGGTATTCAAGCGCGGCAATCGTGAGGGCGAATGACGATCCCGGACGGCGGCAGCTGGTGCAAGCACGGCCGCGAGGTGGAAAGTGCGGGTCCCGCTCCGCCGTCCCCGTCCCCGTCCCGCATTGAGCGACTAGCGTGCCGACTTCTCACGCAGAGCGAGTCGTTGGAGTGTTCAGTTCGAAGGGGCAGCTTAGGCCGCGGCAGGTATGTCTGGCGGCAGTTGATGCGCGACGGCTGGCTCGCTACTTCGCCGAGTCGCGCTCGATGTAGACGTAAGGATGCGAGACGTCCGCGCCGTCGAAGCATCCGCGATGACCTTCGCGCCCGCGACAACGCGTACAACGACTTCGACTGGAGCGGCATCGGCTCGGAAGCGGAGCGGTTCGCGTTCCGCGCTGGCTGGAACCGCGCCGCCAACCTGGCCGACGAACGTGACGCACGCATCGCCGTCCTCGAGAACGCCCTCGCTGCGGTACAGGCGCTCCTTCCTGGGGAGCGGACGTTCGCGGAAAAGCTGCCTCGGGACGCTGCCGGGAACTGATTCCCGCGCCTCGTCGATGCGGACCAGGTTGCAGCGGCGTTGCAGCCCGCGGGGGACCTTCTTGGGGACGCTCGTCGCGCCGGCGCGCACAACGCGCTCGAGCAGGCTGCGCGGCACCTCGACCAGCCAGGATTTGTTTGGCACGGCGACAACGGCGTTCAGGTAGACGCGACCCTCGGCGACGGGCAGATGGTTCCCATCAGCGTGTGGCTGCGGTCCCTCGCTGACCACGGCGTTCCGCTGGCGCCAGGACAGGTTCTGTGACAAGACGCGGATTCCGCTGCTGGCCGCGGTTCCTCATCCGCGCCCGCGCGAGTGTCGCCTACCCGGTCGCAGGCTGCCTCACCGGAGGGTTCCTCGGCGCAGCCGCCGGCGTCATCGTCATCCTGGTCGGTTACGTCATCGACCTCACGGCGGCGACATTCGTCTACGACGTGGTCGCGTTCACCATGCTCGCCGCGGTGTTTGGCGGAGTTGCTGGTCTGTTGGTCGGGACCCTCGCCGGGTTCACCGCGGTGGCTGCTCGCACCGTGGCCCGGCGAACCACGGCAACAGTTCGCGCCCGGACAGCGACCACTGCCGCAGCCACGGTCACCGGCGTCGCAGCGTTCGTCGGCGCACTCCTACTCGAAGCACCCCTGACGCAGTCAGCGCTCATCGCCGCGCCGACCGCCTTCACCACCGCGGTCGTCGTCTCGCACCTTCAGCACACGCGCCGCACCGCCGGAACGCCGGAGCTGACGTCAGAGGTCGCAGGAAGAATGACCAGGTGACCACCGTCAGAGGCGTCCTCCGCTCCACCATCACCCGCACCGGCCAAGGGCACGCCGACGACCAGCAGACGGCTCGCGCCGAAGCGATCGCCAACACCGGCGACCTGACCGGCTTCGAGGTGACGCAGGTCAGCACCGTGTCGTCCAAAGCGTCCGGCGACATCACCATCGAAGCCACCGCACGCTCCACCGAAACCCGACCCCACGAAGCGTCCGGCGCCGACTACCGGACCGCGAAGCAGCAGTACGACGCGACGATTCCCGACGGCTGGCAAAGCCAGCACATCATCATCGCGGAGTAAGCGGGACTGGTGCGGTCAGGCGCGATGACGCGGGCCGCGGTCGCTGCTGTCGTCTGTCGCGCGGGCCGGCTTGATGTCACGCGAGGCGACCTTTCCAAGCGGCCGTCCGTCCTCGTCGTAGACGTCCAGGACGGTCCTCCGGCCTCTGCTCTGCTTCCCAATCCACTCCACGAGGAGCCCCGGGATGCGTGAGACGGCATCCGCGGCGTTCTCTCCGAGCCTCGTCCCAAACCCTTTCGCTGCAGCCGTTACGAACACGGCGGCCGCTGTTCCGCTCAGCGTGATGACGATGATGTCAACGAGCTGCGCTGTCTCCAGCGCGTACTGGTGTCGCCGCTCAACCTGTGCGGCGAACCCATCCTGCGGAGGTCGTTCCAACTCGGAAGCGACGCCCTCGTCGTGGAGGAACGCATGCAGATCCAGCGCTACGCGCATCGCTTCCGGGGACCACTGCTTCGGCGGTTGCGAGATCACGACGTCGGGCACGAGCATGAACAAAGCTTACGGACCGCCGCGTCCCGGCACGCCGCACCGCCGCCTCAGGCCATCCTGACCGTCCCGCTCCTCGTGCTACTTGCGGACCGTTCGGCGGTCGGCGATGACCGCGGCGATATGGGCGATGCAGCCAGTGACGAGCGCCCAGTGGGCGATTGCGCCGAGCGTGTGAGAGATCAGGTGCGGCGACGCCACCATCAATCCGAGCAGGGCATAGCCACCGGCGATGGTCCACGCGCGAATCCAGGAAAGCGTGAGCAGCAGCGGCGTCTGCGGTGCGGCGCCGTCAGCGGACCAGCGTTCCTGGCACGCGAACGCTGCGCCGAGGAGGAGCGCCGGCAGGAGCAGCAACGCCCCGAGCAGCGTCGCCTCCGACGCAGTGCCGAAGGCGAGCCGTGCCGCGACCCATGAGAGCGCGTCGATGGCGAGGAAGAGCACGGCAGGAAGGAGCTCCACCTGAAGGAGCGTCGCACGGTGCAGGCGGTCGGAGGTGTTCGTCGTCACGCTTCACCTATGCCGTGAACTCCGCTAGGCCCGTCACCGCTGCTGAAGCTGCTGCCGGGCAGGCCGAGGGGCGAGCACGGCCGCGCAAGGCGAGCGGCTGCCGGACTGCTCGCCGCGCACACGTCAGCTATGACCACCAGCGACAGCAACGGCAACCTCCACGCCCACGACGGGAGGTTTGCGGAGAAGCATCACAGTGAGGACAGCGCGGTCCGGCTCGACGCACCGCGACCGTTGAACAGCCGGCGAAACCCGGTCCTCGCTCACGCTCGCACACTTCGCGACGACATCGACGCTCTCCGCGCCCTCCGCTACGACGTCGCCCCCGACTATCGGCACGACCCGGACATCGATGACGTGGCGAAGCAGGCCACCCAACAGGAGCTCGACCACGCAGACCGTGTTCTCGGGCGGCTCATCCGCACCCACCAGAGCTATCCTTTCGCCTAACCCGCCGCCGCACACACGTCAGCTATGACCACCAGCGACAGCAACGGCAACCTCCACGCCCGCGACGGGAAGTTCGCCGAGAAGCATCATGCAGCGGACGATGTGACCCTCACGCCGGCGCCGAGGACGGCGTCGGGCGTCTACGAGAACATGGCCCATGCCCGGCTCGACAGCATTGCTGCGAACCTCGAGCGCATCGCAGAGGAGGTTCGCAGGCAGCATGACCGTTTGGCGGAAAACCCGGTTGACGCCGCAACATCGGCCGTTCACAGCGTCATGTGGGGGATGGCGAACCTGAACCTGGACCAGCTGGTGAACCACGCGGGGCTCATCGCCTACCACCGTGCTGAGGAAGCCGGCCGCGCGAACGACTGACCTTCATCCATCCAAAGCCGCGGCCCGAACCGTTGGGGCGCCGCTCCTCTCGTGCGTGCCGGGCGATCGCTGATGGCCTCAGATCCGCACAAGCATGCGAATTTGCGCTGGGTTGCACGAGACCGCGCGCCGTCCGAATCTTCCGCGCATAGAGGGGGTGTCGGTCACCGCAGTGGTGGTCGGCATCCTTCAACAGAAAGTAACTAGAAATGACCGCTATCCCGAACATCACGACCATCATCGGCAACCTGACGGCGGACCCCGAGGTCCGTACCGTCGGTGGCGCGCAGGTGGCGAACTTCTCGGTCGCGTCGACGGGTTCGAAGTTCAACCGGGACACGAACTCGTACGAGGACAAGGAGTCGGTGTTCTACCGTGTCGCCGCGTGGCGCAAGGACGCGGAGAACGTCGCCGCGTCGCTGCACAAGGGGGACCGGGTCGTCGTCATCGCCGAGGCGCGTCCGAACTCGTACGAGAAGGACGGTGTGACGATCAACGCCGTGCAGTACGAGGCCGTCGAGGTCGCCGCGTCGCTGTCGTTCGCGTCGGCGCAGCTCACCCGCAACGCCCGCGGCCAGGGTCAGGCGGCTCGTCCGGCCTCGGCGCCCGCGCCGACGTCGCCGGCCGTCGCCCCGCAGCCGGCCCCGGCCGCCCCGGCTCCGCAGCCGGTCGCCGCTGCCGCGCCCGTCGCGTCGGCGGGCTTCGACGACGACTTCAGCTGAGCTGAGCGTCACTGGACAGCCGGGAGGCTGACCGCCCCATGAGAAACGCCCCGAGCACCGGAACCGTGCTCGGGGCGTTTCTGCGCACCCCCACAGTGCGCCCCCTTTGGAGACCAGCCCAGGATACCGAGTCGTAAGCGGGCCGCTCACGTTCCGCCGCATCTGCGGAGAGCATGGCTGACGCTCTCGCACCACTCACGGCGTTCGTCGGCAGCCATCCCCTTGTCGCTGCTGGTGTCGCGCTGGCGCTGGTCGTCGTTGCCGTCGCCCGGAAGGGACGCGGGGACGGGAAGCCGCAAACGGACCAGCGGCGGATGTTCTCCGGCGCGCAGAAGCAGGAAGCGAAACGGCGCGCAGGAGGCCGTTGCGAGCACTCCTCCGCCGGGTTCCGCTGCAAGCAGCCGGGGCAGCACGCCGACCACATCTACCCCTGGTCCAAGGGCGGCGCGACCGAGATGTCGAACTGCCAGTCGCTGTGCGCCACCCACAACCTGCAGAAGTCGAACCACGTCCCCAGCCCGTTCTACATCCACCGTCTCCAGCGTCGTCGCGCCCGCTACTTCCCGACCGGGGTCAGCCCCCGCGTTGAGTGGCGCCTCGGCCGCGCGCGCTGAACGGCGGCGACGCGATGGCCGACATGCAACGCCCGCAAGGGTTCGACGACACCGCCGACGGCGGGGCAGCGCAGCAGCAGTCGCCGGCGCAGCAGCATCAGCGTCAGCCGACAGCACCCGGCGGCGGGCCCCGCCGACCGGGACTGCTCGGTCAGGGAGCCAGCGCCGGTCTTGGCGCGGTTGGCCGCGCTGTCGGCGGTCGCACCCCTGGTCGCAGCCGCTTCGCCAGCATCCGCGACACCGCGTCCACCTTCGGCAGCAGCGCTCCGTCCACCTCTGCGCAGGCGGCGTCCGGCGCTGAGCAGGCGAAGGACTTCGCCAAGGACGCCGTCAAGGAAATCGCCAAGGGCGCGCTCACCGGCGGGTACGCCGGCGCCGCGAAGGGCGCGTTCAAGGCCATCATCCGCAACAAGTGGGCGATGACCACCATTGGGTTCATCGTCGTCGCCATCATCGCCGGACCGGCGCTGCTCATCGGTGCGGTCGCGATGAGCGCCAGCACCGCGAAGAACGCCGCGAACGCGCACGCCAACGACGTCGCCGTCGCCACTGCCGTCGCCAGCGGCCAAACCGACGACGCGGTCGCGAAAGCTCAAGCGGACACCGCGCAGTCGAACATCCCCTGGCAGATCTGGCTGGCGTACACCGACAACGGCGGGCAGACGCAGGACACCGCAGGGAACTCCATGCTCGATGACCTGTCGTCCGCGCTGGCAAAGCAGGACGGACACACCTCCGACTGGGACCTGCTGAACGGCGCTGAACTAGTGGAGAACTCCTCCTCGGAGTACAAGCTCAGCACCGACAGCGACGACAAGCAGGCGCAAGCCACCACCGAGAAGCTCTACGACGCGGTGCTGCAGAACCCCGGAGCGCTGCCCGCAGCAACCGCAGACACGGTGTTCACCACCGCCCGCAGCTGGGCGCTCGGCCTCGTGTCCGCCTGCTCCTCCAACGGCTCCGCGTCCGCGTCCGGAGATGGCGCACCACAAGCAACCGGGGTACCAGCCGAACGGGCACCCGTCGACAAGAACCCAGGCGGCACGCTGACGACGCTCGCGCCCGGCCAGGTGAACAACGCCCGCGCCATCATCGGTATCGCCAAGACCATCTTCGCCAAGTCCAGCGAGGATGACCAGAAGCAGGCGGCGCTCATCGGTCTCATCACCGCGCTGGTGGAGTCGAACATTGAGAACCTGGACTTCGGCGACCGGGACTCCATTGGCGCGTTCCAGCAGCGAGACACCTGGGGCACCGAGACGGAACGCACCAGCATCTACTACTCGTCGTCGGCGTTCTTCAACCGGCTCATTGCGAAGAAGACCTGGGCGACCGGAGAACCCGGCGCCGTCGCTCAGTCGGTGCAGATCTCCGGCTACCCGGACCGGTACGCGCAGAAGGAAGGCATCGGCCGGGAGATCCTCGCCGCGTACTGGGACGGCGTTGACCCCATCGCTGAGCCGAACCCGCCAGGACCGCCGGTGACCGTCACCGACGGGCACGGCCACGCCCTCGCCGGCAGCACCACCACCAGCAGCAGCAGCGGAACCAGTGGCAGCAGTGGTGGCGCGGACAGCGTCTCCAGCTGCACCGTCAGCAGCAGCTTCACTGGCGGTTCGGTGGGCACGAATGACCCGGGCCCCGACCATCCGGGACCCGGCGCAACCTCCTCCGGTGCCCAAGCGAACGGCGAAGAAGTCGCCGCGGCGCTCGCATTCGCAGGCCAGCAGCTCGGAAAGCCGTACCAGCTCGGCGGCGCCGGGCCCGACGTCTGGGACTGCTCTGGCCTGGTCATGGTGTCCTACGGCACCGCCGGGGTCGGCGTCGGCATGAAAGACGGCGTTCCGCAGCACGACTCCCACAAGCAGTTCAGCCTCGCAAAGTCCGACCAGGTGTTCCCGTACTCGCAACGCGAACGCGGGGACCTGCTGTTCTGGGGACGCCCGAACACCAGCATCTACCACGTCGGTTTCTACCTTGGGCAGGACGCGAAGGGGCAGGACTGGATGCTCGCCGCTCCGAAGGAAGGCGACGTCGTCAAGATTCAGCCTGTGTGGGGCGGCCCCGCCGGACAGGGCGACCTGATGGACAAGGTTGTCCGCCCCACCGTCGACCCGTTCAAGGCCGCCGGCAAGTAGCGGCCGCTGCTTGTCCGCGCATACCCACTTCCAGCACCCCACCTCGCAACCGATAGGGACTCCTGATGGACCGCCGCAGACTCCTCACCATCCTCGGAATCGTCGCCGCCGGCGTCATCCTCCTCGCCGTCATCGTCGTGAACTTCTCCGCCGCGCACCACCAGCAGCAGGCGAAGGAGGAAGGGACCTCCGGCGTTGCCAGACACAGCACCACCCCGGAGCGCACCCAAACGGCAGCCACGCCGACACCCACCGCGGTCGGCAGGGCCTACCCGGGGCAGAACATCGACACGTCGTTCACCCCATCGCCGACGTACGTCGGCACACCGCAGCAGGAACGCGACGCGAACTCCAGCGCGCAGGGCGCAGCCCCGAACGCGCAGGACACCGCCGACCAGACCGCAGCGGAAGCAGCCGCGGAAGCGTTCGTCCGCACCTGGGTCGGCTACGACGACAGCACCGCCACCGCAGCGCAGTCCCGTGCGACCGCAATCAAGAGTTTGGAAGCACCCGGCGCGAACCTCGAAGCCAGCCACTCCCGCCTCGCCGACTCGTACCAGGACTCCGGCGCCACCAGCCACACCGTCACCATCGACGGCGTCACCAGCGTGTACCCGGACGGGCAGCGCAACGGCCACTGGGTGATGCTCGTCACCGGGTCGTGGACCAGTGACGCGAACATCGCTGGCCACATCAACGAACTCCACGGCGAAGGGTCCTGGATCGTCGAACTGCCCGCCCACGCAGGGAACCCGCAGCCGGTGTACTCCATCGAGGAGTCCCTCGGCGACTACAACGCCGACGAGGACAACTGACCCCCTGCCGGACCGTTTCAGCGACGCCGCACACACGTAGGGCATGACAGCAGGCAAGCACCAGGTCCGCGCCCGTGACGTCGGCGCTGCCGTCGCGACGGGCCACTCGTCCACCGAGTTCGCCGCCCACCGCCGGCCAGAAGCGACCACGGAACTCACGCACCCCGTAGCCGGATGGGACACCGCTGTCACGGAACCAACCCACGACCAAGTCGCTCGTGCGCGCGGCGCCGCGCGGCGCACGCTGATGTTCCGCCCGGGCGCCACCGCCGCCGACCTCGAGGAACTCACCCGGCAGAAGGCGCTCGTTATCGCCGACCAGGAAGCGGCATACCACGCGTGGAAAAACGGTGAACCACACCCGGACGACCAGGCGTACGGCGACATCTGGGCCGGGAACGCTGCCGGGGTCAGCCGAGCCGACGTGGAACGCAAGCTCGCCGACGCGCTCGCCGCCCGAACCAGCAACCCCACCCCGGGCCCCGGCCGCGGCTACCGGAACACCCGGCTCGCGCAGGAGCACCTCGACGAACGCATCGCCCTGTACCGGGAGGCGCTGGAATGCGAGGGACGGAACCTGTCCGTCAACCAGGCCAACGTCCGCCAGCAGAAGCGGTGGGACGTCGGCATCCCCTTCTGAACGAAGCAGCTGCGATAACCGCACGCGCATAGAAGGGGTGTGAGCACGGGAACAGCGGTCATCAGCGGCACGTACAACAAGCCGCAGCTGAAGCTGTACTTCCACCCGTCCACGCCGCACGCCGACTCCCCGCACCGCACCCTCAAGGAGTGGCTGGAAGAGGGCCTCATCGGCGGGAAGGGCGGTCAAGCGTTCTGGAACCGCAGCCTCGGCTGCTGGGTCGTCTCCGCCACCGGCGATGACCCAGACCGCATGTTCTCCCGCGCCGGGTTCGAATTGGACTTCTCCGAAACCCCCGGCACGACCCTCGCCGACATCATCAACCTCAACGAGCTCGTCACCCCGATCAGCAGACTCACCGCCAACGGCGCGAACGCGATGGTGCTACCCCGCCTGTACGGCTTCGACAACACCAAGAAGATCCTCGGCGCCGGAGCCCGCTGGGACCGGGACTTCAAACGGTTCGTGTTCCCCGCCACCGACGCATTGCACCGCAACGCTCCACGGAAAGGCATCCGCTGGGATCCGGCCATCATCGCCGCCGCCATCGAACAACGCGGCCGGGTCACCACCCGCGAGGACCTCATGGACGTCGCCCGGAAAGCAGGCTCCGCGAAGGACATCCTCGAGATGGACGCCGACGACGTTGCGAAGCTCATCACCGAGGTCGGCGACGTTCCCGACTGGTTCGGGTTGGACCTGTTCCCGTTTCAACGCATCGGTGCGATCGCCATCGCCGCCGGCCACAACGCGCTCTTCGACGAGCCTGGGCTTGGGAAAACCCGCCAGTCAATCGCCGCGGCCGCAATCCTCGGCGCGAAGCGAACCCTCATCACCTGCCTGCCCGTCGGACTCACTGGCTGGCGTCGCGAGGTGCTCGAGTCGAACCTGCACACTCTGGGCGGCCAGTACCCGAACGGCGATGTCGCCGTCATCCGCTCCGGGAAGAAGGAACCGGTCTTCCCCGACACCGGTGTCATCATCACCTCCGACGGTCTCCTGTCCGCCCGCGACGACCTCCGACGGCGCCTCATGGCGTGGGGTCCGGAAGTGTTCGTCTACGACGAAGCGCATCGCGGGAAGTCCTACGACTCCAAACGCTCCCAAGCTGTCCTCGAAGTCGGTGTCGCCACCACGAAGACACCGCTACCCGTCACCGGCACGCCACTGCTGGCGAACCCGTCCGAACTCGCCCCCATCCTGGAACTCTCCGGCCACCTCGGACCGGTGTTCGGCGGGAAAGCGGCGTTCCTCGAGCGGTACTGCCGGGAGGACGGCTTCGGCGGCTACCGAGTCCGCAAGGAACACCTCCCGGAACTCAGCGCGAAACTCGCCGACCATGTCTGGGTTCGCCGCCGGAAGCGGGACGTCCTCCCCGACCTTCCGCAAACACAGCGGGTCCCGAAGTGGGTGGACGTGCCCCTGACCGAGTACCGGAAAGCGCACCGCGAAGTCATCGGGAAGCTCACCGACTGGGTGAAGAAGTGGCGGAAGGAGAACCCCGGACAGATCCTCGACGAGGACACCATCCACGAATACGCCGCGTCGCAGGTCGGACTCGTGTCGCTGCTGCGCCGCGCCGCCGGCCTGGCGAAGGTGGACACCGTCGTCGAAGACATCCGCCGCCACGTCGAGGAAACCACCGAACTCGTCGGCGGGAAGAAGGTGTTCACTCGACCCCTCATCGTATGGACGCAGCACCGCGAAGTGTCCGACGCGATGGCGCAAGCCGTGCCCGCAGCAGTCGCCGAATCCGGCATCATCCGCGGCGGTGTCTCCCACGCCGAACGTGACCGCCTCGTCGCCGAGTTCCAAGCCGGCCGAATCCCCGTCCTCGTGTGCTCCATCGCCGCAGCCGGGGTCGCCATCACCCTCACCGCCTCCTCCGACATGTTCTTCGCCGAATCCGACTGGACCCCCGCCCTCATCCGACAGGCAATGGACCGAGCGGAACGCATCGGCCAGACCGCGGACCGCATCATCGCCACCACCTACCTCGCCGAAGGAACCCTCGACGGCCGAATCCAGAAGGTCCTGAAAGAGAAGTCGAAAACCCTCGACATCATCTTCGGCGACGGCAACGACGTCTCCGTCATCGACGACGGAGACGACGCGCAGTCGTCCACCGAACTCGTCGAATCGCTGATCTACGACATCCTCAACGGCACTGTTGAGAAACCGTGAAACGGGACGCCGCGCTTCCAATCCGAAAGCCGCTGCTGATACTGGACCGCCGCATCTGCCCGGGCATGACCGCCTCGACTCCCGCTCCACCGCATCCCATCACCGTCGGCGACGACGTCACCTGGGGGATGCATCCCGGCATCATCGGCACCGTCACCGGCGACGCACCAGCAGCAGGTGAAGTTTGGGTCGCACTCCCGGGACGCGACCACGACGAGGCAGCGCACCGCATCTGGCTCCGCCGCCCTGACACGGCCCGGTCGCCGCATCTCACCGGAGCATGACCCGCAGCACCACCTGCACGTACTGCACGGCAACTCTCGACCTCACCGGTGCCTCCGACGACTTGTTCGCCTGGGGCGTGCACCGCGGCTGGGTCCTCGCGAAGCGTGCCGACACCACATGGGCCTACTGCCCGAACCACGCCGACATCACCGGCGCGACCCGCAACCGCTGACCGCCGTTCTCCTTCGCTCGGCCGGCGCCCGATGCAGCCCTCAACGGAAACGCACTTCCTGCCGACGCTCCGCCCATAGGTGGTTCGTGCGAACTACAATCGGCGCCATGCTCATGGTGACTCTGACCCTCGAAGCGGCGCGATCGCGTCTCGGACTCACCTCTGCGAACTTCCAGAAGGCCGTCGACAGCGGCGACCTCCAAGTTGAGCACAGCGGCGATGGTGACAGAGTCACCGAAGCGGCGATGGCGCGGTTCCGCTCCCGGCAACGTGAACGGAAGCTTCGCGGCATGGAGCGAATCACGGCACTCTCCAACGACGTCGGATTCACCGAGTGACGCCTCGCCCCACGGTGTTCGTCGACGCGAACATCTTGGTGCAGCGTGTCCTCCGCGACTACACGTTGTACGCCGACACCTTCGAGATCATCGACGTCAGGTGGTCGGACGGCGTTCTCGAGGAGATGACGAGCAACCTCGCTGGCAAAGGCCTCGTCCGCGGCGAAACCCTTCCGGAACGCCAGCACAACGCGGAGCGGCTCCGGGAGCTGATGACCGAGTACTACGAGTACGCCTCTGTCGAGGTGGAGCAGTGGGCCGCGACGACCGCGGACAGCATGGAGATGGACCAGAAAGACCGACACGTGTTCGCTGCGGCGCTCTCCGCCGGCGCCGACATCCTTCTGACCGAGAACATCAAGGACTTCCCCACCGAGAAGGCACTCGAAACGGCTGGTCTCGATATCCGGGTGATGACGTTCGGCGACTTCCTCACTGAGGTGCTCGTGCCGAATCAACGCGCGTTCAAGGAGGTGCATCGTCGGACGGTGGAGAAGCTCCGCGGCAGCGACGACACAGCAGTCATACGCCGTCTATGGAGTTCCCTGGGATCGCGCCACCCCAATGCAGTGCGCGCCGCCGCAGATGCCCTCGGGCTCGCGGGGGCGCTAGAAGTCGAGACATGATGCGCCAAACGACGCACCTCACTGCCTCGATTGCCTCCCAGTAGAGGGTGCTCGGCGGCGCAGCTCCGCCTACTGTCAGGATCTGAACAAGGCGAGGTAGTGCTCGGCGTCGAGTGCTGCGATGGCGCCTGCGGCGCGGGTGCGGAACTGCTCTCGCCGCTCCGTCGTCGCCTCATCCAGCCGCTCAGCAGGACTGTCCGTCGAACCGCCACTTCGGGTCAGCGCTGACGGCAGGGAGCCACCGCGTGCCGTCCCACCACCACTGCCCGTCATCCGACAACGGCGGCATCTTCGTTTGCCCGTTCATGTGGCATCGGGAGCGTCGCTCCACGGCCGAGCGTATTGACGCGGGCAGCTGTGCCGAATCCACTGGGAGGGGAACTCGCCGCCTGCTGCCTGGCCGTCAGAGGTTCTCGAGCTGTCGTTCGAGATCCCAATCCTCAGGTGGCCCCTCAGGAGACCACCAAGGAGCGCCAAACGTCAGCCAGTTTCGCCGCCAATGCTCGTAATCGATGCCTTTGTCGTCGTCCGAAACGCCGAACTGGTACCCGCAACAAGGGCAAATATCGAATGAGGGAAGACCATACTCGTTACGAGCTGGCTCGTGCAAGCCGAAATACCCGCATACGGGACATCCGAACATCATCACCAATTCGTTAGGGTGCCAGGCTGGCGTTTCGAACGTAGGTTGCGCTGCTTATGCCTCAGACCGTAGTCCTCTGACTACCCGACGGTAGTCAAACGGGCTAACTACCCAGCGGTAGTCAAGCCTGTCTTTGGCACGGGTGGAGCGGTCAGCTGGTGAGGGCTGCGAGGTAGTGCTCGGCGTCGAGTGCTGCGATGGTGCCGGAGGCGGCGGCGGTGATCGCCTGCCGGTAGGTGGGGTCGATGACGTCCCCGGCGGCGAAGACGCCCGGCAGGTTGGTCTTCGATGAGCGGCCCTGCACGGCGATGGTGCCTTCCGGGGCGACGTCGATCTGCCTGTGGATGAGGTGGGTGCGGGGGTCGTTGCCGATGGCGATGAACAGCCCGTCGAGGGGGAGTTCCGACTCGGTGCCGTCTGTCGTGTCCTGCAGTGTCACGCCGGTGACGGCGGTGTCGCCGGTGATGCCGACGACGTTCTTGTTCCAGACGAACTCGATCTTCGGGTTCGCGAACGCTCGGGCTTGCATGGTCTTCGACGCGCGGAGCCGGTCGCTGCGGTGGATGACGGTGACCTTGTCGGCGAATCGGGTGAGGAACGTCGCTTCCTCCATGGCGGAGTCTCCGCCGCCGACGACGGCGATGTGCTTCCCGCGGAAGAAGAACCCGTCGCAGGTGGCGCACCATGAGACGCCGTGGCCGGAGAGCCGTTCCTCGTCGGGGAGCCCGAGGTGCCGGTACGCGGACCCGGTCGCGTAGATGACGGCGAGCGCCTCGTAGGTGTCGCCGTTGCCGACGGTGACTTGCTTCACCTGACCGGTGAGGTTCACCATGACAGCGTCGTCGTAGAGGATGTCGGCGCCGAACTTCTCCGCCTGCTCCTGCATCTTCACCATCAGGTCCGGGCCCTGGATGCCGTCGGGGAACCCGGGGAAGTTCTCCACCTCCGTGGTCTTCGTCAGCTCACCGCCGGTTCCCACCGCCGACGCGACGACGAGCGGGGAGAGCTCGGCGCGTGCGGAGTAGATGGCGGCGGTCAACGCTGCGGGGCCGGAACCGATGATGATGAGCTGACGCATGAGGACCTTCCAGTAGGGGAGCGACGGGCTGGAACGTCTATGCGGCGGACCGGGCAGCCGACGCGACTGCACGAAACCGGACCGGTCCGCGCATAACCTCGGCATGCGAACCTTCGTGAACAGCCTCAAGCCCTCCCAGCGTGGTGCCGCTCTCGCCGCCGCGTTCATGGTCATCGCCGTCACCATCGGCGTCATCCGCATGATCCTGGACGACGCGGCGACCGACGGTCTGTTCCTCCTGACGATGACGTTCGGCTTCGCGTCGGTTCTCACCGCCCTCGCCGTGATGGGGGTCGCGGAAGCGCGCCGCCGTCGGAACGCCGACGTCGAGGAGGAGCACCTCGCCACCGTCACCCCGATTCGGACCGCTGGCAGGACCGACGCCGCATAGAACCCCTTGTGCCCATCGCGAGGAAACCCCGACCACCGAAGCTGTACCGGTTCGACCCGGTGAGCAGCCGTCCCGTGCTCCGTGCAGCCGACATCGTCGTCGCAGCGCTGCAGCTGACCGGCACCCGGTCCCTGGATGAACTCGTCGACGAGCTCCGGAACCCGGAGTCGGACGCGACCGTGAAGCTGAAGAGCATCCAGTTCGACACCGCGCAACTGGACCTCATCGACCGGTACCACGGGCACCTGCAGCTGCTGCGGAACAAACCGTCCGTCGCCATCGCCGAATGCCCCACCTGCGAGACAGTGTGGGTGGTGGGCACGAAGCCCAGCAAGTGCACCATCACCCGTGACTGCCCGGGCATCCCGGAGAAGTCGTCGAAGGCGAAACGAACCCCGCTGCAGTAGGTCGCCGCATACAGAACCGGCATGGGACGCAAGCTGCTGGTGACCGCGTTGGCACTCACCGTGCTGACCTGGTTCCTCATCAGCACCGGGCAGTGGAACACGGTCGTCGGGTCGTTCGCGCCCGCCCTCGTGGCGAAGGAACACCAAGCCGCGGGTGCGGTGCACTCCGCCGCACCGCAGCTCCCGTCAGCGCCACCGAAGGCGGTCTCCGACGGTGCGAAGCAGGTCGCCGACACCCTCCAGCATGCTGGTCTCACCGGCCACATTGCTGATGCCCGCACACCCTCCACCGCGGTGCACGTCCTCGACCACCTCACCGTCACCACCACGGCACCCACCCGCCCGTACGCTCGGGCAGCGTTCGGGACACCGTGGACCACCCCCGCAGACGGCTGCTCCGTCCACAACAAAGCCCTCACCCTCGGCCTCACCGGCATCACCTTCGTCGGAGCACCGAGCAGCTGCGTCGTCGCGGCCGGCCACCTCAACGACCCGTACACCGGCATCAAGCAGCCGTACACGCGCAGCAACCCCGCCACCGTCACCGTCGACGCGGTCGTCCCACTCGCGTGGGCGTGGAACAACGGAGCGGACACCTGGACCGCAGCGAAGCGGGCACAGTTCGCCGCCGACCAAACGAACCTCACCGTCGTCAGCGAGCACGCGACCGACGGGAAGAACAGTCATGGGCCCGCCGGCTGGATCCCCACCGACCACGCCTACATCTGCACCTACATCACCCGCTTCGTCTACATCGTCCACGACTACAACCTGACCGTGAACGCCTCCGACCAAGCCGTCATCCGCCGCGACCTCGCACAATGCTGAAGCGGTCCGCCGCATGCCCGCACACATGCCTGTCATGACGACGACCACACGCCAGCTCCGGAACGCGGACACCGGGAAGCCCGGAAACAGCGGCCACTTCGACGGGTTCGTGCGCTCCGAAGCGGACGACAGCGTCGACCTCACCGCGTCGTACCTCGCCATCGACGAGGACGTTGACGTGTTCTTCGACTCGCCCGTGGAGCATCCCGTCCAGGCGGACGTTGTCACCTTCGAGATGGGGGAGGACAACATCGTCCGCGACGCGCAGCGGCTCGCAGGCCAGGAAGTAGCCCGCATGGGATTGCCGTGGACCCTCGTCGAGGAAGTCGCCGGGGAGACCATCGCTGCGGTGTACAAGACCGCAGCGACCGCCCGAGCAAAGGGCGCGGAGACCACCATCGGTGGCGGGTTCATCCGGTCCGTCGCGCGGAAGACCGCCTCCCGCCACGTTGACGGGCACCGCCGCCACGAGGACTCCCGCGGCTTCCGCGACTGGAAGCTCCGCGTCGCAGCCCTCGAAGCGGAACTCGGCCGACACCTCACCGCCACCGAAGGGGACGCTGTCGCCGAGGAGATCCGCGACAACTGGCACGACAAGAACCACCGGCCGTCGAAGCACTTCCACCGTGAAGTGATCGTCAACTCCCTCGACGCGGAAACCACGCTCGACGAACCCGTCGCCGCAGACCCGCTCGTCGCGGACGGGTCCGCTCGAGCGCACCGCCTCGCCGACATGGTCGAGGAGAAAGACCTCACCCGCCAGCAGGCGCGACGACAGCTATGGAACGTGTTCGCCGGCGAAGACGGCGCCCCGGAAGCGGTGCAGGGCTCCGTCAAGCCGTTCACCGCCCGCACCGCCAAGCGAGTCGTAAAGGACGCCGTGCAGGTCGCGCAGAAGTGGGAAGACGGCGAAGCATCCCCGGAGGAAACCGCGGCGCTGTTCGCGCCGTTCGGCACCCTCGACCGAGCCGACCAGGCAGCCGTCGCGCAAACCATCCTCGCCCGCCCCCACTACGGCCACCGCATGTGGGCCGGCGCGCTGGAATTCGCAGCGAACACCGACGGGTACCTGGCGTAGCCGATGCGGCGCCACACGTTCGTCGGTTCCGCCCATAGCGGACGTGTGCGCGCACACCGAACTACGCTGAACCGCATGGCGGACCCGGCGCTCATCACGCCTGCACACCTCGCGCGACTCGTCGGCCGCAGCCTCGACGCCGGTGACACGGAAACAGCGAATCGGCTCATCCCGGACGCCATCAGCCGTGTCGCCGGCGCAGCCCGGCTCCCGGGTCTTCCGAATTCGTTCACCATGGTTCCGCCGAGCACCGGCGACAGCCGCTACGACACCCTCATCGCCACCGCCTACGCGTGGGCGCTCGAAGGTCGCGGGGTCACCCCCGCCGCGTGGATGACCGACTGCGCGCCACTCGTGCCGGAGTGGATGTGGGACGGCGAAGACGCCACCGACGAATACCGCACCTTCATTCGTGCGCAAACCCCGGACCTGTTCCTCGCGAAGGGGCTCATCCTCCTCGCCCGCGACTTCACGACCGCATGAGCGAGGACTACCGGCCGTTCACGCCCGAGGAGGCGCAACGTCATCGACGGGAACCTCTGAGCGGCTGGGTGTGCCCCTCCGCGTCGCGTCGGGCTTTGGTCCGCGCGTAGTCACGGTGTGAACGGACGGGACTGAACGGACACTCGGGGTGGGGCGTCGACGTCGTCGCTGCTCGGGGCCACACTGGAAGCGTGGGTGGGGATGGCGGTGACGGAGAGCAGCATCCAGCTGCAGCGCTCGACGCGAGCCCGGACGCTCCAGCATCCGTTTCCGGCCCGCACCGGCAGACCATGACGTCGACGCAGACGCACGTTGACCACGTGGAAACCACCGACGATGTGACCAGGCTCGCCACCTTGTTGGAGGACCCGAACCGGGACATGCCAGTCGTGGTGCTCTCCACCCCCGCCGGTGACGTGCAGCCGCGGTTCCTCATGGACCAGGTGGTCCGAGACCTCGGCGGCAATTCTTTCATCAGCGTCATTCCCACGGGGCCGCTGACGTTTCGTCTCGGCGATCGGCTCGGGGAGGACTTCACCGTCTACGGTGGCGCCGCCCGCGTGTACCCGCCCGGCACGGACTGGCTTCATGACCGCACTGCCGCCCCCATCGTCTTCGCGTACGCCGACTCAGACCGCCGACACATCACCGACACCCTCACCCGCCGGGTCGTGGAGGCCACCGCGGCAGCAGCACCGCCCGCGTACGAGGCGACGGTTACGAGCAGCGCCGGCGCCAGCACGCAAACCCTCACCGTCGACGGGCCCGACTGGGACACCATCATGTCGGCCGTCACCGAACAGCATGAGCAGCGTCAGCAGCAGCCGCCACCGCAGGAGTCGCAGCCGGCGCCGCGAACCCGGAAGGACCTGATCGCCGAGGTCGCCACCCTCACCGCCCGTATCGCCACGCTCGAGCAGGACAACCAACGGCTGAACGCCATCCAGACGGGGAACACCAACCGGACTCTGCGAAACACCATCACCAGTCTCGAAAAGCAGCTCGCCGCCGCACAGCAGCAGCTGCGCGACGCGGACCTCACCCGTGCACGCGTCGAAGCGAAACTCGCCGTCGCACTGGAAACCGTCCGCGAAACCGGCCGCCGATACGCCCGAGCCGCGAAGAAGGGCGGCAACGCCGTCTCCACCACCAGCTGCCCCATCCCCATCGACCAGTTCCCCACCGCCGACGCAGCCGCCCGGCACGCCATCCTCCTCGCCTGGGTGGACCGCGTCCCCGCCACCGAGAAAACGGAACGCCCGCTACCCGACTACGACGTGCTCCCCGGCTTCGTTGACTCGTTCACCGACCTCACCGACACCCAAACCAGCAAAGCGCTCCGCTGCGTCGTCGACATCCTCACCGGCCGGGAGAACCTTCCCGCCCGCCGCGTCCACCCGCTCCGCACCAGCGACGCCGGCAACGCCCCCGCCCACGTCCGCGCCGACGGCGCCGTCTGCTTCCGCGCCAACATCGAAACGAACACCGCCTCCGCCCGCCGCCTCCACTACTGGAAGCGCGGCGACGGTCGCATCGAACTCATCCGCATCGACGTACGAACCCTGACCGGCGTCCGATGAGGGGGCGAATCCCCCACCCGCATGCTGATGGTTCGGGCAGGTGCCTCCGGAACGTTGTCGTCGGCCGATATGGTCGGGGGAGGGGGAGTGGTGGGAACTCAGCAGGATACGCAGGACGTTCAGGGGCTCATTGAGGTTGTTGCGGGGCGCCTCGCTGGGCTGCTCGCTGCGCGTCGGGGTCCTCTCGCGGCAACAGGGACCTTGGATCAGGAGCTGCTGCGGAACGTCGAGGAGATCCTTGTCGAGACGGTGAGAACCGTGCGGTCCGGACAGCGGCCGGCCGCTGTCAGCGTCGATTACGTCGATCCGGGGTTCGCGGCAACCGCTGAGCTCCGTGCGGAGCAGAACGTGCATCCGGCGGAGAGCCTTATGGCTGCTGAGGCACTGTTCGATGTCGCCATCGAACCGGTCACCGTCACGCTGACGAAGGATGGGTTTACCGCAGCTGATGCCGCACGAGCACTCCACCATGCGATTTGGCGGCGGTTTCCACCCGGCGCTATCGCGTACACGAACATGCTCCGCCGTCGGCTCATGACCGCTGAACATGACACCCGCACCCAAATCGCCCGCGACCTCCACGACCGGGTTGCGCACGGCATCCTGACATCGCTGCAACGGGTTGAGCTCGCGGGACGGCTTCCCGACGACGATGCTCGCCACACGATGCTCCTCGACGCCGCCACGCTGCTCCGCGGCGCTGTCGACGACGTCCGCTCCGTCGCCTCCCGCCTCCGGGAGCAGGTTGGCGGTGACGGGCTGCAGACCGCCATCCGCCGGTTCGCGGAAGAAGCAGTCGCCGGCGCCGCTAACCTCCGCATCACCGGAACCGGAACCGACGGCATCCTCATGCGATGGCAGGAGGAGGAAATCCTCGCCATCACCCTCGAAGCGGTGCGGAACGCCGTCCGGCACGCCCACCCCCGCACCGTTCGCGTGCATCTCAGCCAGCAACCCGACCACGTCTCCGTCACCATCAGCGACGACGGACACGGAATGGGCACCCGGCAAGAAGACGGGCTTGGCCTCGCCGGCATGCGCGAACGAGCGGCGCTCCTCGGCGCAACCCTCACCATCACCACCAGCAGCGACGGCACCACCATCGCCCTCACCGTCCAGCCGACAGCAGCGGTCGCCCTCGGCGACGGGAACCGCCAATGAAACTCGTGCTCGCCGACGACCACACGATGTTCCGCGAAGGGCTCCACGCCCTCCTCGGCACCATCCCCGACATGCACGTCGTCGCGCAAGCAGCAACCGGCGCTGACGCCGTCACCGAAACCGTCCGACACAACGCCGACGCAGTCATCCTCGACGTCGAAATGCCAGGACAATCCGTCTTCGCAACCGTCGCCGCACTCCGCCGACAACGACCACACACACGCATCGTCGTCCTCACCATGCACCAGGACGACGCGCTCCGCCGCGACCTCCTCACCCGCGGCGTCACCGCCTACCTGTCAAAAACCGACCCCGTAGACACCGTCGCCGACGCGCTCCGAACGGACCACCACAGCCTCCCCACCAACTCCGCCAACGCCGCCCCACTCAGCGACCGGGAACTCGAAGTACTCACCCTCGTCGCCAGCGCGCTCACCAACCAGCAAGTCGCCCAACACCTCAACCTCGCCCCAGGCACCATCAAACGGCACCTCGCCAACATCAGCGACAAACTCGGCGCCGTATCCCGCCTCGACGCCGTCCGCAAAGCACACCTCCTCGGGCTGCTCTAGCAGCGGCCCGACCTGCGCTACAACCTCGAGTACGCCCACAGGTAGACGCGTCCGTTCAGCTGTCCCGCATACACGGAGGTGAAGCCGGTCGCTCCGCCGGTGATGTTAGTCACCCCGAGCTCGGCTAATTCCGGCACTTGTGCCGCGTCGGCAACAGGAACAGCGTCGTGGCTGAGGATGGACAGCCACGAGTCCGCCGTGGCACCCTTCGGAAGTTCCACGACGACCTGAATCTGGGGACGTCCGGTGATGCCGGCAGTTGGTTCGGCTTCAGCCGTAAGAACTGTTGCCCCCTGCGGAATGGTGCGGCCGAACTTGGCTTCGATGGTTCGGGTTGGAACCGCCGTGCAGGACCACGGGGAGTGCCCGTCGCAGACGCCGTACGTGGAGCTGCTCGGTTCCGCTGCCGGATGAACCCCGGAACGGATAGCGCTGGCCGCCCAGAACAGGCCACCGAAGACTCCTCCGAGAAGCAACAGGAGGATGCCCAGGATGAGCGCGCCAGCGCCGAGAGCACTGCCAAGGCGCGGGCGCCACGAATCGGAGGGCACGCCCAGAGTCTGCCGCAAGCGTGCCCTCCGTTTCGTCACCCGGAAGACGGATTCGTCTACTCCTTCTCGAGGGAATTGATGCGGAACATGTCAGAGAACGCCTTCCCGAACTTCGTCTTCTCCTTATCGGTGAGCGAGTTATAGCCCCCGCCGACCAAGTACCCCTCAAGAACGACTAAGTTCCCCCGCCTTCGCAGCAACGCGGACAACGGTGGCGTCTGCGCTATCCACCTCATCCCTGTTTGATGATCGAGTAGATGTAGACGATGGTGGAGTTCCCTTTGTGTCCCTCAAGGGCGACCAGGTTCCCCCGCCTTCGAAGCACGCTGATATCGGTAGCGTCGGCGTTGTTCAATGCTCTGCGGCCGTTGTCTGTCAGCAGTGCGAGGCTGCTGTTCGTCTCGGCAGCGGTGTACCCATCGCCTCGAATTACGGGCTCTCCGGCTCCGTGAACCTCGATGAGTCCGCTGACATACGCCGGACCACCGTTCAGCCCCACGGTGCCGGGCAGCGATGCCGACGACTGCAACACGCGCGCATCAGGATCGGCCCAAGCCAGTCCGGATGCGAGCTCGAGGGTTTCCAGCGGCACATGGTTGCAGCGCTGGGTCAGTGCGAGGCATCTTCCGAAGGTGGTGTGCGGAAAGAGTGTGTTGTATCCAGCGACACTGAGCGCCCCTGCCGCGAGGGCGGCGACAAGGGCCGCTACACGGGCGTTCCGTGCCCGCCTCAAGAGTTCAGCCACACGAGGACTGACACCCAGGTTCGGCCGTCCTTTGTGCCGGCCCAGAGCGTCTGCGCTCCTTCGGACGCTGTTGTGATCCCGGTGACGCCGTACGCGCTGAGGCCACCGGCGGTTGCGCTGTCAGCTGTGGCTGGAACAGGGGCTGCGGTTTGGAACCAGTCACGCGGAGTGTCGCCGCGAGGCAGTTCGATGACTGCGCTGAGGTACGGGTCCTCTCGCGCGATGTCTCGATACGGTTCAGCGCTGGTCTCGACGATGGTCGCGCCCGCGGGGATGGACACATCCCCGTACCGTTCGATTGCTGCCTTCGGAACGTGACGGCACGGTGTTGTCCCTGTGAAGGTGCACTTGCCGAACCGAGTCATTCGTGGCCGGTCCACCTGCTCAGCGGCGTGCCGGGCGGCGAGCGTCACGCCCACGACGACGCCCACCGGAATTGCGATCGCGACCAGCAGCGCGACAACCACGGCGACAACCAGGTGTCGAGTCCTATGGGGGACGATGCTAGCGGGCGGCATGAGTCCAGTGTGCCGCCCGCTACCATCGTTGCCATCCGCCAGTCGAATGATTACCCGTTCCGGTAGCTGTTGAACACCTGGACGAACGCCGCGGCGGAGCCCGCCTGATCTGTGGCGCTCAGGTCGCCGACCAGATGCACATGTTGCAGGAGGCTGATTCCAGTGCGGAAGGCGTCGAAGGCCCCATCGGAGCTTTGCGTGAACGTGGATTCGACGACGTTGTAGAACTCCGAGTCGTTTCCACCGAATCGGAGGTTGTAAGCGTCGGCGAAGCGGTTGTTGTACGACGTGGGATCCGTGTAATAGGCGCGAATGATGTCGGCAGCCTTCTCGTTCGGTGCCTGCTGGATGGCATGTCCGAGGAGCATCCCATCGATGTCTTCGAAGAAGTCTTCCCGCGGGAAGGTGTCGTATGCTCCGGGCGTGGTCGTGGCGATGTGCTCGAGGAGATAGTTCTGTGCTGTCTTGCCAATGGCTGACCCAGACGGGTCGAGCTTCCACTCAGTTGCTTGGGTGAAGAAGTCACCCACCCAGCCGCCACCGTCTCCGAGGTTGATGCTCAGGTCACTGTTGATGCCGTGTTGGCGAACAGCGTCCGCTGACGCTGCGAGGTGCTCCGTACCCATCTCGACGGCCCACTTACTCGGCTCGACAAAGTGTTCGATTCGTCCCACGCCTTGCGCTTCAGCCCAAGTGATGAAGTCGAGGTCTCCGACGCCGGCGACGACGTCCCATTCGATTGGAGCGAGCGTTCCGCTGGTGTCGGTGCCGCCGCCGACCGTGGACTTGTTCGCTCCATAGGTCGGGTAACGCAGGTACTGAAGGAACAACTGGTTCGCGGCGTAGCCGAGTCCCTTCCCACTTGCCGCCCACTGATTGGCCAAAGCCTGCACGGCGTCGAGCCAGTCGAACAGCTGGTCAAGGGCGCCTGTCGGGTTGACGCTGCTGATGCCAGGGTCTCGGCCGGACGCGACGTCCTTATCGATCTGCACTGCCCCGCTGCCCGAGCCGACAGTGAGCGTTTGAATCTGGTTGTACGTCCAGTTCTGTGGCAGGGGGTAGCCGAGGTTCCCGCTGAAGCCCGTGGACAGCCCGGCGATGAAGGACGCACGGGCAAGCCCAGCAGCAGAGACCAGCGCGCAGGTGTTCCGCGACCCGTAGATGCCGACCGCGTATCGGTTGTCGTAGTCGCGCTCGCTCATCCGGGTGGCAATGGCCTGAAAGTACGGGATGATGTCAGCTTCGACGTCCGCTTCGATGACGTCAACATCGACCGCGAAGTAGATCGTCGCCCCGGCCGGGATGCCGTAGGAAACGGCAGCTGCGTAGGCACGTTCAGCGTCTGCTGTTCCTTGCGCTGCGGTGAACCAGGACAGCGCGTAGCCGCCTTCTTCGAAGATGGGGAACAGGCGGAGTCCGGCGGCGAAGATGGTGGCGAGTTCGCCGGGCTTGATGTTCTTGTCGAGCGGGTTTGTCACCTGTTCGTTGGTGAGGTAGCGGCCAACGGTGGTGTATCCCGCTGCTTTGAGTGCGGCAGCGCGGTCGGCGGTGATGGTCGTTGCCATGTCGGCAGCGGTGCCGGGGCGGGTGGGGTCGCCGGTGCTGACGATGAGTTCCGCCCAGGTGGTGTAGTCGCCGATGCCGGTTTGCTCTGCAGCAGTGAACCCCTCAAACTGCTGAAACTGCTTCACCACTGCGCTGTCGGAGGAAGTGAAGGTGCCGTTGAACGGCACCGGGTAACCGTTGAAGAGCAGCGCGGCCTTGAACAGGTATACCCATTTCCCGGTGGAACCGACACGGACAACGGATGCGGTGCTGGCCTTGAGCTGGCTGCCGGTACCCGGGCCGAACGCACCATCAGCGGCGCTGTCTGACTGCCCAAGCTCGTACTGAATGCCGCGGACCAGGTTCTGCTGCGTCGTGCGGTCAAAGATCCCGCCTGTCGCGTTGTAGTAGAAGCCGGTGTGGCTGCCGTAGGTGGCGTTGAGGTATTGCTGGGCTTGCCGCACAGCGTCAGACCCGCCGGTGACCTTCACTGCAGGGTCGGTGCTGAGGAGCGCCCGGAACGTCTTCGGAGTGAGGCCGGTGACGGTGCCACTCAATCCGAGGTCCGCGGAGAGCTTCTGCACCGAAGGAAGGGTGTCTGACCAGATACCGTCGAGGCTGGCGCCGCTGTATCCCTTGCAGTACAAGGCTGCTTGCACGAGCGTGATCCAGGTGGAGTTGTCACTGCCGGTGACGTTCCCGTGTGCCTGCAAATCCGTCCAAGTCGTCGGACCGAAGGATGGGACGACGGGGCTGATGCCGAGCAGGTGCTGAAGCCCTTCGATGAGGGCGTTTTCGGTGCCCTGCCCGGTGACGCCGTCTTCGGTGACCTTCGTCCAACCGGACACCGAGCCGAACGTCTTGTTCAGCCACTGCTGGGATGCGAGTACCCACTGATCTGCCATTGCTGTGCCTTCCGTCTGTTCCTGTGGACCATGTTGGTCTGTGCACGAGGCTTCTCGGCGTTGACCGCCGCGGGGAAGGGAGATTCACGGGGAAATGGCCCATTCGGGCCACGACGAGCAACTGCTGATGAAGTGGGCCGAACGGGCCATTCCGATGAAACCGCGACCACGGATAGGTTCCGAGTTGCGTCCTATCCGTCGCCGCTTGGGGCGACCTTGAGGCGCTCATTCGGCCGCTGTTCGCAGGCAGTTAGTTTCATGGCCGACAGCCAGCGTCACACATCACAAGGGGGAAAGCTTGAAGAAGAAAACGCTCGCCGGCTTAGCCATCGGCGCCGCCGCGGTGATGGCTCTAACCGCAGGAGCCATCGGTTCGGCGAACGCGTCGGTCATCCCCGCGAACGCCACCGACGCGCAGCTGCTCGCTCCGTCGATCCATTCGCAAGGGTCGGGGTTCTACTCGCAGGCGCAGGTGCCGTCGGTGTGGGCTGCGGTCACCGGGCACTTCCCGGCAGCGCTGCCCACCGGCTACCAGTTCCCGACGGCGACGCCAGCGGAAATGCAAGCCAACGGGAAAGGACCCCGCGTCTACCAGGAGGGGCTCCCCGATGTGCTCGCCGCCCAGTACTGGCGGTGCGCGTGGCTCGACTACTCCCTGCAGCCGAACCTCACCGCCATCCAGGCGGATAACGCCAACACCCACCTGAAGATGAGCACCTATATGGCGCTTCCGTCGGTGTCGGGCCACGTCCCCGAAAGCGACCTCGAAGCCGCGATCGCTTCCACTGCGTCGGAGGACAACGTGTCCGCACACCAGGCCGAGTTCACCATGATGTGCTCCACCCTAAACATTGAGAAGAGCAACTGATGCGCGGGAAGCAGCGCCTCGTCACGGCCATCACCATTGGAGCGCTCCTCGCCGGCGGGGGAGCCATCGCTGCGGAACCCGCAAGTGCGAACTCCGGAGCGATCAGTGGAAGCGGCAACAACGAAAACTGGATCGTCGGAGTCAACCAGTACATCAACGCCCAGGGTGGTCGAAACGAGGTTCGGACGGAGGTGACTTCGGTAACCGGCGGCGCGACTATCGACCTGCGGCTCGAGGACAACGGAACCATCTACTGGGAGAAGGACAGCCCACCGCTGAACACCTGGTACACAACGACGTACAAGGGCGGTTCGGTCGTCTGGCCAAATGGTGCTTTCTACGTCGAGTACAAGCTGGCAGACCAGTGCGGTGGCAGTGGGTGCGGAACGCTGAAATGGAGCGGTAACCTCCAATGGAACCTGCCATACTAAGGAGGGCTGGTGCGAACTCTGCTCACCGCTGCTTCCGCAGTCGTCGTGATCCTTTCACTGGCGGCGTGCTCGAGCCCTGCGCCACACGTCACAGCAACCCGCTCCTCAGCTCACACGGCGAAGGCGCTCGCTTCGGACACTCCTGATCCGAACATCGCCGTCACCTGCGCGGGGCTTACCGAACTGCAGACGAACCTGCAGGCAGCGGAAACTGAACTCAGCGCCGGAACGATTGAGGACGACGGGTATGCCGCGATCGTGAACCTGGCGTCGACGAACCTGTCCGCGCTCAGCCGAACACCGAATCGGGGGCTGGTGGCGGATCTGGCGTCGCTGCAGGATGCGATCAGCACCTCGCCGCCCACGGTGAAGGGTGCGAAGTTCAACCCGGACGGTGCGACGTTCACGTCCGCGATGCAGGATGCGGTGCGCGACTGTCAGAGGAACGACACGCCGCTGGTCGCGTACGCGCCGGTGGACCAAGGATAGCGAGCAGGGGCTGAGCTCGACTGATGAGGTGGGTTTTGTTTCGCCGCGCACACACCTGGCGTGACTTTATCTTCTACTCGCCGAACGGCGCTTGGCCTCGGCAGCTACCGGAACGGTGACGGTGCGCTCGTCTCGTCGGGTGCGTTCGCTCCGGTGGCGCATTCTGAAGCGGCCGTGAGCCTTGCTCCGGTGGGGGAGCCGGCCCGGTACGGTCAACAGCAGACGGCGGTTCCGCGCATAGAGGGTGTGTCGCGGAACGCGGCGCAATCCGAGCAGATGAAGGACCAGCCGATGACCACAGCGACGGCGCCCGCCGTGAAGTACTTCCGTGACCGCCGGCGCGGTTTCGAGGACGTGCAGCTGCACCACGACGCGGTCGCCGGGATCCTGTCCGACCGGCTGAACCTGCCGGACAACGACGCCCGGAACCTTGCGGCGGACCTCATCCGCAAGGACTCGCTGCCGGAGAACGGCATCACCCCGCATTACGCCAGGGCCCTCGACGACATCTACGAGCTGCGTCGCGCCGCCGCCTACGAAGCGCGAGTGCTTGAGGCTCACTACGAAGGCATCTCGTCGTTCCCGAAAACCCGCTACGGGGTTGCCGTTCAGTCGGTGGACCGGCTCCGCATGCTTGCGCGGGGCGAGTACGCCGCAGTGGAGTTCACTCCGTCGGTGCGACGCGGCATCCGAGACGGGTTTAAGGCGCTCGGTCTCGACGGGACGCTGACGAACGATGAGTACGAGCAGGAGCAGCCGCTGCTCGTCGAGGACCCGGCGGTGCGGGCGAGCCGGTTCCGGGCCCTGCTCGCCGAGCACGGTGATGCTGCTGACGAGGTCGCTACGGAGATCGCCACCCTGCCGTATTCGGGTCGTTCCGGCGCGTACTCGGAAGCGGTCACCGAGATCTACTCGCTGCGGGGCATTTTCGCGTTCGAGGCGGAGAACCTCCGTCAGCACCTCGAGATGAAGACGTTCCCGAAGTCCCGCCGCGGATTCGCGGAGGAGCAGCGGAACCGGTTCATCGCCGCTGCGCAGGGTGAGCCGCTGGCGGAGGAGAGCGTCAGCCAGGAGCGGGAGCTCAAGCGGCTCGGCGCGTCCACCACCCTGTCCCGTGCCGAGTTCGAAGCCGGCGTGGAGAACGGCCTCTGGGGCTGGATGGCCACCGACTGAACACGATGAGGAGCGCCGCGACTAGCAGGTGACGAATCCCCACGTCGGGGTAGGCTCGGCCGTATGCGACTCCGCGAGATTGACGGCTTCGGCTGGCTTCGCGTTGTCGCCGTCGCGGTGATCATGGCTGCTGGCTGGTTGCTGATTTCGACGGAGATCCCGCATCTGCCCGAGTTCGTCCGCGCTGGGGTAGCAGTGGCGGTAGCTGTCGCTATCGCCCTACTCATGATTCTCACCTGGCGACGCCAGGGCGGGTACACGCGCACCGAGTCGCTCCGCCACTGGGTTCGCGGGGGCTCGGAGCCCAAAGGTGTCACTCCGCGGGCGCGCGTCCGGTACCTAGCCGGCGTCGTTGGACGAGGTGTGAGCTACGCGTACCTGCAGCTCGGTGTCGGCGGGATCTGGCTGGTTGTCTCCGCCTTCGATGTGGTGAACCATGGGGACCTTCCGCGTCTCTCGCTCCACCTGCTCACCGGCGTTATCTGGGCAGCCGCAGGCGCCAACGCACTGAGGATCCGAAAGTGGCTGCCGCGGGCGCAGCGCCTCCTCGACGAGTCTCGCCGACAGGAGTACCTCGAAATTGAAGCCCGTCCGGCGTAGCGCCGGACGGGGAAGTTAACCGCGGCCGTCCTCCCCCCACTGAAAGGACGGCCGCGGAGCTTTCACCAGGTGGCGGGGAGCCCTGTCTCGTCCTGGTGGACGCGGCGGCTCACGTTTCGCACCTGTGCGAGCAGTGCTCGAGCGGCGGTGACGGTGATGCCGAGCGCGGTGCCGAGCGCGGTGAGGGACGGTGCGGCGTCGTTGCTGAAGAACGCGTCCGCCCAGTAATCGGCGACGGAGCCGAGGTGCAGGGACATGTCGTAGCAGGTGGCGATCGTCATCTGCATGACCTCACGGAACTCGATGTCGGACAGGATGGGCGTGTTGTCGCTGGCGACTGCGGACAGGTGCTCTACCGTGAACATAAATCCTCTAGAAGCGTTGAGTGGTTCGACCTGGGATGACGGCGCCGGAACGGTGTTGCACGGCGGTCGGGTTGCGACTGGTGGGGGAGTAGGCAAGTGCTGAATCCCCTCGTATCCGTGATCGTGGATGACCGGTCGGAGTGCGGCTTTCCTGGTTGCGCGGATGGAGAACTCTCCTCCGAATACCGGGTCACTGAATGTGCTGGTCAACGTCACGTCCCCCTGGACGGAAATGGTGCGAGCTGCGCTCGCAAGCGGTGATGAAGTTGCTGCTGCGGCGTCCGAGACGAAGCCCGACGCGGAGCGGGTTTACGTCGACGCCATGGCTGCGATGCGAGCCGGGCCGTGGCCGGGAAGAACGGTGACGTCCAACGGGAACGCTTCGGCGGTCCGTTTCGCCTGAGCGGGGTCAGCGCTGAACAGCGGGTCGATGGCGCCGCTGTTTGGCTGTCGGTAGGTGAGATGGTCGGTGACGTACGCGTCGCCGGTGACGAGGATGTTGTCGCCGAGGATCTCGTACGCGGTGCTTCCAGCGGTGTGCCCCGCCGCTGGGTGCGCGCGGATACCGAAGTCAGCCAGTTCTTCCGCAGTGAACCCTCGAGCGGTGGGGATAGCGACCGGGCGGAGACCGCCGGCGCTGATACCTGCGCGAAGCCACGCGAGAAACTTCGGGCGGAGGAGCTTCCTACCCATCTTTCCGAGCGTGATCTGCTCCCGCTCGGGCCCACGGACGGCGGCAACCTCAACCGGAGCGGCAAGGACGGCGGCCTGCGGGTGCTGAGCAAGTACGCCGGGAACCCCACCGATGTGGTCGGTGTGAGCGTGGGTGACGAGAACGGCGGCGAGCTCCTGCTCGTCAGACACCGCTGCGACCGTTCGAATGTCGCCGAGGACACGGTCAGCCTGGGCGGGGTAGCCAGCGTCGATGAGGACCACGCCGCGCGGCGTGGTGACGATGGTCCAGTTCACCAGCGGCGAGTGGGCAAACCACACGCGGTCACTGACCTGAGAAAGCTTGGAGGCTACAGCCGGGGCAGGCATCAACATTCCTTGAGTACGCAGAGTGCGAGAAGGGGAATGGACACCGCCGCCGACATCCGTCGGAAGGGTACAAGTCCGTGTCCTCAGAGCGTATGCACACGCGGAGTCGGAGGCAACTCTGAGGTTCACGTACCCCTCACCCCAGAACAGGGGCCCCACAAACGGGGTCGCTAAACGCGCTCGTCGACGGGAGTTGTCCAGAGCAACGCAGAGATACTTGTGCAATGAGTGACGTCTCCACGGACCAGAAAACCGCCCTCGTCATCGGCGCTTCCCGAGGCATCGGAGCGGCAACAGCCCGCCAACTCGTCGAACGTGGCTACCGCGTCGCCGGCACCCACCGCGCCGGCGGGCAGGTCCCCGACGGCGTCATCCCCGTCGAGATGGAACTCCGCGATGGAGCGTCCATCAAGGACGGCTTCGCTGCCGCCCTCAGCGAGCTCGGCCGACTTGATGTCCTCATCGTCTCCTCCGGCATCACCAAGGACGGCCTCCTCATGCGCGCGTCCGAGGACGACATCCTCGAAGTCCTCCGCGTCAACACCGTCGGACCCATCCTCGCCGCGAAAGCCGCCCTCAAGCCGATGATGAAGCAGCGCTCCGGCTCCATCGTCCTGCTGTCGTCGATGTCGGTGAAGTACGGCGTCGCCGGGCAGACCACCTACACCGCATCCAAGGGCGCCATCGAAGCGTTCGCCCGCTCCTTCGCCCGCGAATACGCCAACCGCGGCCTCCGCATCAACGTCGTCGCCCCCGGCACCACCGACACCGACATGATCGCCGCGATGACCGACGACGACCGCGCCGCGATGATGGCCGACGTCCCCATGGGTCGCCTCGCCACCCCCGATGAAATCGCCAGCGCCATCATCAACACCGCCGAGAGCACCTACATGTCCGGCTCCACCGTGTCCGTCGGCGGCGGCGCGTGAGTAGCCAACTCGGCATCGGGGAATGGGGTCTGTTCTGCGGCCCCGAAGCCAAGCAGCTCGTCATCTGCGGTGATGAGGTCTGCGGACCCGTGTCCGCCCGGAAACTCCTCGAAGAAGTGCCGCGCAGGCTCCTCCTCGATGAAGGACGCGTCACCCAGGCAACCCTGCAGGTGCAAGGCGACACCGCCATCACCGTCGAACACGGCGGGCAGACGTACCGGGTCGAAACCCGGCAGATCGTCTCCCCATGGAGCCACACCATCGTCGGCGTGTTCGCTGGCGTCTGGCCGGCCGACCAGGAGACCCCGCCGCCGCCACTTGTCGGCAGCTGGGAATGGGTGGTCAGCATGAACGGCTCCCAGATCACCGGCCGTCGCACCTTCTGGAACCGGGAACTGTTCGACCTCTACGAAGTGGCCGACGACCTGGCTCGGAGGTCGTTTTGGGAGGTTGACGTCTGGGCGAGCGAACTCATCGTCGAAGGGGACACCCTCCGTTTCTTCACCTCCCTCCGCGACGGCTACTGGGACGACTGGGCCGGCGTCCGCTGCGCCACCTTCAACGCCATCGCCGGGTACGGCACCACCAACCGGCACAAGAAACACCTCCGGCTCGTCGCCTCCAAAGGCAAAATGTCCAACGACACCGAACTCATCTTCCAAGGCTTCAGCTACGAGGTCCCCGAAGTGTTCGCCGACCGAGACCTCGCCGAGGAATACCCCACCGACAACGCCCTCGACGCGTTCATGAGCCTCGTCAACGACCCCATCGCTATCGTCGACCCGTTCACCCTCCAAGTCCTCATGAACACCCCCGCCTGGCGCCGCGAAGAATTCGGACAAGGACGAAGCCTCCGCGACGTCCTCACCGAAGACCCCACTGACGTCCGTGACTTTCTCATCGACGCCGCCGACGCCGGATCCACCGTCAGCACCCGCGACCTCGAAATGCGAACCGGCAACGGACCCCGCAACTACCACGTCAGCGTCCTCGGAATCGACCGAGGACCAGGACGCGACCCCCTCGCCCTCGTCAGACTGAACAGCTAACTGTCAGTTCTCATCTGAGGTGAGACTGGTCTCACCGGGTTGAGTGCTGCCCTGGCCTTGCGGCGAGGGAGTCCCCGTGGTGCTGGTGGGGTTGCGGTTTCGTTGGCTCCTGCCCGTGCCGGCGAATGCCGGTCGGGGCTTCTGGGTGCCTCCACCGCTGACGAACGAGCTACCCTCGTCCGGACCTGACTCCTCCGCTACCGACGCTGCTGCGTGGCGGGCGAGGTTGACTGCGGCGTTGAGGTCACGGTCGATGACCAGGCCGCAGGTGGTGCATACGTACTCCCGCTCGGCGAGGGTCAGCTTGGCTTTCACTGACCCGCATCCGGAGCATGTTTTGGAGGACGGGTAGAACCGGTCCGCGCGCACCAGGGTGCTCCCGAACCAGGACGTCTTGTACTGCAGCTGCTGGTGCAGCGTCGCGAATCCGGCGTCCGCGACGGACCGGGCGAGCCCGGTTTTCTGCCGCCGCCGGTTCGGCAGGAACACCCCCGGCCGGCTCGGGTGCGGCTTCGGCTTCGCCCGCGCGGTCATGCCCCGGACGTTGAGGTGCTCGATGCCGACCACATCGAACTCGCGTGCGAGTCGGGTGGTGAGTTTGTGGAGCCGGTCGGCGCGGAGGTTCGCCACCCGAGCGTGCACCTGCCGGATGCGCGCCTGGGTCCGCAGCCAGCCCGCGGAGGGTTGCTGCCGCCGCTTGGACACCGGGTCGACAGGGCCAACCTGCCGGGCGGCCTGCCGCTGTAGTGCCTTCAGAGTCGCGGCGGCTTTCGCGAGGTCTTTCGGTGCGCGGAGTCGTTCCACTTCGGTGCCGTCGGGGCGGGCGATGACGATGAGGTCCTTCACTCCCACGTCGATACCGACCACGGACTTCGGGCCGAGCGGTCGCGGCCGGACGATGGTGACCTGCTCGACCTGGAACGCGGCGAACCACCGGCCGCGGTCGTAAGAGACGGTGACGGAGTTCACCTTCGCCTGCCCCGCTTCCACGAGCCGGCCGAGCTTCCGGGTGGATTCGTGGGTGTGCACCTTCCCGATGCGCGGCAAGTGAATGGTGTGCCCGGTGGGCAGCAGCTTCGCGGTGACGCCTTCGAACTTCACCGACGGCTTCGACCGGGTCCGGGACTTGAACCGTGGGAACCCGACCGGCGCGCCAGCCCGCGCACCGTTCCGCGACTTCGACCAGTTGTCCAGCGCTGCGGCGAGGGCGAAGCAGCCGGATGTGTATGCCTCCCGGGCGTTTTCCGGCCACCACGGCGCCACCGTATCCCGCCGCGCCACCCACCCATTCCGGAGACTGACTTTCGACCAGGACAGTGACGGGGTCAGCTCCACGTCGGGGATCCCGTAGGAGCGTTCCGCGGCCCGCTGGTCCAGGTTCGCCCGCACCACGGCGAGCATCGTGTTGAACGCCACCCGCGCCGCGCCCGCGTGAGACAGCAGCGCCCGAGTCTGCGCGGGGGTCGGGTCCAGCGCAAACCGGTACGCACGCTGACGCGACCCAGCACCACCAGGTGCCATCGCCTCCCGCAACGCCGAACCACGCACACCCCCTCTATGCGCGGACAACGCCGGAACCGCGCGTCATTGCCTGCAGCGCTCCGTCTCAACGGTGAGAAGCATGCTCACCTGCGTTGAGAAGCGTCACTAACCGCCCGAGCCCGTCCGCGACCAGCAGCGCCCGCCACCAGAGAAGGTGACGGGCGCTGTCGCTACCGGGGTTCCGCGCATAGAATAGTGTGCAGCTGTAGCTTCACATCAGGAGGTTGGGATGCCGCAGAAGGAACCGCCGTCGGTCGATAGCTCCATACGGCGCGCCCGCCAAGCGAACAACGTCTCCGTGCGCGAGCTCGCCCGTCGCTTGCATGTCAGCCCAACCGCGGTGTCACAAATGGAGCGCTCGGAGGCGCGTGGCGCAATCCAGCTCGGAACGCTGCGAAAGGCGCTGCTGGCGGCCGGTCCTGTATCGGCGGGACCCGCCGCACCCTTCGAACGCCGAGAGGACCGCGTCAGCTTCGAGCTGCACCGCGCAGTGGCGAAGAAACTGATTGACGACCCCGACAGCGTCCTCTCCGTCGTTCCGGACAACCTCAAGAAGATGCGCGATCGAGTGCACGGTCCACTCGCACACGAATGGCTCAACGAGTGGGAACGACTGACCACCTCATCGGTCGGCGCGCTCGTCGACGCCATGCTCGCAACGAACGAGCACGCAGCGGAACTCAGGCAGAACAGCCCCTTCGCGGGCGCCCTGTCACAGGACGAACGCATCGAGGCGATCCGACGGGCATCAGCTTGAAACGGGCCGACCTGGACCTCGCCATTCAGCGAGCCTGCGAAATTGTCCGGCAAAGCAACGTCTACATCATCGGCAGCCAATCCATACTCGGCACCTACGGCGAGGAAGACCTCCCCGAGTTAGTCACCCTCAGCGATGAAGTAGACATCGCACCGGTGGCCGACGACCCCAACGAGATCGTCGCAGACCTGCTGGACGGCCAGCTCGGCGAGATGTCACAGTTCCATCAGGACAACGGCTTCTACATACAGGGCGTCGGGAAGCGCACCGCAAACCTGCCAAGCGGTTGGATGAAACGGCTGGTGCCGGTCAAGCCGCCCGGAGCCCCAGGGACCACCGGACTCTGCCTAGATCCCCACGACCTCTGCGCCGCGAAGCTTGTGGCCAATCGGCCGAAAGACATCACCTTCGTCAACGCCTTGCTCGACGCGGACCTCATCGACGGAAAGATCTTGCGAGCCCGAGTGGACATGCTGGACCCGAACGGTGTCTCCGGTTCAGGGATACCGCTTGCCCGACGTAGGGCAATCGAAAGTGTTAATCGACAGAACTCGAGGCGCGCAGCCGGGTGAGCAAGCCCCGGTTTAGGTAACAGCTAGCCGGACCCGGAGGGGCGCGTCTACTCGACAGCCGGGCTCCTTGACCTCGCGTCACCGCCTGGACGCGAAGATCGGGCCCGACCGGACGAGCCACATAAAGCCGACCGCTAGCAACTGCGCGGAACCGCGGACGCCTCTACCGCTCACCACGGTGCCGGCAGCCCGCCGGTTTCCTGTTCGTGGACGTGTCGTGCGACGGTTCGTACCTGCTCGAGGAGGGTGTGGACGGCGGTGAGGGGTTGTCCGATGGTGGCGGCGACGGCTTCGAGTGGTGGTGTGCCGGCGGTGGTGCCTGTGATGGTGCCGGCCCAGTGGTCGGCGACTGCTCCGAGTGGTTCGCTGCGGTCCCAGCAGGCGGCGACCACCGCTTGCGCGACCTCTCGCAGCTCAACTTCCGAAAGAACGAACTCGGCAGTGGTGGTCAGCGGTGCCTCCAGGTTCATCATGATCTTCCCCTCGTGTGTGCGACGAACAGAGCTGACGAGGCCTCGGCGCGAAGAGGGCGCACACGAGGCCAGACAAGCTCATGACACCGGGAGCAACCAGCCGCTGCCGTCCCCGGATCAACGACAGTAGCTAGAGCAACCGACACTCGATTCGAACAAGTGTTCGAACGGACGCAGAGCGGTGCGCCGGATGACGTCGAAGCGGAACGCCGAACGTCGAGCTGCTCGTTATACCTACCGAGTCGTCTGGTCGGACGAGGACAACGCGTACGTCTGCACCATCGCAGAGTTCCCGTCCCTGTCATGGACAGACCACGACCAGGCCCAAGCTCTCGCGCGTGCCCGCTCCCTCGTCGCCGACATGCTGCAGGACATGGAAGCCGCAGGAGACACGGCACCGGAACCGCACTGAGGAGGCAGCAGCGCAGGCCCATGGGGCACGGGCGCACACCGACCGGCGTACGGCCAGGTGATTACGCGGTCGTGGGTGGTCAGCACCGAAAAAGACGGCCTCGATGGGTGGTTAGCACTGTAAAAGCTACGTGATTGGATGGTTAGCACCGAAAAAGACGGCCTCGATGGGTGGTTAGCAAGGAAAAGCGACCACCAGCGTCCCCCGTCGCGCGTCACCTCGGAACCGACGCGCACCGTTGCGCTGGCGGTCCGATGCGGCTGTACTGCCACAGGGCGAGGTCAGGCGTTCGCACAGTCCGCAGCTGTGCGCCAGGGTGGCGAGCCCGGGCGTACGCTGCATTCGTTGCATCCGGGTGATACAATCGAAGCATGCGAGCGAAGCAATTGGAGGCAGCGGTCTCCAATTTGACTGCCGAGCAGTGGGGGCTCCTCACCGCTCGGCAAGCAGCCAACTGCGGAATCTCGCGCGTTGAACTCACCCGGCTCACTCAGGCGGGACGCCTCGAACGACTCAGCCAAGGCGTGTACCGGCTCACCGGCACGCCCGCTTCAGCGTTCGACGACCTTCATGCCGCTTGGCTTGCTGCCGAACCGGGAACGCCAGCATCCGCCCGCAGCAACACAGACGTCATCGCCGGAGGAGCAACGGCAGCCTGGCTCCATCGAATTGGTGACCTCCAACCGAGCCCGTACACCTTCTTCAGCAACCGGCGGCGACAGACGAAACGCGACGACGTTCGTTTCCGTCAGCGTGACGTGGACCCCATCGACGTCACCACAGTCGAGGGGATTCCGACCACCACGGTCACCCGCACACTCGCCGACCTCGTCCTCGACCACGAAGACGACTCGCTCACCGCAGACGTCCTTCGAGACGCCGTCACCCAAGGCAAGGAACCCGACCGGGAACGTCTCGCCTACCTCCTCGCACCCGTTGCATCACGCCGAGGGCTTCCCGAAAACGACGGCGCTGCGGTCTACGCGCAAATGGAGGAGCGAGCAGGCACCGACGCCAGCGGGCGCCTGACGACACTGATCAGCAAGGGGGTCGTCCCTCCGATACTCGACCCAGCAACGAAGGCGTACCTCGACACCTACCTCAAAGAGCAACTCGCGCCAATCCACGAGCTTGCCGCCAAGTTTCACCTCTCGGACCAGGCAACCAATCTGCTCGCCAACCTCACGATCATGATTCCGGACCTGGGAGCGATTGCCGCCGCAGCCGTCCCGCACGCGCAGCTCAACGCACTCGCAAAGGCTGCGATACCTCACGCTCAGTTGGCGGCGATCGCCGCCCGGGCGGTGTCGCCGGGCGTCATCGACGCAGTCCGGGAGATTCCCGCAGCCACCCTGCGTAAGTCGTCCAGCAACGACGACCAGAACAGTTCTGATGACGATTGAACCGTACAGCGAGCCCGCCGGTGTTCGCGCCGCGATCAGGACAGCGGCCCAGATCCGAGCGAAACAAACCGGCGAGAGCGTAGCCTCGCTCACCTCCGCTGCATACTTCGACCGCTTCCTCTCCCGCGTCTTCGAACCCGAAGACAGCCCCTTCGTGGTCATTGGAGGGATGTCCATGCTCGCCCGATTCTCTGGAGCGCGAACTACCACGGACATCGACCTCGACCAAGCAGACGGTGCCATCGAACACGCCGTAGCCGACCTCATCAGCAGAGCCGAAGCGGACCTCGGGGATCACTTCCGCTTTGTGCACGAAGCAACCGACTACGCTACAGACGCCGATCAGCGGGATGACCTCCAGGCGGCGAAGGTGCGATTCCAGATATATCTGGGAGTGACATCGCACGGCACGGTCAGCGTCGACCTCGGCGTCCGCAAGCGACCAGCGCTGCCTGTCACACCATGGACACCTGAATTCCGCCTTCCCCTACCTCGGCTGCAGACACGGTCCTATGCGATCCTCGCGCTCGAGGACCAAATCGCCGACAAGCTCGCAGCGATGCACGACACGTATGGCGACGGGCAGCCGTCCTCGAGAACCAAAGACCTCGTGGACCTCGCAGTGATCGCACTTCAAGGCTCGCCCGACGCCGTCAGGCTCCGAACCGCCATCGTCACCGAGTTCAGCCGACGCGGCATCCCGCTACCGCAGACCGTGCGCATCCCAGGAGGATGGACCGCGACGTACAGCAAGCTCAGCCGAGACGTAACGCCGCTCCAGAACCATCGGCGACTCGACCAGGGCGTCGACGTCGTCCGAACCCTCATCGACCCCGTCCTAGCCGACGCGGCCGTCGGAGCATGGAACCCCGCCCTGCAGCAGTGGATGCCCGGCAGCCCCACCTGAACGGCTCGCCGCGAATGAGCGTGAGCGAAACAGGGACGTCCCGATGTCGCCCCCACCCGCAGTCGCGGGCCACCGAGCCGTCAAGGTAACAACTCCATAACGGGCCGCAGCTAGCAGCAGATCTCCGCGCATAGAGATCCTGATGCCCAGCAAGCCGAACACAGGATGCAGCCGCGCCGACGTCGTCACGACCCACCCGCACATCCTCGCCGAGTGGGACAACACCGCCAACCGGCACCTCCGCCCCCTCGAACTCACCGCGCAGAGCGACGACGTCGCCAGCTGGCACTGCCCCAACGGCCACAGCTACACCGCCACCATCGCCGACCGATGCCTCCGAGGCGTCGGATGTCCGAAGTGTGAGGAGGTGGGGGAGGGGGCGGCCGCCGGCCGGCCGAGCGAAGGCAAGGGAAGCCGCGGACCCCGACGACCCCGCCCGGGACGCTCCCTCGCCGAACTGCACCCCGACCTCGCTGCGCAGTGGCACCCCACCAAGAACGGCGACCTCACACCGGCAGACGTTGGCGCCAGCGCGCAAATCGAAGTGTGGTGGGCCGCGAGCTGCGCGCACGGCGACTGGAAGCAGCTGGTAGCCAAACGAGCAGAGGGCCAGGGCTGCCGCGACTGTGGACGGGCGCGGGCCGGGGCGGCACGTAGACGCCCAAAGTCAGGTCAATCTCTCGCCGACCTCTACCCAGAAGTTGCCGCCTTGTGGGACCCCAGCAAGAACGGCGAACTCAAGCCCAGCGACGTAGCCGCGAACGCTAGTGCGGCGGTGTGGTGGCGCGCGGACGACTGCGAGTATGACCACTCCTGGCAAGCCATCGTAAGCAACAAGGTCCGGTCCAGCGGCACATGCGTGTTCTGCTCCAATCAGCGCGTTCTCCGTGGTTTTAATGACCTGGCTACGACACAGCCGCACCTCCTCGCAGAGTGGGACTACGAGGCAAACGGCGACCTGCTGCCGGTCCATCTAGTGGCGGGAAGTCAGACACCGGTCCATTGGGTCTGCAGCGAACGAACACCTCGACGGGAACACCGCCGCCGTGGCCTAACGGCAACCGCCCCGCCGCGGCACGAAGCCGAGACGGGGCGGATGACCTGAGGGAGGGGCTACTTCAGCTCGCTCGAGAGGTTCACCTTCCCGGACACCGGGTTGCCGCCAGTCTTCGAGGTATCGACCGTGACGAGTGCTTCACCGTTCGAGAGTGCGGACTTCTGGATCATCCCGCACCCAAACGCCGCGGATCCCTTCTTGATGACGATCCCTTCACCACTGGCGGTGCCATCGTGGGCGAGCTCTGCCTGGTTCAAAGCGATGGTGCCGTAGGCCCCGAGCGGCTTGCATACCGACGGTAGCTTCGACGCCTGCATGTCATCGCTCGGCGCGGATTCGTGAGACACGACCTTCTGCGGGGCGAGTACGACGAGTTCGTTGAAGTTGATGTCGTCGCTGTACTTGTTCGTGACACGCACGACGAGCCCGTGGGTGCCAGCCTTGATATCCGCATGCGGGACGAAGCTATCGTTGACTGCCACGTCCACCGAGATGTACTTCGCGGTGGCCGCGGGAATGTGGACCGACTCCCATGCCGCGGTGTTCGAGGGTGAGCCGGCGCTGGCTGTCGAGCAGCCCGCAAGGGCGACGACCGCGCCTGCGGTCACAACAGCGCCGAGCAGCATCCTTGCGGTGCGCATGGTTGTCCTCCGGATTTCGATGCCCGCAATACGGGCTTTCCCCCTCTATGCGCGGATGTCGCGCGGACGCGGCTCCAGGCCTCGTCGCTCAAGCCTACGGCCCTGCCCGGAGTCGGTCTGACGCTCGAACCACCCCTGTTCGGGGGTGAGACATGAGGCGCGAGGTGCGCTCGTCCCGTGTCGCACTTTTGCCGCACACATGCAGGACAGAACGAGACATGAGGTCAAGCGAACCACCCGCGTTTTCGCCGCATGTCCCGAGTCGGAGCCCACAACTCCTCCCATCGAAAGGTGCCCCGTCATGCTGCACACCACCGACGTTCCGACCACCACCCTGGCCGCAGGCAGCGTCAACCTCTCCGGTAGCTGGAGCACGCTGTGGGGAGCGATCTCCTCCGCGACCGGCTGGTCTCACGTCCAGACCTTCCTCTCGGTCATCGGAGTCGTCATCATCATCGGCTCGATCGCCGTGTACCTCTTCGAGCGCCGTCGTGGCGGAGGCGGCCGCCACATGAACATCCTCTGGGCCGGCCTCTTCGGCGCGCTTCTGGCGGCGCCGTCCCTGATCATTCCCACAGCATTGAGCCTCATCGACTTCGTCATCGGCGTGCTCGTCAACAGCGTCGGTTCGCTGGCGGGTCACTAGACCCGGACGCGGCTTCGCTCCTGCGTAGCCACTACGCAGGAAGGAGAGGTTCACCGTGCAGCCAGTCGTATTCACGTTGACCGAGCTCACGGGGCGCAGCAAGAACGCTGGTCGAACCATGATCATCAGCGGGCTCGAAGTCGGACGACGGACGCTCATCGTTCTGTCTGGAAGTGTCGTCGCTTCGGCCTTGCCAACGATGATCGCCTTCCCATTCATCCACATGTGGGCGCTGGTCACCATCCCCCCGGTCATCATCGCCGCCGTCTTCTTTCTGATTGAGGCCCGAACGCGACAGGGGCTCCAGGTCCGTCGCTACCGGGCATATTTCGACAAGAAGCAGGTCAGCGAAGACACCTTCTATATGTGCTTCCAACCCATCGCCGAGGCCGTCGGTTTTGGCCGCATTGTTCAGAGCGCAGAGGAAGCGGGGGCTCGCACGACGGAGCGTTCCGCAGCTGTGTTTACCCAGTCGCGACGACAGACGAGCGGAAAGCAGCCCACCGGATGAAGACCTGGACCAAGCTCATGGTGGGCGCAGCTATGGTGGCTGGCTTGGCGGTGGCGGGACCTGCAGTCGCCGCCCAGGCGGCTACGGACCTGCCACCCGGTTCCGCTCAGTCCGCCGGCAACTCCCCGCTTGCGGGTACTGACGCCAGCGCCCCCAACACCAAGTCGAAGCCCACCGACCTGAACTCCTACACCGACATCAAGTGCACGGCAACGATGCCGTGCCTTCCGTACCAACGGTGGCAAGGCGCGACACAGCAGTTCCACGGGCGCTTTGATGGGTGGCTTGGCACGGCCAACATCCTTTACTCGGTGCAGGAAAGCTCCGCCACCACGTTGATCACGGTCGGGAACTGGTTTTTCAGCATGGCGGGCGCGTTGCTTTCGTTCGCCTCGAGTATGTCCGTCCTCAAGTCGGCGGGCTTGAACATCGACTCAGCGTTCGCGGCATTGGGTGGCGTGTTCCTCAACTCCCCGATCATCGCCGCGGTCGGGGTACTGGCGTTGGGAACGCTTCTCTTCGGCTACATGCGCGGCCGGCCGCCGCTCCGCCGGCTCGCTTCCACTGTCCTCATCATCGGGCTCCTGTCTGCGATGGTCGCGGGAGCGAGTGCTGACTCCACAAAGCTCACAGAGTCCAAGGGAACTGCGAGCGGGTGTTCTACCGTGAAGGGCTTCGGGGTGCTCTCTCCGGGCTGGATCGCGAACTTCACCGACCAAGGCGTCTGCATCATCTCCAACTCCTTCTCCTCGACCCTCTCGTCGGCCGTGCAGAAGCTCGAAAAGTCCCAAGGAGTCGGCGATTACGCAGACCAGGGGCGATGCGCAACGTACGTCGAGCGCCTCAACGCACTCGCGACGAACCCCAAGAACTACTCGGCCAAGAGCCAGGCAGAAGGACTCGTTCCTTCTCAGACGGAAGTCGAGCTAAACGACATGTGGGAGTCCTCCGGCCTCGCCGCCTGGGGACAGGCGCAGTTCGGCTCGACACCCATGAAGACTGACGGCTCTCAGGAGACCGAAGGAGCGAACGTCTGGTGCCACCTGCTTGATGTGAACGCAAACGCGTCGGCGAATCAACAGATCGTCCTTACCTTCGGGACGAAGGCTGCGGCCGACAAGCTCAACGCCGACAACATCGACTCCGCCATGTGGGGCAACAACACCAACAACAGCGACCTGGACGAAGCCCTCGTGGGCTGGGCCGCCTGCACCCCCGGCCCAGAGTGGACCGTCGCCGGCGGGTTCGAGTCCGCTTCCTCGGGAAACGAGATCAGCCGGGCCACCTGCACAGCACTCTTTTCCAATTTCGACGACACCCCGCCGCAGCTTGACTTCCCCGGCGCTTCCAGCGGGATCGTTGCGGACTTCAACAAGAGCTCCGCCGCAGCGGACCACCCCGCCGTCGTGTCTTTCCTCGAGAACCTGCATGGAAACAACCTCGCGTCTAACGGCCTCGGGGTCCTGTTCGCCTACGTGCTTGGTGCCATAGGCTGCATCATCGTTTTCGGCCTCATCGCCGTCGTCGTGATTCTCGCGAAGGTCGCCACCTGCATTTCCCTCGTATCCCTTCTGGGGGTCCTCATCATGACCCTCCTCAAGGGAACGGGATGGGATCCCATCCTCAAGTTCTCGAAGCAGTACGTCGGGTTTGCGGTGCTCTCGCTCAGCATGAACCTGCTCCTCGACCTCGTGAGCCTCATCTCCCTCGTGATTCAGGCGGCGGGCAACGGCGCTTTCGGGCCCGGCTCATTCCTCGGTCTGCTCTGGACGGGTATGTCACCAGTCATTGCCGCCGTGGCTCTGCACCTCATGTTCAAGAAGCAGTTGGGTGTCAGCCCCCTGACCCCATCGGGGGCCCTGGCGTGGGGCTCCATGGCAGGCGGCGTCGGGGCGGTTGCAGGCGCTGGCCTCGTCAACCGCATCGCCGGGGCTGGCCGCACTGCAGGCGGCAGGATGACGAGCGCGGCGACGACCATCAAGAGCGGTGCCGTCTCAGCTGGCATCGGCGCTGCCGGTGTTGGCGGGGCGGTGGCGGCGAAGGGCCGCGCGGGACGCATGGCGCCTATCGGTTCCACGCCGGGCAAGGGTGCCGGTACGGAGAGTGCTTGGGCTGCCAGTGCTGCAGGCGGCAAGGGCGCTGCGGGCGCGCAGACGCGCGGCCAGCGTGTGGCTACTTCGTTCCGGGACGGGGCCCGTGCCTTCGGGGCTGGGGTGAAGGCTGCTCCGGGCGCGGTGAGCGCCGGTGCGAAGGCTGCGTGGTTTGGGTCCATGCAGGCGGCGCGGTCGGTCCCGGGTGCGCTGAAGTCGGGTCGCGATGGGCTGGGTAAGGCGTTCACCGCGACGTACGCCGCGGTGAAGGATCCCCGTCGGGCCGGCGCGTCGATGAAGTCGTTCGCGACTGCCAAGGGGAAGGCGTTGCAGGACCGGGCGAGGTCTGCCGTTGGCGCTGGGTGGGGCAACGTGAGGAGTGGTGAATGGTGGACGGAGCAGGCGAAGCTCAGCGTGAGGGCGGCAGCGCGGACCGGTCAGTTCGGCGTGAAGGCGTCCGGTGCGTCCTTCCGTGGGACTGTCACTGCTGCTAAGGCGACCGGTGCGGGCGTGGCTGCTGTCCACCATGCGACTGCCGGTGCTCGTCGAGTTGCGGGTCGGGCGGCGCTCGGCGCCGCTGGCGGGGTCCTGATGGGCGATGTGGCCGCTGCCGCGAAGGGTGCTGCTTTCGGGGCGCACGCGGGGCACAAGGTGAACATGGCCAAGCGTGGCCAGGCGCGCGCCGCGGCGTCCGAGGCGGTTGTCACTGGCCTCTCTGAGTGGCGGGAGGACCAGCTGAAGCCGGCGCGGGAGAACCTCGCGGTGCTGCAGCAGAGGCAGGTGCGTGCGCAGCAGGACTTCGACATGGCCCGGGCTCGGCTCGATTCGATGCAGCACAGCAAGCGCAGCGCGGAGAGAAATGAAGCGATGAACGCCTTCCGGAAGGCTGAGTCGGCGCTTGGGAACGCGACTGAGCAGTTCCGAGGCGCGCAGGATGCGTTCACTGCCCACGAGCGGGACACGGATGCCGAGTTCCAGCGCAGGGAGTCCTGGGTCACGAACAACCCCAAGAAGAAGAATGTCCCGTGGCGCGACGGTAACGACCCCGTAGGGTCGAGCGGAGATGCGCCTGCAGGCGCGAAGGCTGCACCGTCGGGGACGGCGGGCGAGTCTGAGTCGCTGCGCTGACGAGCTGAGAGGGGAGGCGGGTGATCGCCTCCCCTCTTCAGTCGTCCCAGCGCTTGTAGTTTTTCAGCTCGTTGTCCGGGATGCCTCGGCGGATGTACATGACTGGTGAGGTCCAGAAGGTTCGACCGACCGTGGCGGTCACCAGGAAGTCATCCTTCTTGTTGACGCTCTCCTTGCGGGCGACTTCGTCGCACAAGCTGATGATGAACCCGAGGTCGTAGACGGCGTCGCCTTCCATCAGGTCCTTCCGGGTGACGATACCGAAGCCGAAGCCGCCGCGCTTGAAGGAGGGGGTGACGTTGAACGCCGCCTCGTAGTCGTGCTTCTTGGGGTTGTAGTCGACGGTGTACTGCTCTACGGGGAGCTTCCAGAACTGCTTGCCCTCGGGGGTGATCCAGTCGGAGTGCCCGAGCCGGGAGATGCGGGTGTAGGTGACTCCGTTGTCGCCGGTGACCCGGGCGCCAAGGTGCAGGAGAGAGTTCTTGACGCTCACGGTGGTGTCCTTCCGGCGGGTGGTGGTTGCTGTCGCTGCTGTTATGCGCGGAGGGTTCCGGTTTGGTGCGGTTCCCGCTTGGTCACCGTATCGCCGCACAAGACGAACGCCCGGCCGGTTCAGTTCCCGGTCGGGCGTTCGTGTTGTTGCTGGTACTGACTCGTCAGTGGGCGGCGTCGTAGGCGTCGCGGACGGTCTGGCTGATGCGGCCTCGTTCGGAGACGTTGTGGCCGTTTTCTTTGGCCCAGGTGCGGATGGCGGCGAGTTCGTTCTTGTCGCTGCTGCGGCCGCTGGTGCGGCTGCCTCCGCGGCTGCTGCCGGTGGTGCGGCGGCTGCTGGTTTTGCGTGCTGCGGCGATGTAGTCGGAGAGGGCGTCGCGGAGCTTGTCGACGTTGTTGTCATTGAGGTCGATCTCGTAGTCGGCGCCGTCGAAGCCGAACTGGACGGTGCGTCCCTTCCCGTCTTCGATGGGGGTGTCGTCGAGGTCGTCAACGAGGGTGGTGGTGACCTTCTGAGCCATGTGGGGCTGTCCTTTGCTCTGCGGTTGGTTCGGTCTGCTAACCGTCCGGAACGCTTACCGGAATAACGCCGTCAACGGTACACGGTATTGCGGCTGGTGGGTAACCGATTAGCTGATGGTCGCATAGCTGCGGCGTGTATGAGTTCGCGCCGCAGTATGAGCAGGGTCGCAGGGTGGAGAGTCTTGTTGCGCGTGCGCTTGGGGCAACGCTCGATCAGAAGGGGAGCGTTTCTCGACATGCTGGCGATATGTGGTTCGGACCTACGCCGGTGGAGGTGAAGAACGATGCAGCGTTCGACCGGACGAGCAATATGGCGGTGGAGTTCACGGATGCGTTCCCGGACCGTGCGCACTGCACGGGGGTGGGGAAGTCCGTGACGATGGGGGTGGAGTCGGTGTTCGTTCACGCGCTCGGCAGCAGCGGCGTGTTCGCGGTGTACAACCCGGACGACATGCTCGACCATCTGCATCGTACCGCTGCGACCCGCCCGCGAATTGTCTCTGCGGAGAACCGCGGCTACATCACCTGGTCCGTCCTGTTCCGGAAACCGCTGCTGCGGCCGCCGGCGCCGGTCGTGCTGAGTGATGAAGCGCATCTGCCGGAGACGGTTCGGGCGCTGAAAGCGGGGTGGGTCACGCACACCGCCGCCGACGTTGTGCGGGTCGTTCGGGCGCTGAAACCGGACCTGCCGCGGCTGCAGGTGAAACCGGATGCCACGGCGGAGTGGCTGCCAGCGGAGGGCTTGGCGGCGGCATAGGGGCCCGCCGAGGACTCTGTGCGGCACGTCCTAGTGGGCGTTGCGACCCCTAGCCTTCCGCGCATAAAACCAGTGTCACCGGCTCCCAACATCGAATCGAGACGACCATGACCGACCAGCGCATCATCCTGAACATCGCACTGTCCGAGGTTGAGGCAGGGCTCCTGTGGGAGTCCGCCTGCTCCAACTTCTTCGCCGACCAGCAGGACCGGTTCGAGGTGATGGGCGGCGGAGACGAGACGTTGCTCGCGGAGCCGGACTTCGTCGCAGGGACGTTTTTCTTCGTCGAGTCGATGTCGGACGGGTTCATGTTGCGCGCGTACGAGGAAGCGCGTGGGTTCCGCACGTTGCTGCTGTGGGACCTGGGCCAGCTCGAACGCATCGTCGTCTCCACCCGTCCGTGGCCGGTGCAGGTGCCCGCCTGAGCGACCGCCGGCGGCCCGCTCCCATGGGGCGGGCCGCTTTGCGTGTCGGGTGCTTCCGGCCCGCGGCTCCGCAGCGGACCGTTACCGTCGTCCTCGTGCCGCTCGACTCGGTCCCAGGTCGAGGTCAGCGCCGGTGGCTACGGTGGACCGGCGATAGAAGGAGGCGAGGCCCGCGGTGACGAATGTCCACGGGGCAAGCCGCTCCTCCGGTTCCGGCCGATTGGTACCTGATCATGAGGCCGCTGGGCGGGAGCGCCGCGAACATGAGCGCACACGCTGGGCGCGTGCCTGGGACCGGGTGCTCATGGCGGACATCGGTCTGACGAAGACGCAGCTCGCTCTCCGGACGCTCCTGTGCCTCCCGGCTGGCATCGGCGTCGGCTATCTCATCGCGACAGCGCTTGGACTGCCGCCCATCGTCGGGATGCTCGTCGGAGCGGAGCCGGCGTTCGTCACCTGTCAGCTCATCGCCGATGACACCGCGAAGCGGATCGCGGTCCGGTCCGCGGCGGTGTTCGTGCCGTTCGTGCTCGCGGTGACCGTGAGCATCGCACTGAAGCCGTACCGGTTCGTCGAACTCGCGATCATCGTCGTGCTTCTCTTCGTGCAGTTCTCTCTCCGGGCCTGGCAGCCGTGGGGCCAGGACGCCAGCATGGTGCTGTTCATGGGGTATCTCGTCGGGTTGCTTCTCCCGCTGCCGGCGACGGGGATCCCGTCGGTGGCCGCTGTCGTCGCCGGTTCGCTCGCCGCGACGATCCTCATCCGCTCGGTGCTGTTCCGTCCGGCCCCGTACCGGGCGCTGCGGAGCACCAGGCGTGCGCTCGTTGCGTGGAGCACGTCGGTACTCACCGCTTCCGTCGTCCTGCTCGGTGCTGACGGCGACAGTGAGGTGCGCCGCGCCCGACGTCGGCTGCGCCGCCGGCTCGACCGGCTGCAGGAGGCGGCGCTCACCGCGGACGGGCTCCTCGCCGACCCGGCCAACGCGACCGGCGCTGCGGTCGACCTGCACCGCCTCCTGTTCGACACGCATCAGGCGATGGACGGCCTCGGCCGCAGCGCCGAGGCACTCGTGACCGCCGAAGCGCCCGCCGACGTCCGCCAGGCGGTGCGGCGTGCCTACGCGATGGTGCTCCGCGGCGGGAACACCCGTGGCGACGACGCCGCCCGCATGCTCGTCGTACGGTTCGGTGTCACTCCGTCAGCGCGTCGGGAGGCCGCGAACGCCACGGTCCGACACGTTGTCCACCGTGTCGCCCTGCAGCTCGGTGACCTGTCGTCGCTGGGGCGTCGCTGGCGCCGTTTCCGGGCCGTCACGCCGAAGGACGGCGGGAAGGTGCCGTTCAGCTCAGCCGTCGAGCTTTTCAACGGCCGGCCGAAGGGTGCGCCGCCGGTGCTTGACGACGCGCTCGCGCAGGGCGGGTTCGCCGGGCCGTGGCGGCGGTTCCCGCGGGTCACGGCGCCGGTCCGAGCCGGCATCCAGGCGGCGGTCGCGGTCGCCATCACGGAACCGTTCGCCCTGCTTCTGAGCGGTCAACGGTTCTACTGGGGCGTTGTCGGCGTCATGATCATCATCATCGGCACGAACACGACCCATGAGCGGGTGCGGAAGGCCGTGCAGCGTGTGGTCGGCAACGTCGTCGGCGGCGCCGTCGGCATCGGGCTCGTCGCGCTCCTCGGGACGACGCACCCGCTGCTGTCGATCGTCATCGCATCGTTCGCGCTGGCCATCGGGACGTATGGGTTCGGCGGCGTTTACGCGCTGTGGACGGCTGGACTCATCGTCGTTCTCTGCCAGGTGTACGCATTCTCCGGTGACTTCTCTGACGCACTCATCCCGCTCCGCATCGGCGAGAACCTCATCGGCGCACTCGCGGCTGTCCTCGTCTCGACGCTCGTGCTCCCCGTCACCTCGAACACACTCATCAGGAGCGCTGTCCGCCGTCAGCTCGGGGCTGTCCGCGCGTTCGTGCTCGACGCCGGCGGCGCGTCCGACGACACGTCCACCGACCTTGCATCCCGGTCCCTCGCCGTGGACTCCGCCACCTACCAGCTCGACGCGGTCCTGAAACCGGTCGTGCGGGTGCCGACCGGCGGGCAAGCCAAGCGGGACAGCGTCACCCGGACCACGCTCGAATCCGTCGCAGCGATCGCACGGGAGCTCGCCGGCCGCGGCCCGTTCGACAAGACCTCGGCGCCACCAGCGGCGGTGACCCAGCTGCAGGAAGCGGTCGGCGTGCTCGCATCGTCCATCGACGCGCTGTCCGGTGTCGTCGGAGGTCGTCGCGCGGACCGCTCAGACAGCGCAGCAGAGCGGTGGGTGCGCGCCAGCGGGCTGCTCGACGATGCGGAGGCAAGCCTCGGCGCCGACCGCGGCCACGACCGGTTCCGGGACCGTGTGCACCTGCTCGGACGGATCGACGATGCGCTCGCTGTCCTCGCCGAGACGTTCGGCATGCGCGTCTCCGGAGCGTCCGCGGCATCAGCCGCCCCAACGGAGCGAGCACGACGCTCGGGTCGGCTCGTCGCAGGCAGGCTCGGCTCCCGGCCGTCCGAGCGGCTCATGACCCGTCCCATCGCGGTGCACCGGCGCGGCGACGCCGACCCGGGTCGCTGACGCCACCGTCCGCCGCGCTTCGACCCGCTCTCGCCTCGAGGGCGGGTCGAAGTCGTTTCAGGTGCGCTGCACCGTTGCGGCGGGAGCCGCGTCACGTGGGTCCGCCACTGCGTCACCGGCCGATGGTGCTGACCATCGCGTGGAGGTAGGGGTTCGCGTCGCCGCTTCTGGCGGCATGGAGGATGTCCGCGTCCTGAAGCGCCTCTTGACGCGCGATCGGTAATCGTGGCAACATCTCCGCTGTTACATCGATGTAACACCGAGAGGAGCACCATGCACGCCCGAACGACGACGTCCGAACGTCCGCTCGTCCTCCCCACCGCAGAAGCCGCCCCTGCGACTTTCCGACCCCTGCGGAGCGACGCCGTGCGCATCACCGATGAGTTCTGGACCGCCCGCATGGAAAACAACCGCACCGTGTCCCTACCCGAGGCGTACGACCACCTCGAGGAGTACGGCGGCCTCGCGTACCTGCGCGCCGCGGCGAACGGCGAGGGCGTCCCCACCATCCGACCGCTCAACGACCCGCACGTCGTCAAGATCCTCGACTCGGACGTTTACAAGTGGGTGGAGGCCGTGGCCGAAGAACACATGCGCCAGCCGCTCGACGACAACCTGCTCGCGAAGGCCACGGACACGGTCGACCTCATCGTGCGGGCACAGCAGGCGGACGGCAGCGTCCACTCGTGGACCACGGTGCAGGGCAGCCCCGCGCCGCTCGAGAACTGGCGCGAAGGCCACGAGCTGTACTGCGGAGGCCACCTCGTGCAGACCGCCGTCGCCTGGGCCCGAGCCACGGGCGACGACCGGCTCGTCGACGTCGCGGGGCGGTTCATCGCGTTCGTGCGCGATGCGATCGCGGCCGACCCAGCGATTCTGCCCCTCCACCCGGGTCTCGAGATGGGGCTCGTTGAGCTCTACCGCGAGACCGGAGAGCGCGAGCACCTCGAGCTGGCCAAAGACTTCATCGACCGCCGCGGGCACAACTCGTTTGGCCTGTGGCGGTTCTCCCCGGATCACTTCGCCGACCATCAGCCGCTCCGGGGATCGCAGCACATCCAAGGACACGCGGTGATGGCGTTCTACCTGCTCTGCGGCACGGTCGACGTCGCGGTGGAGACCGGTGACGCCGAACTCCTGGCGGCGGCAGAGCGCCAGTGGGAGGACTTCGTCACGACCAAGATGTACCTGACGGGCGGCGCGGGATCGCGGCAGCACGACGAGGCCTTCGGCGCCCCGTTCGAGCTCAGCCCGGACACCGCCTACGCCGAAACCTGCGCGGCGATCGGCAGTGTCATGCTGTCCTGGCGCCTGCTGCTCGCAACAGGTCGATCCCGGTATGCGGACCTCATCGAGCGCACGCTGTACAACGGCCTGCTGTCCGGCGGTTCACTCGACGGCTCCTGCTACCTATACGTCAACCCGTTGTACGTTCGCGAGCCCGGCCGAATCCTCTCGCCGGACGGCTACGACCACCGCAAGACCTGGTTCGAGTGCGCCTGCTGCCCGCCGAACCTCATGCGGATCATCGCGACCGTCGGTCAGATCACCGCGACCGGCGACGAGCACGGCATTCAGCTCCACCAGCTCGTGACTGGGTCAGTGGAGGACGACCACGGCCGGTCGCTCCGGGTCACCTCGGGCGTCCCGTTCGCAGACGGGGAGGTCCGGTTCGAGGTCGTCGAGACCGGTCCGGAGGCGTGGACTCTCGCGGTACGCGTTCCCGAGTGGACGACAGCGCCGACCTTGACGGTCGGCGGCGGCTCACCTGCTCCAGTCGCTCCCGACGCCGATGGGTACCTCCGCATCGAGCGGACGTGGACCGCGGGTGACACGGTGGTGCTCCGCACCGCGCCTGAGTTCGCCGTCGTGCGAGCGGACCCCCGCATCGACGCCTACCGCGGCGAGCGTGCCGTCGTGCGCGGGCCGATCGTCTACTGCGTCGAGGGCGACGACCTCGACGGCGCAACGATCGACGCCGTGCGGCTACCCGCCGACGTGGACGTCCGCATGGTCGCGTACGACTGGCTCGAGGTGCCCGCCGCGGAGGCCCAGCTCAGCGTCGTGACGCTGCCTCCGGTCGCGGGTAGCCCCTACACGTCGACGTCGGACGCCGACCGGGAGAGCTCGACGAGCCGACGGGCGGTCCCCCTCATCCCCTACTTCGCCTGGGGCAACCGTGGCGCCACCACCATGCGCGTCTGGCTCCCCGAGGAGGCACCGGGAGCGATCCTCCCCGCCTGAGCACGACCGAACACCCCACCAACCCCTGCACGACCCGATTTCAACGGAGAAAAACGGTGAAGACCACGAAGAAGGCGCTGGTCGGCGCGGCACTCGCCGCGACCGCAGCACTCGTCCTGTCCGGCTGCAGCGCGAGCGGCAGCAGCAGCGGCCCGGTCACGGTGACCATGTGGGCGCGCGCCGCGACGAGCCCGATCACGAAGCAACTCGTCAAGGAGTACAACGCGTCGCAGAGCAAGGTGAAGGTGCAGCTGACCGTGCTGCCCCTGAACCAGGAGGACGCCAAGTTCGCAGCCGCGACGAGGTCTGGCAACGTCCCTGACCTGTTCGGCATGAACGACGTCTCCATCCCGCAGTACGCCGCAACAGGCGCGCTCAAGCCCGTGGATGACTTCATGAAGGGGTTGCCGATGAAGAGCGAGCTCAACCCCGGTCAGATGGACCTCGGCAAGGTGAACGGCCAGCAGTATGGTGTCCCGCTCATGCAGGACCTGTCGGTCATGTGGATCAACAAGACGCTGTTCCAGAAGGCGGGCCTCGACCCGTCGAAGGCACCGACCAACGCGAAGGAGATCGAGGCGGACGCGGCGGCGATCACCAAGTTGGGTGGCGGCGTCAAGGGGTTCTCGTTCGGTGGCAACTGCGGTGGCTGCAATGTGTTCGCGATGGCGCCGACGCTGTTCGCCAACGGGCAGAAGCTCGTGTCGGGCAGCACGTCGGACCCGAAGGTCGAGGTCGACGCGACGCCGTTCAAGAACACGCTAACGATGCTCAAGACGATGTGGGACAACGGTGACATGCCCGCGTCCGACCAGACGGAGGACGGCTCGACGTTCGGTCAGGACTTCATCGCGGGCAAGATCGGCATCACGTTCAACGGACTCGGCACGATCCTGTCCGCGAAGCCGAAGGGCTTCGACTATGCCGCGGCGCCGATCCCCGGAGCGACCGGCAGTTACTCGACCTTCTCGGGCGGTGACGAGTTCGTGCTCCCGGCGAAGGGCCAGCACGCCGAGCAGGCCGAGGACTTCGTGAAGTTCGTCCTGCAGAAGAAGCAGCAGCAGATCTACCCGGAGTACGGCTACACGCCCGTCCGGACCGACGCGATGACGTCGAAGCTCAAGGCCGAGAACCCGGCCTTCGCGGTCGCGCTCAAGGCGTCGACGAAGGGCTACGCGCCGAAGACGCCGGCGTTCCAAAGCCTGTTCTCGAACTCCGGGCCATTCGGCCCGATCTTCCAGAAGGCGGTATTCGCCGGTGACATCGCCGGCGCGCTGAAGACCGGGCAGGCAGGGTTCGAGTCGACCGTCAAGAGCGCTGGCTGACCCGATGTCAACCGTCGCCCGCACCGGGCACACCACCGCCGCCGGGCCCAGCGCGATCCGTCGCGCCCGCGCCCGGCGACGGTGGCTCCGGCCCCTCGCGTTCCTCGCCCCGGCGCTCGCCTTGAGCCTCGTGTTCTTCGTCGCACCGCTCGTCTCGGTCGTATACCAGTCGCTCACGAGCGCGCCGCTCATCGGGAACGGGACGTTCGTCGGCGTCACGAACTACGTGTCGTTGCTGACGGACTCGACGTTTCTCGGCGCACTCGGATTCGGCGCAGCGTTCACGGTCATCGCGTCGGTGCTCATCATCGTCGGGGCCTACGGTCTGGCGCTCATCGTGCGGCGGAAGCGTCGGGGGACCGGCGTGCTCCGCGCGATCTACCTGCTGCCGTTCGTCATCGGGCTCTCGACCCTGAGCTACATGGCGTTGCTCGAGTTCCGTCCGCAGTACGGCTCGTTCAACCAGGTCCTCCACTCGGTTGGGCTCGGGAACGGGAACACGGCGTGGTTGCTGCACCCGGGATCAGCCCTCTTCGCGGTGGCGCTCGTGTCGGCCTGGGCGTCCGTCGGCTTCGGGATGATCCTCATCATGAGCTCAATGCAAGCGGTGCCTGAGGAGACGATCGAGGCCGCTCGAGTGGACGGCGCCGGTTGGTTGCAGCGGGAGTGGTTCGTCGTGTTCCCGATGGTCAAGCGCACGGTCGCCCTCGTGTCGATCACGACCGTCGCCGGCAGTCTGCTCGCCTTTACCCAGTTCTTCATCCTGACGCAGGGCGGCCCCGGCACCACGACGTCGACACCGGTGATCATCGCCTACAAGACGGCGATCGCCCAGTTCCACCTCGGGTATGCATCGGCGATCTCGGTCGTGCTGCTCGTCATCATCGCCGTGCTGACGGTGGTGCAGTTCCGGCTGTTCCGTGTGGGAGCGACCGATGAGTAGCGCGGAGACGACCATGCCGACGGACCTGCAGGGCCGACCGAACGGAGTACCTACCGTGACCGACCACGACCGCGCAGACAGGGCTGCCACGGATGCCGTGGCGGGAGCGAGCGGCGCTGCAGCGGGCCGGACCGGCGCGGCGAGCGCGAGCACTGCCTCCCGGTCAGCCCGTCGACGTCCGGTGGCGGCGACGATCTTCTACGCCGTCGCGATCATCGTGGCCGCCGGCATGCTCGCACCGCTCCTGACCGCGCTGCTCCGCTCGCTCCAGCACGGGACGGACGCGATCCAGCCGATCGACTTCGGCATGCTGGCCACAAGCAGTCTCGGCAACTACGCCCAGCTGCTCGGCAGGTCGGGCGACCTCCTGCCGTACGTCGGCAACAGCATCGTCGTGGGCGTCGGCAGCGCGGTCCTCGCGACACTCTGCGGGGCCCTCGCGGGCTACGCGTTCACGCGATATACGTTCCGAGGGTCGAACGTCGTATTCATCTTCTTCCTGTCGATCATCATGGTGCCGTTCCAGGCGGTCGTGATCCCCCTCCTGTCGGTTCTCGACGACCTCCACCTCGCCGACTCGTGGATCGGCTTGATCCTCGTCGACGCGACGTACGCCCTCCCGTTCTGCGTGTTCATCATGCGGAACACGTTCGTCGAGACGCCGCGCGAGCTCGAGGAGGCGGCGCGGGTCGATGGTGCGAACGGGTGGCAGACGCTCGTGCTCGTGCTGCGACCGCTCATTCTGCCGGGCGTCGTCAGCGCCGGCCTGTTCGCGTTCCTGTTCTCGTGGACGGAGTTTCTCGGCGCGGTCACGTTCCTCAGCACGCAGAGCAAGTTCACCCTGCCGGTGCAGCTGCTCAACCTGGAGCTCGGTACCCAGGGCGTCGTGAACTACGGCTTCCTCGAGGCCGGTGCCGTGATCGCCGCCATCCCCTGCGTCGTGCTGTACTTCCTCCTGCAGCGGTACTACGTGGCGGGTCTCGTCGCGGGGTCGGTCAAGGGGTGACGCGCCCGGATCCGAGACCGTACGGAGGTGTCGCATGACGGGGAGGAGCGCGGGATGCCGGTGACCATGAAGGACGTCGCGGAACGAGCGGGGGTATCGGCGAAAACGGTCTCGAACGTGATCAACGGGCACCGGTACATCAGCAGCTCCACACGCACTGCCGTCATGGACGCTGTCGCCGAGCTCGGCTACCAGGTGAACGTCTCGGCGCGGAACCTCCGGGTCGGCCGCACCAACATGATCATGCTCGCTGTCCCGGATCTGACCCAGACGTACTTCGCCGAAATCGCGGCGCTCGTCATCCACGAGGCCGACCGGCACGGGCTCAAGGTGCTGGTCGAACAGACGGATGCGAAACGGCAACGTGAGGTCGACGTCCTCGCGGGCTTCCAGCGGAACCTGACGGACGGGCTCATCTTCAGCCCGCTCGGGCTCGGCCCCGGTGACACGGCGCTGTTCAACGTGTCGTTCCCGATGGTGCTCCTCGGCAACCGCGTGAGCGAGACCGGCGATGCGGTGCTCATGCGGGATGAGGCCGCCGCCCACGCCGCCACGGCGCACCTGCTCGCGGGCGGAGCGCGACGGATCGCGGCGATCGGTTCCGACCCGGACGAGTCGAACGGGTCGGCCGAGTTGCGCCTCCAGGGTTACCGGCGCGCGCTCGACGAAGCGGGCGTGCCGTTCGACGACGGCCTCGTCGTCGTCACCAACCGCTGGCATCGGTCCAACGGTGCGGCGGGCGCCACGGAGCTCCTACGGCGCGATGTCCCATTCGACGGCCTGTTCGCGTTCAACGACCTCCTCGCCCTCGGTGCGATGCACGAGCTGCAGTCGCGGGGCGTGCGCGTGCCTGAGGACGTCGCGGTGATCGGGTACGACGACATCGACGAGGGCCGGTACTCCTCGCCGACCCTGTCGACCGTGAGCCCCGGCATGGAGGATGTCGCACGGATGGCGGTCGACCTGCTCGTCGAGAGGATCGAGACGCCCGCGCATGACGGCGGGGCAACCCAGCGCTACTCCGAGTTCCGGGTTGTCGAGCGGGAGTCGACGCGCCCCGTCGGCTGAGCGGGAGGCAGTCCGAAAGAGCGCGGGCCACAACTGCGTCGCGCGGACTTCGGCGGTGCTTGCGATACCGAGCGCACCCGTCCGACCGCCTCGAAACGTGGAAGTTGCGCCGACAGGTCGAACCCAGCCCTGAAGCTCTCGCCCGCGGTCAGCCGACGTGTCCCCGGTTGCGGAGGTACGCCTTCGCGTCGTCGAGGCTGGTGGTTTTGATGGGGAACCACCGCATCGCTTCCTGGTAGCTGTTCCGTGTCGGCGTCTGGTAGCGGAAGGGACCTGCGTTGATCATCCGGGGGTCCCACACTGCTGCGAGACCCCAGTCGCTGCCGGAGCGGATGAGCCGTCCGAGGGCCTGCTCGAGGAGGATGGCGGCGTCCGCGACGTACACGAGACGGTCCGCGGTCCACCGGTCATACCCGGCGGTCTCCATGAGGTAGTCCACGCGGGCGTCATCGACTGGGTTCGACGCAGCGCGGGGTGCGCGGTCCACCTGCACGAGGGTGCACGTCTCCCCGGGGGCGTCCACGCCGGTCATGAGGGACTTCGTGCCGACGAGGACACCGTGCTTGTCGTGCTTCCACCGGTCGACGATGACGGACGCTGCTTCACCGTCCCACTGGGAGTACACGTTGAAGCGGCCTCGCGCCTGCTTGCGGAAGTGTTCGGCGTACTGGCGGCCGTTGGTGGATGTGGCGGCGAGGGTGAGCGCGGACCCGCCGTTGAGTTCGATGAGTTTCGCCATGCCGCGCGCCGCCCATTCCGCGTGCCGGCGGACGTCGAACTTCACTTTCCCGTACCGGGTGGCGCCGATGGCGTCGGCGTCACGGTCGTCGGTCACCTTCGGCACGTACAGCAGGGACCGGGCGTACGCGTCGGTGAACGGTGACGGGTACGACTTCACCTGCGTCTTGAGGCCGGCGTCGCGGACGAACCCCTGCTGCAGGGTGGCGGACAGGGTGGCGACGGTCAGCGGCCGCGGTTCGACAACGGCGGGTTCTTCGCCGTCGGAGGCAGGCTTCTGCTGGTCGCTGCTGTCGTCGTCGTCGGCGGGTGGGGTGGAGGCGTCGTGCCAGAGGTTCCGGTCCATCATCCCGGCGACTTGCACCGGTGCGGACTGCAGCCCTGCGCCGCCGGCGCCGCGGCCGTCGCCGTCGTTCTCCCACCAGCGGGCGACCCCTGCCCAGTGCTGCCTGACCGAGTCGACGGTGCGGACCATCTGGTCGATGGCGGCGGCGGCGCGCTTGGAGGCGATGACGGAGGACATGTCGCTCTTGTCGGCGACGGCTTGCGCGTGCTGGCTGCCGGACTTCAACCAGGCGGTGAGAACGTCGCCGGTGTTTTCCAGCGGGTCCACGGTTTGGGGGATCCGTCCGTCGTCGGAGGACTGCTGCCCGGACGCGATCTCGTGGGCGACGTAGTCGATGACCTGCTTGCCGTCGGCGACCCACTTGTCGACGGTGGGGTTGCCTTCCCCGCCGGCTTCCCGAACCCGGTTGATGATGCCCTGCAAGCGGGATGCGGAGATGGCGGACTGCCCTTGCGAGCGGACGATGCCGGGGAGGGCGTGCGCTTCGTCGACGATGATGCCGTGGAACGCGCCGAGCTTCTGGTTGCCGATGACGACGGGGGTGTTCGACGCGGCTTGCACGGCGAGCATCGCATGGTTGGTGATGACGATGTCCGCTTCCGCCACCTTCTCCCGGGCGATGCGGGGCCGGCAGATCGCGGCGAGCGGGCATGCTGCTTCGCCGACGCATTCCTGGGTGGAGACGGACACCGCCGACCAGGCGAGGTCGCTCATCTCACCCTGGTAGGAGTGCTTGTCTCCGGCGGTGTCCGGCGTTTCATGCTGCCGGACCGCCCAGGCGAGGAGCGGCCGCAGCGTCGTCGAATCGTGGACACGTCCGTCGGCGAACACGGTGTCCTTGAGGTGGGCACGGTCGATGCGGTTGGCGGTGTCCGACAGTCCGCCCTGCCCGTTGGTGATGCCGAGCTTCCGGACGACGTTCATCGTCTTCGCAGCGCACACGTAGTTCGACCAGCCCTTGAGGACGGCGACACCGAGGTCCGCACCGAGCACCTCCTTCGTCGCCTGCACGACGGTCGGTGCGTCCTTGTTCACGTACTGCTGCTGCAGCGACAAGGACTCGGTGGACACCAGCCACCGCTCCCCGTACCGGGCGGCGCCGACCGCGGCGACCGACAACGCTGCGAGGGACTTCCCGGAACCGGTCGGTGCGATACCAGCCATGTGCCCGCCGACAGGATCCCCTGCCGACGCCATGTCGTCGGTCATCAGCGCCTGACCAGGGCGGGGACCCGCAGTGGGCAGACCGGTGGCGAGACGAACCGCCTGAGTGAGGACGTCACGGACGGCGAGAACACGCTTCGATTCGGCTGCCATGCCTCACCTATGCAGGTACGGCACTGGCGGCGGACTCGCGGTTTATTCGCGGGCGTGACCGAAACGACGCCACCATCGCCGATGGTGGCAAGTCTCATCGCAGCGCCATGACCACGAGCTCGCGGCCGGGCTGGACACCTCTCTGGCGCTAGGCATGAACAAGTCCACCGGCTAGCGTCGACAGCAGGAGGACCGACATGCTCATGAACGCGCAACGCTCTGCTCGCCTGGTACGGGCAGGGCTGCGTCGAGCGAGTGCGACGCGTGTGCGAGTGACCTTCCACCCGGCGCCGCGCGGTGAGAACACCAACTCGCAGCAGCTGCGGGCATTCGCGCTGATGCGCCACGACCGCGTCGCCGCCGAGGCGCTCCGGCACGGGGAAGACGATGGCGGGGACCACGCTGGGCAAAGGCAACGACCAGTGCCCGTTGATGAGGTATCCGATGACGGCATGCCGCAGAGGTCAGCGGATACGGGGGCCGGGCGGCGACGCTGACTGCGCCGTCGCTACTACGATCACCGGCATGCGGGAGGTACTCCAGACCGTCCGGCGCCGCGTGAGCTTTGACCGGTCGACGGTCAGCGTCTGTCAGGAGATGACTGACGGATTCGGCGACGACGCGGCAACGCAGCGCTTGCTGCACTCTGACCCGGGAACGCAACTGTCTGAGTGGGCGGGCCGTGGACTGCGAGCCGGCCGCGAACTCATCGGCGGCCAGCTACTTCTGACCACGATGCGCGAGGGCTACGACATCGACGTGGACGTGGAAGTACATCCGGGTGAACCACCTGCGCTGGATGACCGGTGGTCGGATGTCGTTGACGTGCCGTTCCCGGCGATGGGGCCTGCGTTCGTCGCGGACCTGTTCGGGTCACTTGCGGAGCCGGAGGAGCCCCTCCCGCTCGAGGCGGGCGTCACCTACCGCCTGCGATACGCAGTGCGAGACGCGGACGCAGCGGACCCGGAACGGGACGAACAGCAGGAGACGTACCTGCTGCAGTTCTGGCCAGCACCGTTGACCCCAGCGGTGGTGTGTCGAGCAGAGTCGAACCGCGGACAGTATTGGCTTCACGCTTGGGAGGAGCGGCCGAAGTAGTTTGGTCCTCAACCTTCGGCGAGCGGTGGCTCGCTGTCGGCGACGGACCGGATTCCGCGGATGTAGTGCCCGTCCGTCTCGATGACGGTCAGCCGTCGGAGGCGTCGGCCGGCGGCGTGGTCGTGCCAGGTCGCGTCGGGCCGGACTTCGTGGAGGTACACCCAGTGGCGGGTGACGGCGTGGATGACACCGATCCACAAGGCGTCGTAGCGGTGGTTGGACTGAACGCCGACGAGCTCACCGTTTGCGGGGATGGTGCGGAGTGCGCCGGCGGTGGTGTCGAGGTTGACGGTGTCGAGCGTTCGGGGGAACGACGGCGGCCATTCCGGGCGAAGCCGAGCGGCGCGGGACTCGAACGTCGAGTCCGGACGCACGGACGCGATGTCGGTGAGTCGGAAGGCGATGTAGCCGTTGAACAGGCCACCGTCGATGGTCCGAGCGAGCAGCACCCACTTCCGTCCCAGCGCGAGGACGAAACCGGTGTAGAAGACACCTCGTTCTGTCTTTCGCTGAACGAGGACGAGGTGGTCGCCGCCGACGGCCTTCCGCAGACGCCGTCGCACCTTTTCTCGCTGCACATGGAGAACCTATCGGCCTGCTCGCGCGGCCCGTCACTGCTGCGGCTCGGGCGGTGTTCGCCGCATAGATGGGGGAGCCCCGTTGTCTCGGGGCGCTTCCCGAGCGACGCAGGAGTACCGCCTTGACCGACCAGAACATCACGCCGGAACAGCACCTGACCCGCGCGGCTGCTCGCGCTGAGCGTGGCGCCTATGTGCCGCCTGCGGTTCCGCCGGCGGTTCCGTCGGTGCCGCTCGCTGTTCCTGCCGCGGGGGCGACCCCGCCGCCGCCGGCGGTTCCGCGTGTGCCTGCTGCTGTTCCGTCGGCGGCCCCGGCCCCGGCTGCGGCTGCGGCTGAGCGTCCTCCGGTTCCTGCCGCTGTGCCGCAGCCGTCCGCTCCGACCGTTCTCGCGCCTGCCGCGGCCCCCGCGGCACCTCCGGCTGTCCCCACCCCTGCTCCCGCGCCCGTGCCGGCGGCCGCCGCTGCGCCCGCGCCGGTCGCCACCCCTGCGCCGGCGCCCGAGCTCCCCGCCCCGCAGCCTGCGTCTGCTCCGGCTCCGGAGGTTCCGCCGCTGTCGGCGTTGGATGCGGCGGCGTTGAACGATGAGGCGTTCACGGTGTACGACGACCCGTGGGCGGATGTCACCGACGCTCGGGACGGCAGCATCACCCTCGACGACGAGAAGCCGTACGAAGCGCACGACGCCGACGACCATGATGACGATGACGAGGAGGACGCGCGTCGTCGTCTCACCGCTCCTCGCCGGGCTGCCGCTCGTGAGCGGGCCCTGGTCCGGAAGGCTGTCGCGAAGGTCCTCGAGGTGCAGGCGTCGGAGCCGGGTCTGGTGCAGGTCGCAGCGAGCATCCTCGGGGTGAACGCGGCGAACACCGCTGACCTGACCGTCGCCATCATCACCGCGAACGCCCGCGACCTGCAGGTCGTCAACGACCTGAAGACCATCCTCGACGCGGACGCGTTGGAAGCCGGTGTCACCGCCACCGCGTTGGGCCGGGCGCGTCTCCGCGCGGTGTGGAAGCTCCTCGCGGGGTTGGACGGTGTGTCCGGTGAGATGCCGTCGTCGGACCCGAAGGCTGCCATCGCGTTGGTTCGGGCGCTGCACGCCGGGGACTCCGCAGCCATCCGCGGCCGTGTGGACGCGGCGGTGGCGTTGCTCCGTTCGAAGTGACGCCGCTGCGGCGTCGCCGCATCGTTTCCGTGTGACCGTTCCGCCGTCCCGACGCGGCTCCATCCCGAACCTTTTGTGAAAGCCGATGGCGAAGAAGAAGAACGACCCGCTCTCGAACTGGCTCGACGAAGCCGAGGACGTCCCTCGCGCCCGCGTGACGCCGACCCGGAAGCTGGAGCGACGTCAGCGGTTCTTCCGCATCTGGGTGTTCTCCAGCGTGTTCCTGCTGCCGTTGGCGTTGTTGATGGCGTGGAGCTCCGCAGTGAACAATCACGGGTCCGGGGCCTCGCACACCTCCGCCGCCGCAGTCGTTGATGTGAAGGGGCGCACTGCCGCGACGGTCGCCGTGCAGCAGTGGCTTGCCAGCAGCCCGTCGCCGGTTGCCGGGAAGGGGCAGATCCTGTCCTACGACGGGCAGTCCATCGTGAAGAAGCCGGCGAACCCGAAGGACTCCAACGGGAAGGTCACCGTGGTGTCCGCGGCGTACACGACGGAGATGCAGCACTTCACGGTGCAGGACGGGCTCGGGCAGACGTACGCGGTAGACGTGGAAGTGGCAGTGAACAAGACGTACGGCGCTGCGGTCCTCGCCGGCCCGTCGCTGCTACCGGAACCTGCCGCGGACACGACACAGATCACGTCGGAAACCTCGAACGCGTCCGGCACCTGGCCAGGCTTGTACGACTCGTCGGCGTCATCCGCGGTGTCGCAGACGGTGAAGCTGTGGGCCGACGCATTCGCGAAGGGATCCTCCGACGACCTTCGCCTTGCCGTGCAGGACAAGGTCTCCAAGCACACCTACCAGACCCTGAACAACGTCTCCAGCGTCACCGCGACCATTGACGCGGCCGCGTACGACTTCGGGTCCCCGACGGCGAACATCGCCGGGAACGGGAAACGCAGCAGCAAGCAGCTGGTGCGCGTCACCTTGTACCTGCAGTGGAAGGGGAACCCGGCGCCAGCGCCCGGACAGGAGCAGGACACGCTGCCGTCGGTGACGTACGACCTGCTCGTGCAGCAGGCAAACACCGCCGCTCCCGTCGTCACCGCATGGGGAAGCCCCGGCAGCGGGCCGACGCTGCAGCCGTACCAGAACGCACTAGTCGGCATCAGCGGGCAGCCGTCCAATGGCAGCACCCCAGCGCCGGCGGCCGCAGCGGACTCGGCAACAACCGGCGGCTGACCGGCACGTGCCCACCGGTCCGCTTTAGCCGCATGTGCTCAGGTGCAGGCCGGCCACAGCACCCGACTCCCACCCCCTGCAGCTCATCCGCTCCGCGAGCAAGGACAGCCCATGGCGAACACCAGCCCTGACTACCCGACAATGGTCGCCGGCCGCACCCGCGACGGCCGTCTCGTCGGCATCGACAACAGCGTCTGGCTGTACCGCAAGGTGCCGCTGGCGCCGGTCACCGAAGCGAAGACCACCGACCATGCCCTCCGCGCCGCGCAACCCATCGTCAACGCGTACGAGGAACTCGCGGCGATGACGAACGTCCGCGCGAACCGTCGCGGTCTCGCACGCAGCGCCTACCGGGACACCCATCTGCTGCTGGTGAACATCCCCACCCAGTTCCGACCCGCTGAGGGCCCCATCGGCGGGTACCTCGCCGAGCAGTTCCCGAACACCATCACCTACTCACGGCTGCTGCTGTTCGGGGTGAAGCTTGACTCCAGCATCGGCACCGGCGGGTTCCGCGCCGCCATCGACTCGGTCACCGAAACACTCGTCAGCGGCGGCACCCCCATGTCCGACTACGACCGGGATTACAACGCGGTCAGCGGCGCCCTCAGCCGCGCCGGTCTGACGGAGATGACGAAGAAGGACTTCAAGCTCGCGAACTCCTGGTGGAACCGCGGGGAGTTCCCGGACACCCCAACCCTGTTCCACGCCGACCACCTGCACGTGTTCTCCTCTGCGGAAGCGGTCGCTCTCGCGCAGCAGCTCGGCGCCGACAACTGCGACCAGTGGCCGCCGCTGGCGGGAACCAGCGCCATCTCGTTCACCTCAGTGCAGGACATCGACCTGCCGTACGTCAATGCCGGGGAACGCTCGGCGCAGTGGATCGCTGACTACGTCACCGCCGACGCTGCCATCATCTCCATCCGCGGTCTCGTGGAACCTGCCGTCGTCACCCGTGGTGAGCTGCGCCGAAACCGGAAGCAGAACATGGACGACCAGCAGGAGCGGTACCGCGAGCAGAAGATGGACAAGGCGGAGCTCGAGGAGAAGATCGAGAACCTCGCCAACGTCGAGAACGCGTACGCCTCCGGCGGCCCGGCAACCCTCGTGGACACATCCGTGCTGATGGCGTTCGACGGGAAGCTCGACGACGTCTCCGAACTGTCGGGGATGCAGGTCACGATGAACTCGATGCTGTACCGACAGAAGTCCGCGTGGGCGGAATCGATGCTCGCCTCGAAGGTTCGCGCGAACCCGAACCGGCACGACCTTCCCGACACCGCTGTCGCGTACTCCGGTCTGCCGTCCCTCAGCACCGTCGGCGACCGTGAAGGAGCCATCGTCGGGTTTACGGAACGGGACCGGCAGCCGGCGCTGCTGTCCCCGACCGCCATCGCCAAGGAAGACAGCACCCCCATCTGCGTTGTGGCCGCCGCATCCGGCGCCGGCAAGTCGATGATGATGCTCTGGCTCGCCGACCAGTTCGCCCGCATGGGCCGACCAGTGGTCATCATCGACCCGAAGGCGTTGTCGCTTGACACGCCCATCCCAACCCCGTCCGGGTGGCGGAAGAACGGTGACCTCCGCGTCGGCGACCAGGTGTTCGACCGACACGGCCGCCCAACCACCATCACCGCGCTCAGCCCCCTGTTCGAGCAGTCCGACCTCTACGAGGTGAAGTTCGACGACGGGCAAATCATCAAGGCAGACGGGCAGCACCGCTGGGTCGTCACCGACGCGAAGGGCCGCCGGCGTATCCGTGAGGGACGCGGCGGCATGGACAGCCAGCTCCGCGACCTCACCACTGCGCAACTCATCGAAGAGGGCGTCAAGACGACCACCGGGCAGTCCAAGTTCTCGGTGCCCCTCGCCGGAGCCGTTCAGTACCCGGAGAAGGAGCTCCTCGTCGACCCGTACTTGCTCGGTGCTTGGCTGGGGGACGGCACCAGCAAGGCCGGACAGATCGTGTCCGGCTTCGGCGACGCGAACTTCTTCGAGGCGCAGTATCGCGCGATTTGGCCTGCGCTGACGCGCACAGACACGCATCTCGCAGAGTTCTACTTCGGGCGGGACGAAGCGCTGTGCCCGCGCGGGCATGACAGCGAACGCAGACGGTACAGCGGGGACGACAGGGACCGCCTGGTGCGCCCGGATTGTTCCCGCGAGCAGAACAAGGTCTACCGCGGTGTCGCCACGCGAAGCCCCGTCACGAACCATGCCCTCATCACGCAGCTCCGGGAACTCAACGTGCTCTCCAACAAGCACATCCCCGTCGACTACCGGACTGCGTCCGTCGAGCAGCGACTCGCCCTCGTCCAGGGCCTCATGGACACGGACGGCACAGTGAAGACGCGAGGGGATGCTCGCATCAGCCTCACCAATGAGGCGCTGGCCCGGGACCTGCTCGAGGTGGTGCGCAGCCTCGGTATCAAGGCCACCATCTGGGAGGGGAACGCCACCATCAGCGAGCCCGACCCCAACAGCGCGGGGGAGAAGCGGGTACGCGTTGTTGGTCGCCAGTGGGTGGTGACCTTCCGCACCGAGAAGCCGGTGTTCCGCCTGCCGCGGAAGCTCGAGCGACTAGCAGGCACGACGACACCGCGTTCCTCACAGCACTACATCGTCTCCATCACGCCCATCGCGTCGGAGCCGGCTCGCTGCATCCGGGTGGCTGAGGAGGACCACACGTACCTCGCTGGCGGGTACATCCCGACGCACAACACCGGTTCGGACCACTCTGGCGCTACTGCTCTGTCTGGTGGTCAGACGGCGTCGCTGGATGACTTCATCTCCGCGGACGGTGTGCTGGATCCGCTCCGGTTCGCCATCACCCGTCAGGACGGTGTGGAGATGGCGGCGTCGATGATCCTCAGCGTGAACCCGTTCGGCAACGAGCGGGCGAACATGGAGGTGCCGCTCATCGCCGCGTTGAACTACGGGGTCGGCCACGGTGCGACATGCATCGGGCAGGCGCTGGGGATCGCGGTGCAGTCGAATCCGAGCAACGTCGCCTGGCGACAGCTGTTCCAGAGCATCGTCGAACTCGCGCAAGCGTCGAGCCAGTTCCGCGCCATGGTCGGCTTCAACCCGAGCACGCAGGCGCTCCGCATCCACGACGGCATCACCCTCATCAAGGTCGGCAACTCGCACCTGAACCTGCCGTCCCCGGGTACTCCGCACGAACGGCTGGACATCCCGCAGCGGGTGTCGCTGGCGTTGGTGCGGATGATGATCTTCGGGGCGTCGACCGCGTTGACCGGTCGGGACGGCATCATCATGCAGGACGAGGCGTGGACGATCCTCAACTCCGACCCGAAGGAAGTGGAGCGCCTCGGCCGGCTCGCCCGGTCCCAACGCGTGCTGCCGATTCTGTTCAGTCAGGACATCTCTGGCGCCCAACGCGCAGGCCTGGCCGGGTTCATCTCCCGCGGCTTCGTCGGCCCTATCTCTGACCCGGTGGAAGCGAAAGCGGCCCTGGACCTGTTCAACATCGAGGCGACCGACGACCGGATGAAGCGGATTACCTCCCCGGCGACGATGGACTCCTACGGCCGTGACGACAACGCTGCACCGAACTGGAACTCCATGAAAGCGCTCCGCGACCCGGCCACGCGCCGTGTGCTTCGCGGGTCGGTGTGGATGTACTCCGACCTCGCAGGCCGCGTCATCCCCGTCGAATGCACCATTCCGGAGGAGTTCCTCCGCCTCGCCTCCACTAACGCAATCGACATGGACGCACGGAAGGCTGCAGCTGGGCAGGCCGCTTGACCCGACGGCCGGATGGGAGCGCATCGACTCTGAGCGGCGGGCAAGCCCTCTGGCGGGGCGCTAGGTTGAGCGCATGTCGATTCCTGCAGGTCCCGGTGGCGGGTGGGTCCCGAAGTCACCCCGTGGGAAGAACGCGTTAAAGTGGACAGTGTGGGGCTCCGCACCGTTCGTGGTGGCGTTCATCGTCGTCATCGCGGTCGCGCACCACTAACGGTGAGGCTCATGCTCCGCGCATAACCATCTCGCCGACGTTGGAGTGACGGCGGAGCGGCGAATGCAAGGATCTTGCCTGTGGACGGTGACGTGGTGGGCCTTGCGACGTACGCGTTCGTTCTGGTCTGCGCGGGTGCTGGCGGCATGTGGGCGCGGCATCGCCGATTCCGCTCATCGGACGCCGCGGCGCCGCAGCTATGGGAAGCGCCGGAGCGGCCGGAGCCGCAGCTGGATGTGCCGTACGTGCAGCAGCTGTGCCGACGGATCCTGCTCGCTGCCACTGACCCGCAGGAGCGGGCGCTCCTGCCGCAGCTCGACCACATGATTGCGGTGACGCTCATCGGTGAGGACTGCGTCAGCGTGACCGTCGACGTGACGCGGGCTACTCGTGCCACGGTCCAGGATGGTCCGCTGGACGTGGTCGGGTTCGCCGCTGGTGCCATCGCCGGTCAGGGCGTGACGCTGTGGGTGGCCGACGGGCTCCTCACTGTGGTGGAGCTGCCGTTCTCTACGTCCGGTGGCGTGGTGAAGCGACCAAACCTGGGGTCGCTGACTGCAGGGGTGCCCGGCGACGGCCCGGACACGTTGACAGCGTTGCGGGAGGCTGCGTTGCTAACGGACTTCGCACCACTGCATCCGAGTGCACTGCCGATGCTTGCCGCGCACGCCCTCGTCGCCGGCGCTGACTCTCAGTCGCTGGCGTACCTTGCGGGCCTGCCTGCGAGCGAGAACCCCACCCGGTTGTCCGAGCATTTCGCGGCAGCAGTCGAAGAGCTGCGTCTCACCCCGGACCGGTCGACCGCGCTCGGGCAGCGGAGCTTCATCGACAGCATGGTCACGATGCTGCTCAGTGGACGCCTCGCCGCCGAACCGTTCACCGCGGCGATGGCGTCCGTCCCGCATGAACTGCTCACTCCAGCTCTCGAGCACACCGGCTGGCTGTCGACGTGGTTCGACCCGGAATGGGAAGACGACGTCGAAACGCTGCAGGTTATCCTCGACGCTGCCGAGGAGTGGGCGGCGCTCCCGCCGGAGGAACGCGCGGCACGATGAGTCCGCGCCGCAGTTCGGGGCACGTCCCGTGACGACGGGCCGCTACCTGCGACGACTCCGGGGAGTGGTGACGCGGATGCCGACGCCGGCGGCTAGCAGCAGCAACGCCGCCAGGAAGCCCGGGAGCACCGACGTGCCCGTGAACGCGAGCTCATCAGCAGTACTGCCCGAGGCGGTCGCGGTCGCGGTTGCGGTCGGCTTTGGGGTGGGAACCGCGGACGGGTCGACCGCGACAGAAAGCTAGCATCACTCACCGGCGTGGCGAAGCTCGACTCTTCGAAAGAAGCGCCTGAGGGTGAGTCGCCGCGGTCGGGCAGTGTCGTCGTGGAGAAACAACCAAGCGGCTCGGGATGCGACGGTGCGGTACGTCACGGTTTGCTGGTCCGGTCGTTGGGTTACGTCTGGAGGAAGTCTGCGTACGTGGGCTCCCGCGTTGAGCCGAGACGAACCGCGACGAGGGCTTCCAGTTCGGCCGGGCTTCGCATCCCATGCCGGTGCCACTCTGCTGAAGAACGAGGCTGCTGTTGTGGTGGCGAGTACGACGGCATCACACACGACCTTCGCTTGCGGGGTGAGCCGCCCGGCCCCATCTCCATTCGCCGACGATGGCGGTGATCGGGTTCCGCGGCGGGCCGTCGAACATAGGACCTGTGGGGAGGAACGTCGACATGGCGGTCATCGGACCGGCCTCACCTAGGTTTCGAACCTCATCTCACGTCGGGTGACTCCGCTGCGCCAGCGTCTCGCAAACCGCGGGAAGCATCGTGACGACGAAGCTGCTGCGACAACCCGACACCAGCGACGCTAGGACCGCTTGCGGAACCGACGCAATGTCACCCAGCAGCTGTTCGTGAACTGGATAGACGAGGCTTATGTCGGCTCGTGTCGGTGGACAGTGCCCAGCTGTTCGTCCGCTTCCAGTCCGCCTTCTCCCTGGAGGAACACGCCGGTTTCGTCCGCGGTTACTCCGACGCCACTGCCTAGGTGGATGTTCCGCCCGCGCCTAGAGTCACCGTCGGTGCCACGCACAGCCATGAAGGAGCCGCTTATGCACCGTCAGTACCAGTCGCCGGAGAAGCAGCGAGCCGCGCAGGAGGCGGGGCTCGACTCCGATGCGACTCTCCGACGGAACGCAGCGAACGTGGGGGAGACCGTCGATGCGTGACCGACTCCTGCGCCGTGCCGCGCTGACGACAGTGGTCGCTGTGGTTGCCGCGCTGTCCCTGTCCGCATGCGGGTCCGGCTGCGCATCGAAGTCCCCGTCACCGACACCATCCGTGACGTCGTCCGTGTTCATCCGACCAGCGTTCGTTGAAGTGCCCGTCGAACCGCACATCGCACCGGAGGAACCGGTCGCCCCGCACGGCGGCGGAAGCGATGACGGAGGAGACGACGGCGGCAGCGGATCCGGCGGACATGGCGGCGGAAGCGGCGGCGGCGGGAACACCTGGTGGCTGTTCGGCAGCCACAGCAGCGGCCACTGCTCCTAACCGGAGCCCTACTACGCGCTGGGAACAGGCGGCGCCGACTACGAACTGTTCAAGAAAGCCGAGAACTACCATCGTGACCATGACTTCGACCCCGCCGCTGCGCATCAGTGCAGAGGAGAGCGCCCGCCGGCGGGAGATCATCGACGAGGGCGTGCGGACGTTGGCGCTCGAGGGGCTCGCGCCGTCACCTTCGTACCTCGAGCAGACCGAGCGGTTCATCGCCGGCGAACTCGACATCGCGGGGCTCATCGAGGCAGCCCGCGCACAGATCGTGCGTGCCTGAGTTCGCTGACCCGTATGTCGACCCGGGGACCGGTGTGCTCCGTAACCTCGTAGGCGCTCGAACCCAGGAAGAGCTCGACCGGCTCGAAGCGAACTTGGCGCTCGCGCGCTACGCGGAACTGAAGCTGGACCCCGTCCGTCCGACGGGCGATGAACAGCATCTGCGGGAGATCCACCGCCGCCTGTTTCAGGACGTCTACGACTGGGCAGGGCACTTTCGGACGGTGGAGATCAGTAAGGGTGGTGACCACTTCGCGCCCGTCGCATTGCTGCGCTCCGGGTTCGCGTTTCGGCACCTCGCGGAGGCCAACAATCTCCGGAACCTCGCGGAGGACGACTTCATCGACGCACTCGCCGAGCACTTCGAGGAGGTCAACTTCCTCCATCCGTTCCGCGAAGGGAACGGGCGCACGCAGAGACTGTTCTGGCGGCAGCTCAGCAAAGCTGCAGGCCACGAGGTGGACCTCACGCTTCTCACACCCGAGGAGAACATCGCCGTGTCACGTGCGGCAGCACACGGCGACCTGCACCCGCTGCGCGAAGCTGTCCGCCGCTGTCTCGTCCAAGGTCCCCCGCCGGCACCTCGAGCACAGCGCCCGACGCCATCTCCGAAGCAGGGACGCCGACCCACAGGCTCTCCGAAGGGCAGCGGCGGACAGTTCACCGGCCTTGAACGGCCCGAGTCGGACGTGCACCTCGGGGACGACTAGCGCCCGCGCACATGCTTGTCATGGCTGCGTTTCTCTCGTCGGATCATCCTCGCGCTTCCAACGGCACGTTCTCCCGAAGGCAGAACTCTGACGCCCCGGCTGGGTTGCTCACTGCCCGGGATGGCGTGACGCTGCCGCCCGCGCCGAAGGTGCCCTCCGCGGCGCGCTGCACCGCCGTGGCGCCGCGAACGAGGACGTCGTCACTGCGGCTGCCGGCGGGCAGCAGCTGGAACGCATCGACAACGGCTGGCGAGTGAAAGCCACCGACGAGTACGTCATCGAGGTCTGGAGAACGCTGTTCAACTGGCGTCTCGTGTGCCTCCTCCCGAACCAGCAGGCCACTGTCGAGCACGGCTTCTGCTACTTCGGCCTCGGCCTGGAATCCCTCACCCGCGCCGTCGCCGCCGGCTTGGAGTGGGAGAATCCGTTCCACACGAAGCCGAACGGATACGACAAGCAGGCGTTCTGAGGTCAGGTCTGATCCGGCTGGGGGGCCGGTTCGGTGGCCTTGGTCCAGCGGAGGCTGGAGGACCAACTGGGGAGCGCTTCGAGCGCCGCGCGGTGCTCAGCTGTCATCGGTCGCTGCGACCCCGGCTTGGTGGCGGCGCGTTGGTTCTTCGCCCAGATGCCGAGATTGAACACGTCGGACGGCCGGTTGTAACTGTTGGGGACGTCGGCGTTGCCGTGTTTGGCGATGTACTCGCGCATCAGTTCAAGCCCGCGTTCGAATGAGTCCTTCTGCGGAACGAACTCGGCTGTTAGCGGCTCTTCGTTGGAAGCCCACACCCAACCGGGGAGCACCTCCAGCTCCGCTTTTCGTTCCGGGGTCATCTTGCGTTTCTGGCTTTTCTGAGCTGTCAGCGCTGCACGCTGGTCTTCGACCCAGCTGCCGAGTTTGAATCCGTCGTCGGTTGTGTACTGGGGTGGCATCTTCACGGAACCGGTCTTCGCGACGTACCGCCGCAAGTGGTTGAGAGCCGCCTGGTACTTCGCTTCCTTGGCGTTCCACACCCAGCCTGGAAGCGCCTCGAGCCGTTGAAGTTGGGACGGGTCGATGCGGCTTCCTCTGGCGTGTCGTTTCCGGAGATTCGCGACGAACATCCCCGTCGGGTACCCGTCCGGTTCGACGTACAGCTGCGGAACACTCGCTGTTCCGTGTGTTGCCACATACGCCAAGACGCGGTCGAAGCCCTCCTCGAAGGTTGGGTCTGTGGTCGCTTCGGCAGCAACTAGCGTCACTTCGTCACCGGCTCGTCGGCGTTCGCCGAACCGAGTGTCGTTGGGCACACCGCCGATGTCGCGCTTTCGGATGATGGTCACAACGGTCACGTGCGCGGCGGTGCACAGCCCGGGTGACGCGGTGACGCCGAGCCCTACCTTCGGGGGCTGTCGTGGTCGATGTCGATGTGACGTACCCGTCGGCGAGTGGGGCGACCCGGCGTGACCGGTGATGTCGTCCTCGAGCTCTGCTTCTTCAAGCTCGGCCGAAGGCACTAGCGCACGACCGCCGCTCGTGTCAGCGGCTCTGTTTCGGGCCCGCACCCTTTCTCCGTTGGCGGAACTTCACGATGAGTTGAGCGATGCTGGCGAGCAGCCATACTGCGATCAGGACGTAGTTCAGGATGATCGGGACGACGAGGGCCTGGGCGACCACGAAGACGCCCGTCCCGATCCAGACCACCCAGATCCACCTCCGCAACTGGCGGAGCTCCTCAGGCGACCGGGGCGGCAACTCGGGTGGTTCGTCCATCACTGCGGTTCCCGCTGCGCTCTGGTTTCGTGGGCTGCCGGCGCTTCCTGGCGTCTGCCCGACTTCTTCCGTTCCAGTAGAGCGACGGTGACGTAGACGCCTCCGCCAACGAGCCAGAAACTCGCCTCCACAATGTGGAAGATGGTCGGAGTGAGGACGGCGTCCACGAGCCACAGCGCGCCGAGCAGTAGCCATATGCCCGCAAGCCAAGGACGGGTTTTCTCCGCGAAGGTTCGCGGCTGCTGGTTGCTCACCGTTGCTCCTGGTGTGGGTCACCGTCGGCCGCGACGGTCCCGCCTGACTCCCCGAGTGTGGCTGCCGTCTTCGGCGCGTAGTGCCCGGTGTGGTTTCTTTGGTCGCGGAGAACGCCGGTGATTTGCAGCGCCGCGCGGACGAACGCGATGGCGGCGACGGAGGCGATGAACACGCTCTTGTCGAGGATCGCGACGACGCCCCACCCGATGCAGATGACGCACGACAGGGCCGCTTGCCAGGGTTTCGGGTGCCCGAGGAGCCAGTCGTTGAAGCGGCGGTTGACACTCGGGTCCGTCATGGCCTGAGGCTACCGCTGCTGAGCGATGCTCGTCGGCGCCCCGCTCCCCGTTTCGGTTACGCGGCGATGAGGTCGGTGAGGGGCACGTCGAGGGGGTACCGGTCGGGGTCGGGGAGGATGACCTGCTCGGCGGTGCCGGCGGTGCGGTTCACGACGATGGGGGCGAGGAGGTTGACGTGGAGGCGGTCGTGGCCGCGCTGTGCGGTGACGATGACGAACACGTCGAGGTCGTCGGTGTTCGGCAGCGGCTGGTATGCGGGGATGTGGGTGGCGGCGTTGAGGATGTGGAACCGGATCTCGGGGCGGTCCACGCTCTGCAGGGCGTACACGCCGTCGGTGTCGGGCACCGGAGCAAGGGTGTAGTCGCGGAGGGGGCTGAGGCCGGCGATGGGGGTGGGGAATGTGAGTGCGGTGGTGGTCATCGGGGTGCCTTTCGGGCTGGTCAGGACAGGTAGTCCATGAGGGTCTTCTGGGATGACTGCGCTGTGACTTGGAGCGCCATCTGGTAGGTGTTCTGCTGGTTCTCGAGCTGGACGATGACCTGCGCGGTGTCAACGTTTTCGATGCTGGAGCGGGCGGAGGTCAGCGCGGTCTGGTTGGTGCTGATGGATGCGGTGGCGGCGTTGAGACGGTTCTGGTTCGCGCCGACGGTGGAGTGGGCGCCGAGGACGTTCTTCTCGTACGTGTCGATGCTGCTGAGGTAGGAGCTGACGTCGCCGCCGGTGGCGGTTGCGGTGCTGATCTGGTCGATGAGGGAGAACAGGCTGTTCGACCCGGAGCCGAAGATCTGCGACCGGTTGGCGTCGACCTGCACGGTGGTGGTCGCGTTGATGCGTCGCTCGACGGTTCCGGTGTTGGAGCCGGTGAAGGAGTAGTCGCTGCTGTTGAAGGCGACGCCGGCGTCGGAGGTGCCGGCGAACACGGTGCGGCCCTGGTACTGGGTGTTCGCCAGGGACAGCAGGTCCGACTTCACCGCTTGCATCTGGTCGGACAGCGCGGTGTCGGAGGAGGTGCTGTTGGTGCCGTTCGCCGCTTCGACGGTGAGGTTCCGGAGCTTCTGCACGTCGGTTTCCACGGACGTGAGGGTGGTGTCGAGGGTGCGGAGCCATCCCGACCCGTCCGCGGCGTTCCGCTGGTACTGGGTGTTCTGCGCCTGCTGCTGCTTGATGCCGAGGAGGTTCGCGGTTCCGGTCGGGTCGTCGGAGGGCAGGTTCAGCTTCACGCCGCTGGACGCTTCGTTGTCCAGGGTCGCCAGGGACGCCTTCGACGACTGGATGTTCCACTCGGACTGCAGCAGCTGCATCGAGTTCGTCACTCGCATGGACATCAGGAGATTCCTACCGTTCCGGTGTGGTTGATGAGCTGGTCGAGCATCTGGTCCATCGCGGTCATCACGCGGGCGGCACCCTGGTATGCGTGCTGCGCTTCGAGGAGGTTCATGCTCTCCTCGTCGAGGTCCACCCCTTCCTGCGATTGCTGGGAGGTGACCGCGGAGTTGTACGTGGTGGTGGCGAGGGTGGACTGCTGGGTTTCCACCGACGACTGGGTGCCGAGGCTGACGACGTAGGTGGACCACTGGTTGCTCGGTGAGGTGGCGCCGGTGCCGATTTGGCTGATCTGGTCGGCGACGCTGCCGTCGTTCGCTCCTGCACCGGGCGTGCCAACAGCGACACCGTCTGCGTTGGTGGGGATGACGGAGATGCTGAGCGCGGCGGGCTGCCCGGCGGTGAGGGAGAAGAAGTCGGTGCCGGTTGTTCCGTTGGCGGTGGCGCCGGTTTCGGAGACGGCGTTGACGCTGGTGGCGATGCTCGTGGCGAGGGTGTTCAACGCGTCCGCTGCTTGCGCGTACGCGCCGCCGGTGCCGGCGGGGTTCGCGCCGGCGAGGAGGCTGAGGTTCCCGGCGATGCTGCCGCCGGTGAGGGACAGCGGTGCGCCGCCGACCTGGTCGGACCAGGTGATGGTCACCGGGTTAGCGGACGCGTTCTCGAGGGTGTCTGCGCCGGAGAGGCTGACCTGTCGGGCGTTGGTGCCGTCGACGACGTTGCTGCCGCCGATGGTGATGTTGATGGTGTTGTCGGAGTTCTGGGCGACGGACCCTCCGGCCAGGGCGGAGATTTGCGCGGCGAGCTGGGAGCGTTCGTCGGTGAGCTCGTTGGCGTTGTTCCCGGAGGCGATGGTGCTGCGGATCTGACCGTTGAGGGTGGCGACCTGGCTGGTGAGGGCGTTCAGCTGGTCCACTTCGGTGCCGGCGCTCTGGTAGGTGTTCGACCAGCCGATCTGCATGGACCGGTACGCGTCACCGATCTGGGTGGTGAGGGTCTGCGCCTGCCCGAGGAGCGCTCCGACGGGCGCGTCGTTGCCGGGCTGGTTCGACACGTCGCTCCACGCGGACCAGAACGAGTTCATCTGGCTGGACAGCGCGTCGTCGCTGGGTTCCCCGAGCGCCGTTTCAACGCTGGTGTACCCGGTGGCGCGAGCGCCGGTGTAGGAGTTCGCGGCGGATGCGGCGCGGACCTGGGAGTCGAGGAACACCGAGGACAGGTTGCTGATGGCGGTGACCAGCACACCCTGACCTGCCTGCGTCGTCCCGCCAGCCAGGCCGACCTGGGCGGGGGAGCCGACGGCGGTCTGCTCCACCCGCTGGCGGACGTAGCCGGCGGTGGATGCGTTGTCGATGTTCTGACCGACGACGTTCAGCGCGGTCTGCGCTGCAGTGAGGCCGGAGTAGGCGGACTGGATGCCGGAGAAGGTGCCTGCCATCGGTTACGCCTTCGTGTCGACGAGCGCCGGCGACGCGGTGCTGCGGTCGCTGCCGCCGTCGGCGGTGTACGTGTCCGCGGGGGTGCTGAGGGCGCTGAGCATCTCCTGCGTTGACCGGAGCGCCTGACGCAGCAGCTGGTCGTTGGTGTCCCGCAGCTGCCGGATGTGGTGGGTCTGCTCCTTCAGCGCGTCACGGTGCTTGCCGAAGATGTCCTTCCACGCCTCCGTCGGTGCTGCGGTGACGACATCACCGAGCTTGCCGTCCTCCGGGAACCCCCACTCCTCGCCGACGGTCGCCATCGCGAGGGAGGTGCGCAGCGCCGCAGTCCGCAGCTGGTCGACGACGGTTTCGATTTCGCGGGTCGCCTGCGGGATCCAGCGGGACTTCCCTGCGGCGAGAAGCAGGTGCTCCTCCTCGTACTTGAACAGCAGAAGGTCCAGCACTTCACGCTGCCGCCACAGTGCGGCGGATAGCTCGTTGGCGCCCATCGGGTCTCCTTGGCGATCAGGTCGTCGGGTGCGGTCGTGTTCGCCGCATAGGTCCTCATCGGCACAGCCTGCGGCTCGGTAGGCGGCTTCTTCGACGGAACGGGAAGCCGCTGACGGGGAACCCGCCGCAGGCACTGGCCGGCAGACGAAACCAGGGGAGGAACCCCGGTGCTCGCCCTGTTCGACCCGCGCACCGCGCACCACCCCGTGAAGGATTCCGTGAACACGCACGACCGTGACCTGCTCGTCACCGACCACCTGCCGCTGGTCGGCTACATCGTCTCCGACCTCTGCGCGAAGGCAACGAACCTTGACCGCAGCGAACTGGCGTCAGCTGGCCAGTTCGCCCTGGTGAAAGCGTCCCGCTCCTACGACCCGGACCGCGGCGTCCCGTTCGACGCCTACGCCCGCATCCGCATCAACGGCGCTCTCGCTGACGAGCTCCGCAGCAAGGACTGGGCGTCCCGAGGGAACCGGAAGAAGCTGACCGAACTCGGTGTCGTCACCGAACAGCTCACCAGCACCCTCGGCCGCACCCCAACCAACGACGAGCTCGGCAACATCCTCGGCGTCGGCGCGGACACCATCCGCGACATCAAGGGCAGCAACGTCGGCGCGCCGGTGCCACTGTCGGAGGACTTCGGTCTGGTGTCCCAGGTCATCAGTCCGGAGGAAAGCGCGGAGAACCAGGAACGTGACCGGTTCCTCCGCGCCGCGGTGGAGAACCTCCCCGACCGGCTGCGGTTCATCGTCACCCGCCTGTTCTTCGAGGACAAGCGAGTCCAGGACGTCGCCGACGAGCTCGGCATCACCCACGTGTCGGTGTCGCAGGCCCGCAACGAAGCGGTCCGGTTCCTCCGCGACGGCTGGTCGATGCACTTCGACGGCGTCCCCGGACACGACGTCGCCCCGGTGAAGGAGAAGACCAAGCGCGGTCAGTACCTCCGGCAGCTCGGCGAGTACAGCGCCGGGAACAGCGTCACCGCGTAACCGGGTTGCGGCGGCCGCCGTCGTGACTGCGGGCCGGCCGCCGCATACATCTCCTGGTACAAGCCACACAGCCAACCGAACCCACAAGGCTCGGAAGGCGCCCCGTTCAGGAGACCACCATGCTCGCACCCGTCATCGTCGCCGCCGCCATCGCAGCGCTCATCACCACCCTCGTCGTGCAGGACCGCCGCCGCGCAGCCCGCTACGCCGCGCTGTCCCGCACCGGGCAGATGGCGGTCGTGAACGCAGAGCTCGAAGCCGAACACGCGCGCATCCAGGTCACCGCGGAGGCGTACGCCGGCCCGCACGCCCTCGACCCGACACCCGGCATCCGCAACGCTCTCTGACCACCCGCCAGCGAGTCGGGCCCGCGCGCGGACACCGACTCTCGCTTCCACTCGGGAACCAAACTGCAGGTCTGGTGCGGCCCGGTCGCCGCCGCCGACGACCCGCCCCGACACCGGCTGTGGGGTCGCGGCCCCGCACCAGCTCCCGGCAATTTCAGCCGACCAGCACTGGCGAAAAGCGCAGCCGGAGGAATTTCTTCGCAACTCGACTACGGGCGTGGGGGTACCGCCGATATGGGTTCGGTGCCGACCCACGGATGGGCGGTGAAACCCAGCCCTTCACGGAGGAACCCCCACAATGGCAATGACCATCAACACCAACCTGTCCGCGCAGATGGTGCTCGACAACCTCAACACCAACGACACCGCTCTGCAGAGCTCGATGCAGAAGCTCTCGACCGGTTCGAAGATCAACACGGCGGCCGACGACCCGGCCGGCCTCGCGATCTCGCAGGGCTTCCAGTCGCAGACCGGCGGCCTCACCCAGGCCAGCCAGAACACCGCCGACGGCATCAACCTCATCCAGACCGCGTCCGGCGCGCTCTCGCAGGTGTCGTCCATCCTGCAGACCGTCCGCAACCTGGGTGTCCAGGCCGCGAACGACACGAACAACGCGAACTCGCGGACCGACATCCAGACGCAGGTGACCCAGCTCGCGGACGAGCTCACCCGCATCTCGTCGTCCACGAACTTCAACGGCATCAACCTCCTCGACGGCAGCGCCGGCGCGGGGACGGGGAAGCTCAACCTGCAGGTCGGCGCGGGCTCCACGGCCGCGAACGACACCATCCAGGTGGACCTCTCGGGCGCCAACGTCGCGACGGTCGCCACGGCGGTCTCGGCGCTGACGTTCGACAACACGACCGACGCGGAGGCGTCGATCGCGGCCCTCGACACGCAGATCCAGAACGTGTCGAGCGCCCAGTCCACCCTCGGTGCGACGCAGAACCGTCTGCAGTCCACGCAGCAGTCGCTGGCCGTGGACACGCAGAACCTCACGGCGGCGAACTCGACCATCTCCGACACCGACATGGCGTCCGAGATGGCGAACTTCACCAGCAAGAACGTCCTCGTGCAGGCCGGCGCCGCGATGCTCTCGCAGGCGAACCAGCAGTCGCAGCAGGTCCTGAAGCTGCTCCAGGGCTGAGCCCGATGAAGCGGGCGGCGGTCAACCGGCTAGGCCGGTGCCGCCGCCCGCTTCTGCATGTCCACATCAGGTGAGGAGAACCCGATGACGACCGTTTCGGCGACGTCAACACCCAGCATCAGCGTCGGCTCCGACGGGAAGGTCACTGCGACCAACCTCGTGCAGAACCTCGACACGACCAGCATCATCAACGCGTTGATGACCGCCGCGGGTGTGCAGCAGGTGCAGCTCGAGGCGCGGATGAAGACCGAGCAGACGAACCTCACCAACTACCAGTCCCTGAACACGGCGCTGCAGTCGCTGCAGACCAGCGTCACCGGGGACCTCAGCGCCAACGCGATGAACCTCCTCACCGCGACGTCGTCATATTCGTCCATCAAGGCGACCGCGACAACGAACGCCACCGCCACCCAACTGTCGTTGCAGGTCACGCAGGTCGCCGCGAAGCAGGTGTCCGTGACGGCGTCTACCGGCGCGTTCACCGGCACCGCGTTCACGGTCGTCGGAGCGGACGGCACCCAGACCGAGGTGAATGCAGCGTCCACGAACCCTACCGACGTGGCGACCGCCATCAACGCTGCGAAGGTCGGCATCGCCGCGACCGCCGTTGCGACCGGTACCGACGCGAACGGGAAAACCACCTACCGGCTGCAGCTCACCAGCGCCCAGTCCGGGTCCTCCGCATCGTTCTCCTTCTACGAAGGAACGCCGTCGGATGTCACCGCGGGGACCGCCACGAACCTGCTCACCGCCACGGGAGCTGCGACCATCAGTTCCGCGCAGGACGCGGAAGTCACCCTCTGGCCCGGCACCGCCGCCGCGCAGACGGTCACCTCATCCACGAACGTGTTCTCCGACATCGAACCGGGGCTCAGCGTCACTGTGTCCGCACCGACGACGGCGACAGCGACCATCACCACGTCCCGGGACGACTCGAGCATCTCAACGATGGCGGGGAACGTCGTCTCCGGTGTCAACCAGCTGCTGAGCTACATCAGCACGCAGCAGGCTGGCACCACGACGACCGCTGCGGATGGGACCACCACGTTCACCGCCGGGTCGTTCACCGGCGACTCGATGACCTCCGAGCTGTACACGCAGCTGCAGCAAGCGATCGCGCAGCCGGTGAACGGCAGGTCCCCGTCCGCGTACGGCATCGCCATCAACTCCGACGGCACCTTGTCGTTCGACTCGTCGAAGTTCACCACCGCGTTGGACTCCGACCCGGAGGGCACCACCGCCGCGATTCAGATCATCTTCGGACGGGTGAACACCGCGGTGACCGCCGCGTCCGACCCGTACAAGGGCTACATCACCAACTCCATTTCGTCGCAGCAGTCGAGCATCAAGGCGGACCAAGCCACCGACACGAACTGGACGACCCGGCTCGCGGCACAGAAGACGATGCTCACCGCGAAGTACACCGCGCTGGCAACCACGTTGTCGCAGATGCAGTCGGAGTCGTCGTACTTGACCCAGCAGGTCGACCAGTGGAGCAGCAACAACAACTAGTCAGCGTTCGCTGACCTGCCTCGACTGCCAGCGTTCGCTGACACGTCCCAACCTGAGGAGCAACCCCGATGGCATCCCCGTTCGAGAAGTACCGCGAGAACCAGATCCTCTCCGCCACCCCATCGCAGCTGGTCGCCATGCTGTACGCCCGGCTCATGCTGGACCTCCGCATCGCGCAGAAGGCGATGGAGACCGGCGACGACCAGGTCGCGAACTACCGCCTTCGGCACGCCGGCGACTGCGTCGGGATGCTTGCCGGCACCCTCGACACCAGCAAGTGGGACGGCGCCGAGCAGCTGCTCGCCCTGTACATGTACATCACCCGCGCCCTCATCGCCGCGACCGGGTCCCGGAACGTGGAGATCGTCGCCGAATGCATCGGCATCATCGAACCGCTCCAGCAGGCGTGGCATGAAGCGGACGCAGTCCTCACCCGCCAACCGGAGTGGGACACTCCCACAGCCGCCGCCGAGCGAGCGGTGATGGCTGTTGCCTGAACCGTCCACCCTCGAACCGTCCGAGCTCGCCTGGCTCGACGCCCTCGACACGCTCTCCCACCGAGCGCGACTCGCCGCCGCCGGGGAACCCCTCCCGGAGTGGACACCTCCGGAGAACGCCGGACCGCTCCCCGAAGCGTTGCAGCCGCTGGCTCGCAGCATCATCGCGGACCAGCAGACCGCGATCGCCGGGATCCGGAAGCAGATGGACGATGTGCACGGCCGAGGCCGCGTCGTCCGGTACATGTCACCGTCGACCGTCGCCGTGCCCGTGTACCACGACACCGTCTCGTAGCGAGTCGCCTACATTCCGGGACCGGCCGCCGAATGGAGTTCGGTGAGCACGGATCGCTCACCCTTCTTTTCGCCACGGATTGGCCCCACCCCTTTCATCATGTAGGTGCCTCCGCCGTGCTCGAATCCGTCACTCTCAACGCTCTCAGCAGCGCCTTGAACGGTCTGTCCGAACGGCAGAACGCCATCGCCGACAACATCGCGAACATCAACACCCCGAACTACAAGGCGAAGGTTGTCGACTTCGAAGCGGCGCTGAGCCAGTCGGTCGCCGCCGGGTCCGGGAACGTTGCGCCAACCACGACGACGTCGTTGGAGCCGACGCAGCTGAACGGCAACAACGTCAACCTCAACGAGGAGGACCTGTCGAACATGGACACCGTCCTCAAGTTCCAGTTCGCATCGCAGGCTGCCACCCAGCAGTTCACCGAGATGCAGGACGTTCTGAAGGGCTAACGATGACTCTCGACGCGCTCGGCATCGCCGGCACCGGCCTGTCCGTGAACCAGACATGGCTGAACGCCATCTCCGACAACCTCGCCAACATCAACGACACCACGAGCCCGAACGCGCCAGCGTTTCAGGAGCGGTACGTCGAAGCGCAAGCGAACGCCGGCACCGACGGGGTATCCCTCGCCGCCACCCCGTTCGGGTCGTCGGCGGGGCAGCTTGTGTACTCCCCGGATGACCCGAACGCGGACCCGAAGACCGGGTACGTGAAGAAGACCACCATCGACCTGTCCAGCCAGATGGGGGACCTCATCATGGCGCAGCGGGCGTACCAGGCGGACGCGCAGGTCGCGAACCGCGCGCAAAGCATTTACCAGGCCGCCCTGCAGATCGGAAAGAACTGACCATGAACGTCTCCGCCATCTCCGGCATCTCCGGCCTGTCCGGCGTCACTGGCGCCAGCACCCCGAGCGTCACCGCCACCGCCTCCCCGAACGGCGCCTCCGACTTCGCCACCCAGCTCAGCAGCGCGGTGAACAACCTGCAGCAGACGCAGTCCACGTCCGACCAGCTGAACATCGACGCGGTCACCGGGAACCTCAGCGACATCCAGACGGCGACCATCGCCGCCGCGCAGGCGCAGACGAGCCTGCAGCTCGCATCCGCCTTGCGAAGCCAGGCCGTGCAGGGCTTCAACGAGATCATGAACATGTCCGCGTGAGCTCACAAGCGGCGCCGCCGGCAGCCTGGCCCCGTCCGGCATAGGGGAGGGGGACGACGGCGAAGCCGCGTCCGCAACCGCCTTCCTCGAGCACAGAACGGAGCGGAAGCGCCGCCGGCTCTTCGGAGCTGACGGCCGGACTTCCTACGAGCATGCCCCCGAAACTCTCCGCCTTCTTCCGGCGCTTCACCGACACCATCAACGGGTTCACCGTCGCGCAGAAGACCCTCACCGTCCTCGGCATCGCCGTGCTCGTCGTCGGCATCATCGCGTTGACCACCTGGCTCACCAAGCCCACCTACTCGCCGCTGTTCACCGGGCTGAGCGCCACCGACGCGTCCGCCGTCACCGACCAGCTCACCAGCGACAAGGTGTCATACCAGCTCTCCGACGCAGGAGCGACCATCCTCGTCCCACAGGGGGATGTCTCCGCGGAACGGCTGAAGGCCGCCGCGGCCGGCCTGCCGTCCACAGACACCGGCGGGTACGCACTCCTGGACAAGATGGGCGTCACCACGTCCGAGTTCGAGGAGAACGTCACCTACAAGCGGGCGATGGAGGGCGAGCTCGCAACGACGCTGGAAGGCATCAACGGGGTCACCGCCGTGTCGGTGAAGCTCGCCATCCCAACCGCGACGGTGTTCACCGACCAGCAGCAGGACCCGACCGCTTCGGTGTTCGTGGACACCGCCGCCGGCGTCACGTTGACCCCGGAGCAGGTGCAAGCCATCGTGCACCTCACCAGCGCGTCCATCACCGGCATGAAGTCCACCGACGTGACCGTCATCGACCAAAACGGTGACGTGCTCTCCACCGTGGGTGGCGGCGTCACCGGCGACGGGTCCGCGGCCGAGAACGCCTACGACACGGCGACGTCCGCAAGCGTGCAGGCGATGCTTGACCGGCTCGTCGGCGCCGGGAACGACGAAGTTGTCGTCCACGCCGCGATGAGCGACGCCACCTCGACGAAGACCACCACGACGTACACCATCCCCACCGGCGCGCCAGCATCCAGCGAGTCCGACACGAAGGAGACGTACTCCGGCTCCGGCGGTGGAAACGCCGCAGGTGTCCTGGGCGCGAACACGAACAGCAGCAGCGAGTCCACCACCACGACCGCGAACAACGGAGACGGCTCCTACACGTCGCAGAGCACCACCAAGGACAACGCGTTGAACAAGACGACGCAGAAGGACGACATCCCCTCAGGCGCGCTGCAGAAGCAGACGGTGTCCGTCGCCGTGGACCGCGCCGCCGCGAAGGGGATGACCCTGGCGCAGCTGCGGAGCCTGGTCTCCAACGCGGCCGGCATCGACCCGAAGCGTGGCGACACCGTCAGCGTGCAGTTCGTGTCCTTCTCCCAGGCGAACAAGTCCGCCGCGCAGAAGGCGCTCGCCTCGGCTCTCGCTGCGAAGCAGGCAGCGAAGATGCACCAGTACATCGTGTACGGCGGCGGGGCCGCAGGCGGCGTCATCGCCGGACTCATCGCCGCGCTCATCATCGCCGCTCGCCGCCGGAAGGCCGCTCCGGTGGAGGAACCCCTCGACGACGCTGACGACGTGTCGGTGTTCCCCGCCGAAGCGCAGGCCGTCGCCGCGCAGCCCCTCGGTAACGAGCAGCGCCGCACCGAAATCGCCGCGATGGCCGAAGCAGACCCGGAGCGGGCAGCTGAGGCTCTCCGCGCCATGATCGACAGGAACAGCAACTGATGCCCGAACCGCTCACCGGCCTGCGGAAGGCCGCCCTCGTCCTGGTGAACCTGGACAAGGAAACCGCTGCGCACCTCATGCAGCAGTTCTCCGAGGACGAAGCGGAGAAGATCGCCGCCGAAATCCTCCAGCTCAAGGGCGTGGACGCCGCCGTCGCAAACGAAGCGCTCGACGAGTTCTACGCCCTCGGGCAGGACGGTTCAGCGAAGACCCGTGGCGGCCGCGACGTCGCCGCCAGCATCCTCGAAGCGTCGTTCGGGTCCGAACGCGCCGCCGGGCTGCTGTCCCGCGTGGCGTCCTCCCTCGCCGGCCGAGCGTTCGAGTTCCTCGAGAAAGCAGACGCCAGTCACGTCGCGCTGCTCCTGGACGGCGAACTGCCGCAGACCACCGCGCTGGTCCTCGCGCACCTGCGTCCGGACGCCGCCAGCCAGGTCCTCGGCAAGCTCACCGCGGAGCAGCGAACGAGCGTCACCGAGTGCCTGGCGACGATGAACACCGCCAGCCCGGAAGCGATCCGCGTCATCGCGGACACGCTGCGGGCCCGCGCCGGCGCTGTCGTCACCACGAAGGGTCAGGTTGACGCTGTCGGCGGTGTGCAGTCGGTGGTGGACATCATCAACCGTTCCGACGTCGCAACGGAGAAGGCCATCCTCGACGACCTCGAGCAGCGTGACCCGGACCTCGCGCAGGACATCCGCAGTCGCATGCTCACCTTCGCGGACATCGTCAAGCTCGACTCCCGCGACGTGCAGCAGGTCCTCCGCGGCATCGACATCGCCGTGCTCGCCCTGGCAATGAAGGGCAGCCCGCAGACCGTGCAGGATCTCATCCGGGAGAACCTCACCGAACGGAACCGGGTGAACCTCGAAGAGGAGCAGGAGACCCTCGGCGCGGTGAAGGTGTCCAAGGTCGAGGAAGCCCGCTCCGAGGTGGTGCGGGCCATCCGCACCCTCGAAGCGGAAGGGGCGATCACCGTGCAGCGCGGCGACGCAGAAGAGCTCGTCGAGTGAGCGCCGCGTTCGTACCCGTGACGCTGCCGGACCTGTCCGCTCGCCCGGACGGGTCCAAGCAGCGCGGCTTCGCCGCCGGATACGCCGAAGGGCTTCGTCACGCTGCCGAGCAGCAGCGGGAAGCTGAAGCGGTCCGCGAAGCCCGCCTGAACGCCGCCATCGCCGGGGAACGGCAGCGCACCCAGCAGGCTGTTGACGCGCTCGCCCGCGCCGCACAACAGCTGAACACCCACGTCATCCCCGCCCTCGAGCAGGCCGACCAGACCCTCATCGAAACCGCCCTCGACCTCGCCGAAGCGGTTCTCGTCGCTGAGGTGAACGGCGGCCATGTCACCGCGGCGCAAACCCTTCGCCGCGCCGTGGACGCTGCCGGCCGCGAGCAGGTTACGGAGGTGCTCCTGAGCCCCGCCGATGTTGCCGCGCTCGCCGAAGCGGAGATCCCCGCCGGGGTGACCGTCGCCGCAGATCCGTCCCTCGCCCCGGGGGAGGCCATCGCCAGGCTCCGCCACGGCTGGTTCGACGCTCGCATCACCGCGTCCCTGGACCGCGCCCGAACTGTTCTCCTCGGCGGCGCCCAGTAATCGCCTGGTTCCGCAGGCCGGAACGGTCCGGCATAGAGCAGCGGTGACCACCTGCCACTGCGACGGGCCACCGCACCCGTACGACCCCACCTGGTGCCGGTACGGCAAGGACGAGCGCGGCCGCCCCATCGCCGCCCACCTAAGGAGACCCCCGATGCCGACCTGCCACTGCGACGGACCAGCACACGAGTACGACCCGTCCTGGTGCCGGGGCGGCCGCGGGGAGAACGGCCGCCCCATCGCACCGTTCTGGTACAACCGATGACCGGCTACCGCCCCGGCGGGGACCGCTTCACTCGCGCGCTCCGCGTCGCAGCGCCGGAACGTGTCGGCGTTGTCACCGGCGCCGTCGGCCTCGGCGTCACCGTCAGCGGCCTCACCGGAGCCACCGGCGACCTCGTCCACATCGGCGACGCGAACGCAGACGTCGCCCAGGTCGTCGCCACCGGCGAGGGAACCCTCACCTGCATGTCGCTGGCTGCGGTCGGCAGCCACCCGGTTGGAACACCGGTGCGCCCCGCGCTGAACCCTCCGGCAGTGCCCACCGGCGGTGGCCTCCTCGGCCGAGTCATCGACGGCCTCGGACGCCCCATCGACGGCCGCGGCCCCCTCACCTCCGACGCTGTCGTCCCCCTGGAACATCCGACACCGAACCCGCTGAACCGTTCCCGCATCAGCACCCCGCTCACCCTCGGCGTCCGCGCCATGGACACCCTCCTCACCGTCGGTGCAGGGCAGCGCATGGGCCTGTTCGCCGGGTCCGGCGTCGGGAAGTCGTCGCTGCTGTCGATGATCGCCCGCGGCACCGACGCGGAAGTGTCCGTCATCGCCCTCATCGGCGAACGTGGCCGCGAGGTCCGGGAGTTCCTCGAAGACGACCTCGGTCCGGAAGGGCTCGCCCGATCCATCGTCGTCGTCGCCACCTCCGACGAACCCGCGCTGATGCGCCTGCGCGCTGCGTTCGTGGCGACCCGCATCGCTGAAGCGTTCCGAGACATGGGCGGCAACGTCGTCCTGATGATGGACTCGTTGACCCGTGTTGCGATGGCGCAGCGAGAAATCGGTCTCTCTGCCGGTGAACCGCCCGCCACCCGCGGATACCCGCCGTCAACGTTCTCCGTCCTCGCAGGCCTCCTCGAGCGGGCCGGCACCGACCGTGTCGGCAGCATCACCGGCCTGTACACCGTCCTCGTCGACGGCGACGACCACAACGAACCCGTCGCCGACGCCGCCCGCAGCATCCTCGACGGCCACGTCGTCCTCGACCGGAAGCTCGCCATCAACGGCCACTTCCCCTCCATCGACGTTCTCGGTTCGGTCTCCCGCCTAGCCTCGAAGCTGAACACCGCGGAGCAGGCGTCGGCCGCGCGAACGTTCCGGCAGGTGCTCTCCGCTCGCCGCGGCGCGCAGGACCTCCTCGACGTCGGCGCGTACAAGCCCGGCGCGAACCCGTTGGTGGACGCCGGCGTGCAGCACGAAGCGGACATGAACCGGTTCCTGCAGCAGACGATGATGGAGCAGCCCTCCGCCGCGGAGTCCTGGACGGCGTTGCAGCATCTGCAGGCCGTGCTGGGAGGCGGACGATGACGGAGTTCCGTCTGACGAACCTGCTTCGCATCCGCCGCTTGCAGGAGCAGCAAGCGGCGTCGGACCTCGCCGACGCGAACAGCAGCGTGAGCCGAGTCGTGCAACGCCGCGCCGACATCCGCGCGCAGCTGGCGGGTACGACCGTGGACGCCACCGGCGTGAGCACCATCGCTGCGGTGGCTGGCGCTCGCGCAGCCGCCGCTTCCATGCTCGCCGACCTCGCCGGCATGCACCGCGCTGCGGAGGTCACCAGAGCCGCCGCTTCCGCCGCATATACGACGGCGAGGACAGAAACCCTCGGGCTGGAAAAGCTCGAGGACCGTCACGCCCGGCAGGAAGCCAGGGAGCGCGAGCGGCAGGAACAAGCCGCATTGGACGAGATCGCCACGTCACGACGCCACCGAACCATCCCCGGAGCAGCACAGTGAGTTTCACCGACGCGTTGACGCGCATCCAGCAGATCCAGACCGAGATCGCTGAGGTCGCCGACCCCGCCACCACCGCCCAGCCGGCCGCAACCACCGCGACGGCAACACCATCCGTCACCGCGACGTCCACCGCAGCCGGCACGGACAGCAGCAGCGCCGCGCAGTTCAGTTCCGCGCTCGAGTCGGCGTCATCGACAACGGCGACGGCAGCATCGGGGTCCGCGCTCGTGCAGAACGGGAAGACCGGCGCCGACGTCATCGCCGACGCGCAGAAGTACCTCGGCGTGCCGTACGTGTTCGGTGGGACGACAACGTCCGGCATGGACTGCTCCGGCCTCGTCCAGACCGTGTTCAAGGACCTCGGCATCACCATGCCTCGCACCGTCGGACCGCAGTCGCAGATGGGGCAGACCGTGAACTCCCTTGCGGACGCTCAGCCCGGCGACCTCATCGTCGAGAAGGGCGACGGCCACATCCAGATCTACGCCGGCAACGGCATGATCATCGAAGCGCCGAAGCCAGGCGAGAACGTCGTGGAGCGGAAGGAATGGCTCAGCAGCGACGAAATTGGCACCATCCGCCGTATCGTCCCCGCAACGACCGCCGACTCGACCTCAGGTTCCGCAGCGACCGCGGAGAGCACCGCGCTGGCATCCCAGCTCGCCGCGCTGAACGGCACGTCCGGGTCTGACTCCTCGCAGCTGTCGTCACTGCTGTCCGGCTCATCATCGACGTCGTCGCTGGCTTCGCTGCTCGCCCAGTCCGGCAACTACTCCTCCCTGGCAACCTCGCTCGGAGGGTCCCTCTGATGCCCGCCGCAGCAGTCACCTCCTCCGCCGCGGCCGCCGCGATGACCTCACTCCTGCCGGGAAAGACCGGCGGTGCGGACACGTTCACCGCTGCGCTGTCCGCCGCGTACGACGAGGACGAAGCCACGCAGGACCCGCAGCCGTCCGAGCAGCCCGCACCCGTCACCCCAGCGGCGGCCGCCACCGCCGGGCAGCCGGCACAGCCGCAGCAGCAGCAGCAGCCGCTGTCGGCCGTGTCCGCAGCTGACGACATGTCGGCGTCCCGGGCGCTTCTCGGCCTCCCGACCGCCGCGACACCATCGGCGGTCCCGGCGAACACCCACGTCACGACCATCCCGGCCGCCGCGGCGGCACCGAGCGCGCCCGCTGACGCTGCGACGCCCGCACCCGCGGCGAGCGCCGCACCCACGCAGGCAGCGACCGCGCCGGCCACGGCAGCACCGTCGCAGCAGCTGCAGGGTGCTGGCATCCCGTCAAACGGTCTGCCGCAGCGGCAGATCACGAGCAGCCGAACCGACAATGACGCGCCCCGAAGCGGAAACCGTCTCACCGCCACGTCGGCGGGGGAGCACCGACCGGCTCCGTCGAACGCGAGCACGGACACAGTCCAGCAGCAGCAGCTGGCGTCGGCGCTGCTAGTCGCATCCCCGCAGGTGATGCCGCAGCCGGCGGCCGCTCCCGCGTTGTCCACCGCGGGCGACGGACCCGCCACCGTAGACGCGACGCAGCCCATGCTCCCCGCCCTCGGGTCGGCGCCCGTCTCCGGTGCCGCGTCCACCCAGCCACAGGTGCCGGTGAACACCGCGGCGCAGACAGCACCGACCGTGCCGTCACCCTCGACCGTGGACACCTCTGCCGCGACCACCGAGAACGCCGCAGCGTCCGGCGATGCCGCGTCGCGGGGGAGTGCCCCCAGCGCCCCGCAGCGGCGGGAGCGAGCATCCGAGCGGACAGCCTCAGCGGACACCGCCGACGGCACCCAGCCGTCGACGCAGCAGGCGGCTCCAGCCGTCCCCGCAACCGCAGCATCTGCCGCGGCCGCTGCCGTCGTGGCAGCCGGTGCGCAGCAGACCGATGACACGCGCCGCGGCAGCACCGCATCGTCGAGCTCCACCGTCACCACGGTCGGTGCCGCTCGAACGGCCAGTCACACGGCGGCCGAGTCCACGAACGCGGCCATCGCTCCCACCATCGCGCCCGCAGCGCCGACGCCCCGGGTCGAATCGGCACCCGCCACCGCCGCTGCCGCTCCAGCCGGAAGCTCCGTGCCGGCCGACGTCGCCGAGAACGTGCGGAAGCAGCTGACCGGCCCCGTCATCCAGGTTGCTCGGAACGCCGACGGCGACCAGGTGATGGTCGTGCGTGTGCGGCCGGAGAACCTCGGCCCGGTGACGGTGCAGGCGCACGTGAACGACGACGGTCACGTGCACGTGGAGTTGTTCGCCCCGACCGAGGACGGACGTCAAGCGTTGCAGCAGATCAGCGGGGACCTTCGCGCTGACCTCGCCGCTGGGAACCCCGGAAACTCGTCCCTCAATGTCTCCTCCGAAACTGGGGCGTCCGCCGATAGGGATGGTCGCCCGCGGGAGGACCCCGCGGCAACGCCACAGGACGGCAGCCGTCGCTTCGACAGTGACACTCCCGGGCAGGACGCCCAACGCAGCACCCCTCGACGAAGCAACCGCCTCCTCGACGTCCTCGCCTGACCAGGAGAACCAACCCCTGTGACCGACATCTCCCCAGTCGCCGCTTCGTCGCCGTCCTCCGGGACGAGCCTGTACGAAAGCGCTCCCACCCGCGCGCCGAAGCAGACGCTGGACACCTCCTCGATGATGGACCTCCTCGTCACCCAGCTGCAGAACCAGGACCCGTCCTCACCGATGGACACGAACAGCATGATCTCCCAGACCACGCAGCTGGCGGAGATGCAGCAGCTGACCAGCATGGGGTCGGACTCCACGGCGTCTCTCGCGCTGCAGATGCGGGACAACGCCGCGAACCTCGTCGGGAAGTCCGTCACCTACATCAACGCCGACGGGTCCACCGGATCCGGCGTCGTCAAGGGCGTCACCTACACCAGCACTGGTGACCCGACCGTGACAGTGAACGGCTCTCCTATCGACATCGCTTCCATCAGCGGCGTAGCACCCGCGTCCGCCACGACCGCCTCCTGACAGAAAGACACTCATGCTCCGCTCCCTCTACTCCGGTATCTCCGGCCTTCAGTCGCAGCAGACGATGCTCGACACCACCGCGAACAACATCGCCAACGTCAACACCGTCGGGTTCAAGTCCTCGTCGGTGGAGTTCGAGGACACCCTCTCCCAGACCCTGTCGAACCCGACCACCCCCACCGCCGGCGTCGGCGGCACCAACGGTGGCCAGGTCGGTCTCGGCGTCCGCGTCGCCGGTGTCACCAAGAACCTTGTCGAAGGGTCCGCGCAGACCACCGGCGACGACAAGGACATGATGATCAACGGCGACGGGTACTTCCCCGTCAGCGTCAACGGCCGCACCGAGTACACCCGCGACGGTGCGTTCAGCCTCGACACCGCCGGGAACCTCGTCACCGCCGACGGCGGCATCGTCCAGGGGTGGCCAGCCGTCAACGGCGCCGTCAACAACGGCGGCATCCCGCAGGGGCTGAACATCCGGGTCGGTCAGATGTCGCAGCCGCAGGCGACTTCCACCGCTACCGTCACCGGGAACCTGCCCTCCGACGCCGCGAACGGCACCGTCCTCAACCGCGACATCACCGTCTACAACGCCAACGGCGCCGAGTCGCAGCTGTCGCTGGCGTTCACGAAGACCGCCGCGGGATGGAACGTCGCGACCTCGGACAGCGGCGGCGCGACCGCCGCGCAGGCGCTGACGTTCACCAATGGGCAGCTGACCGCCCCGACCACGGTGACCTCCGCCAGCGGCATCGCCGTGAACCTTGCCGCAGCGACCGACTACGCCGGAACGACCACCGCCGGCATCAGCGGCCAGAACGGTTTCGCCGCCGGGACGCTGCAGTCCTTCACCGTCAGCTCCGACGGCACCCTGCAGGGCACCTTCTCCAACGGCCAGATCCAGCCCATCGGCCAGGTCGCCCTCGCCACGTTCTCCAACCCGGAGGGCCTCGTCGCCGACGGCAACTCGAACTTCTCCGCCTCCACCAACTCCGGCGTCGCTCAGTACGGTGTCGCTGGGTCCGCCGGATTCGGCTCCATCACCGGCGGCGCGCTCGAGCAGTCCAACGTGGACCTGTCGCAGGAGTTCACCAACCTCATCATCGCGCAGCGTGCGTTCCAGGCCAGCGCCCGAGTGGTCACCACCAGCGACCAGATTTTGCAGCAGCTCGACCAGCTGCAGAGCAGCTAGTCGCCGAACGCCGACACCCGGTGCTGACGGAGCCCGAGTTGGCTAGCGTCAGCCCCGGAAGTACGCGATTGTCGTAGGCCAACCGTGGCCAAAAAGCTCTCCCTCCGGGAAGTGTCAAATCGGCTGGTGGAGACGACTACAACTCGTCTCCGCCGGCCGATTTGTGTTTCCTGACGGCGCTTCACCGATGAGCGACCCCACCCGTCGCAACCCCGTCCGGAGCCCCGATGATCCTCGTCACCAAGCTGAACAACAGCCAGTTCGCGGTGAACCCCGACCTGATCGAACGCATCACCTCCGACCCGGACACCACGCTGATGATGGTCGACGGCGTCCGGTACATCGTCCTGGAACCCATCGATGAGGTCATCGACCTCATCACCGACTACCGAGCGACGGTCCTCGCGACCGCGTTCAACCAGAACCCTCGCATGCTCACGACACCGGAGGGTGACTGACCAGTGGACCTCGCATTCCTCCTCGGCATCCTGCTGGCGTTCGGGTCCGTCGGCGCGTCCGTCGTCCTCGACAGGGCCACGTTCGGTGGTCTGCTGCTGCCAGCGCCGATCATCCTCGTGTTCGGCGCGACCGTGTTCGTCGGCCTCGCCGGCGGTACCGTCAGCGACGCCATCTCCGCGTTCTCCGCCATCCCCAAGGCGTTGAAGGGGAAGAAGCCGGACTTCCAGGGCACCGTCGACAAACTCGTCGAACTCGCCGACATCGTTCGCCACAGCAGCCTCATCAAGCTGGAGGAGCAGGCGGAGACCATCCCCGACCCGTTCTTCAAGACGGCGCTGCTCGGAGCCGCAGACGGAACCGACTCCGAGGAACTCCGCGGGCAGCTGGAGGAGGAGATCCACACCCAGAGCCGCGGCGCGAAAGCGGCCGCGAAGTTCTTCCAGACCCTCGGCGGGTACGCGCCGACCATCGGCATCGTTGGCACGGTGGTGTCCCTCACTCACGTGCTGGAGAACCTGTCCAGCCCCAGCAAGCTCGGACCGATGATCGCGTCCGCGTTCGTGGCGACGCTGTGGGGCCTGCTGTCGGCGAACTTCATCTGGCTGCCCATCGCAGCGCGGATGCGGCGCCTCAACGAGCTTGAGCACGAGCGGATGAACCTCATCGTCGAAGGTGTCCTGCACATCCAGGCGGGCCTCAGCGCCCGCGCGCTGGGGGAGCGGCTGCGGCCCCTTGTCCCCGCCGGGAAGGCGAAGAAGGGCAAGGGGAAGTCAGGCGCCGATGAGTAGCGGGAAGGGGCGCCGCCGCGGCGGCGGAGGCGGCGGCGACGGAGCGGAGGAGCATCCCGACGAACGGTGGATGGCGTCCTACATGGACATGGTCACCGTCCTCATGTGCACGTTCATCGTCCTGTTCTCCATGTCGAGCATCAACGCGCACAAGTTCGACCAGCTGAAGAACTCCCTGCAGACCGGGTTCGGGGTGCAGAAGTCCCAGAAGGTGGACACCGCGAAGGGCGTGATCGTCCCGAAGGACGTGAAGAAGTCCAAGACCCCGTCCGTGCCAACGCCGCTGCAACTGGCGCAGACGGAGGTGCAGAACTTCCAGAAGCTGCAGTCGGCCATCAACGCGCAGCTGACCGCGAAGGGGTTGCAGCATGACGTGCAGTTCAGCATCGACTCCCGTGGGTTGACCATCGGCCTCGTCGGCGACTCCACGTTCTTCGACTCGAACCAGGACACCCTCACCGGTACCGCGCAGAGCATCATCGACGTCATCGGCCCGGTCCTGCGACCCACCGCCTACAAGCTCTCCATCGAAGGGCACGCCGACAAGCGGCCCCCGCAGGCGCCGTACGCCACCAACTGGGACCTCGCCGCGGAACGAGCCGTGTCGGTGCTGCGTCGCCTCGATGAGCAGAACGGCATCGCCGACACCCGGACGACCGCCACCAGCTACGGCTCCTCCGACGCCACCGCGCCCGGAAACGACGCGGCGGCGCTCTCCCACGACCGGCGGGTGGACATTGTGGTGCTCTCCGGTCAGAACCAGGACGTCCGGAACCTCATCCCGAAGGTGCTCGCAGCCGAGAAGAGCCACTAACGGCAGCGCCACCAGCAGCCGTCGACACGGAAACCGCGGCGCCGGCCGCGGCGGTCTCCGCCTGCCGTGACCGGTCGGCATAGGAGGGTCGTGAGCGAGACGACACCTTCCACACGGGATGACACCGTGTACCTCTACGACTTCCGGCGGCCAACCGCGCTTGCCCGGGAGCACTCCCGCGTCCTCGAGCTGGCGTTCGAGACGTTCGCGCGGCAGTGGGGCACCCAGCTGACCGCGAACGTGCGGGTGTTCTCCCAGGTCGAATGCGACCGGGTCAGCGTTCACACGTACGACGAGTACGCAGCGTCGCTACCGTCCACCACTGCGATGGTGCTGTGTCAGATCGGCGACATCATCCCGAAGGGCGTCATCCAGTTCCCCACCGGAGCTGCTCTGTCGTGGGTGAACTCCATGCTCGGCGGCACTCGCGAGGTCGGGGAGACCGACCGGACGTTCACGCCGTTGGAAGCAGCGCTCGTCCGGAAGATCATGGACGACGCCATCGAGGACCTCCGTTACTCCATGGGGCCGCTGCTGCCGGAGAGCATCACCGTCGACGGTATCCAGTACAACTCCCAGTTCGCGCAAGCCGCAGCAACCAGCGAACTCATGATCGTCGCCGCGTTCAGCATCCGCATCGGCGACGTGAACACGAAGGCGACGCTGGCGCTGCCGGCCACCGTCATCCTCCCCAAGCTCGGGGAAGCGAACCCGACCCTCCCCGCCGGCGACGCGCCCGCGCTGCTGACCGTGCAGCTCGCGCAGACACCGGTGGACGTCAGCGCCCGCTTCACCCCCGTACCCGTACGACCGGGCGTGATTCTCCGCCTGCAGGTCGGCGACGTTCTCCCCATCCCACACCCGGTGCATAGGCCACTGGACATCGCCGTCGGCGACCACGTCGTCGGCGCCGCAGCAATCGGTGCATCCGGCTCACGCCTCGCCGTATCCGTCATCAACCCTGAGGACCAGAAGTGACCATGAACCGCCACCAGACCGCCGCCGACGCCCTTGTCGCTTCCTTCCCCGCCTCCGGGACCCTGACTGCCACACCGGTCACCGACACCACCACCGTCCCCGTCACGTCGCAGGCCGTCCTCGCCTCGTACGTCGGAGCGCCGTCCGCGGAGCTCGGCCTCATCGTCAGCGACGAACGCGCCCTGACCGTCGGAGCGGACAGCGCCGCCGGCATCAGCCTCGCCGACGTGCTCCACCCGGCGCTCAACGCCGCAGCAGGCGCGCTCGGCGGCGGTGTCCTCAGTGCCGCCGCAACCGGCGACGGAACCACGCTGTTCGGCGACGACACTTCCGACGTGTACGCCCTCGCCGACGCCGCCGGCATGGCGCTGGCGTACTTCGCGGTCCGCACCCGCCTGAACGGTGGCGGCGACCCGCTGCCGCTGACGGAGTTCGCCGGGAACCTCAGCCGCATCTCCAGCGTGGAGATGTCCCTCACGGTCGAGATCGGCCGCACCCGCATGTCGGTCCGCGACGTCCTCAGCCTTGAGCCGGGGAACATCGTCGAACTGGACCGGTCCGCGGGAGCGCCCGCCGACATTCTCCTCAACGGCCGGAAGATCGCGCTCGGGGAGATCGTCGTCGTCGACCAGGACTACGCGGTGAAGGTCACCCAGATCCTCGACGCGACCGACGAGCTGCAGTAGCCGTGGACTCCCTCTTCACGCTGCTGCGCGTCGTCGTCGCGTTCGCAGTCGTCGTCGGCCTGCTGCTGGTGCTGAACCGGAAGACCCGCAAGTGGACCTCCCGCAGCAAAAGCAACTCCGCCGTTCGCGTGTACGCCAGGCAGGCCCTGGGTCAGAAGACCAGCGTCGTCGTCGTCGACATCGACGCGCGCCGCTACGTGCTCGGCGTCGCCGAAGGCAACGTCACCGTCATCGACAAGCGGAAGGCGCCGGAAAGCGCAGCCGCCCTGTTCGCAGCTGAGCTCGGACGCGCCGACAGTGACGACAACACCGGTCTGGCAGATGCACCCGAAGCGCCCACCATCGGGCAGCGGATGCCGTTCGTGCAGAGCCTGTCCGTCAGCGCGAAGCAGATGTTCGGAGGGAAGCGATGAGCGTCACCGTCACGCCCGCCGACCTCCGCGCCGAACGGCGCATCCGGTACAGCCGGTGGGCTGCGTGCGCGCTCCTGGTCGCTGTGGCTGCGGTCGCTATCGTCCTATTCACGGGATCCGGCGCCCACGCCGCAACCCTGCCCACCGGGCCGACCGCACCGGCCACCCCGGCCGCAGGAACCGGCACCATCAGCATCAACGGTCCGAACGGCGCCCCTTCGAGCGCCATCGTCACCATGCTCGGCATCACCGTGCTGTCCATCGCCCCCGCGCTGCTGCTGATGATGTCGTCGTTCACGAAGGTGTTCGTCGTCCTCGCCATGGTCCGCAACGCCACCGGACTGAACACCCTCCCGCCGAACCAGGTGCTGGCCGGCATGGCGCTGTTCCTCAGCATCTTCATCATGCATCCGGTCCTCGGAGCCATCAACACCGAAGCGGTGCAGCCCTACCTTGCCGGCCACATAGACTTCGGCAGCGCGATGACCGCCGCGGAGACACCGCTGGCGCACTTCATGGGCGCACACACCCGGCAGGAAGACATCGCCCTCATCACCCGCGCAGCCGGGCAGCACAACCCGAAGAACCTCGCGTCGGTGCCGTGCACCACCCTGGTCCCCGCGTTCATGCTCTCCGAGCTCCGCGCCGCGTTTGTCATCGGGTTCGTGGTGTTCATCCCGTTCCTCGTCATCGACCTGGTCGTCTCCGCGAGCCTGATGTCGATGGGGATGATGATGCTTCCCCCGTCGATGATCTCCCTTCCGTTCAAGGTGCTGCTGTTCGTCCTCGTTGACGGCTGGGGTCTGGTCATCCAGACGCTCGTCACCAGTTACAAGTAGGAGCGTCATGGACCAGAACACCCTCATCGGCATCGCCGTGCAGGCCATGATCATCACCGCGAAACTGGCAGCACCGATGGTCCTCACCGCACTGGTCATCGGGTTCGCCGTGTCACTGCTGCAGTCCGTGACCCAGATTCAGGAAGTGACCCTGTCCTTCATCCCGAAGGCAATCGGAGTCGCCATCGCCCTGCTGGTATGCGGCTCATGGATGATCAGCGAGATGGTCACCTACACGGAGCTGCTGTTCAAGCAGATTCCGTCGCTGCTGAACGGGTAGCTGATGCAGTTCGTCATCGACCAGAACGCCATCGAAGCGGTCGCTCTGGCCTCGATCCGCATCCTCGTGTTCCTCGTCATCGCGCCGCCGTTCGCGCAGCAGGCCATCCCCACGCAGGTGAAAACGATCCTGTCGGTGGCGCTCGCTGTCGCCATTGGTCCGGCGGTGACGCATGGCTACGTTGCTGGCAGCACCGGCCAGTTCATCGTCGAAGTGGTCATCCAAGCCGTCGCCGGCGGGCTCCTCGGGTTCCTCGTCTACGCCGTGTACACGGCTGTCGAAATCGCCGGGAGTCTCCTGGACCAGTTCGGCGGGTTCTCCATGGCGCAGCAGTACGACCCCTCCACCCAGATTCAGGGTGCGCAGTTCGCTCGGCTGTTCCAGATGATCGCGTTGACGCTGCTGTTCACCTCGAACGCGTACCAGGTGGTCATCGAAGGTGTCGCCCGGTCCTTCACCGCGCTGCCGCTCACCGCCGGCATCGCAGGCCTCGGCGTGCAGCAGAACCTGCTCACCATCGTCACGCAGATGATGCTCGCCGCGCTGCAGATCGCGGGCCCCATCGCCGTGGTGCTGTTCCTCGTGAACGTCGGTCTCAGCCTCCTCACACGGGTTGCGCCGCAGCTGCAGGCGTTCAGCCTTGGCCCGCCGGCGCTGGCGTTGATGACGATCCTCATGGTGTCCCTCGGGTTCACCGCCCTGCCGTCGGTCATCTCATCCCTCACCGGTCAGGTGTCGCAGATGCTGGGCGGTGTCGGCTGATGGCGGACAGCGGAGAACGCACCGAACAGGCGACCGAGAAGCACCTCAAGGAGGTGCGACGGAAAGGGTCGCTGACCAAGTCCCGAGACCTGCCTGCATGGGTTGGTCTTGCCGGCGCTGCCATCATGGTGCCCGCGACGGTGCAACGGGCGCAGCAGGCGGCGATGCATCAGGTGCTCTCCATCCGCGACGTCATTCAGCATCCCGATGCCGGCGCCGCCGTGACGTACATGCGGGACGCGCTCGGGTCCGTCGGCGTGACCCTCTGGCCGCTGTTCGCGGTCTCCGGCATCGCCGTCATTGCCGCGTACGTCGCGCAAGGGAACCTGTACTTCAAAGCGCCGACCCTGCGGTTGAGTCAGCTGAACCCGATGACCGGCATCGTCCACATGTTCTCCACCCGCACCCTCTGGGAAGCGGCGAAGACCATCCTCAAATCCGCGGCCGTCGCACTGGTGCTGTGGGGGAGCATCTCCGGCCTCACACCCATCGTGCAAGCCCTCGGCGCCCTGCCGCTGGCCAGCATCCTCGGCACTGCGGAGAACGGCGTCTGGGGGCTGGTTCGCACCACCATCGCCGCCGGCATCGTCTTCGGCGGCTTCGACGTCATCGTCATCATGCGCCGCAACCGGAAGCAGACAATGATGACGAAGCAGCAGGTGAAGGACGAGCAGAAGAGCTCCGACGGCGACCCGATGGTGCGCGCGCACCGCCGGTCCCGGCAGATGGCGATGAGCCGGAACCGGATGATCCAAGCGATCAAGGACGCCGACGTCGTCGTCGTCAACCCAACCCACATCGCGGTCGCGCTCCGATACGTCCCCGGGAAGTCAGCGCCTCGCGTCGTCGCGAAGGGCGCAGACAACATCGCCGTTCGCATCCGTGAGGAAGCCCGCGACACCGGTGTTCCCCTCGTCCGCGACGTGCCGCTCGCCAGAGCGTTGCATCAGCGGTGCAAGCTCGGCGATGAGATCCCCCACGAGTACTTCCCGGTCGTGGCGAACATCCTCGTGTTCGTCCGGCAGCTGAAGCAACGCGGCGCATCCCTGTCCGACGTGCACGACGCACCAGTTCGGTAGCGGCCGTGGCCGCGGTGCGCAGCGATGCGGAGTCGAACGGCTGCGGCTCGGGTGGCGCCCGCCTAATCCGCGGCGGATCCAGCGTGGGGTTCGGCGTAAAGGCCGCGCCGGTACCCATTTACCGTCTCTAGCACTGTCTGTAGCACGTCACCGAGGCGGGCGATCCGCCGTCGGGTGAGATCGATGAGCTCATCGGTGCTGAGGCGCTCAAACCCCGGCGGCGGAAGCTGCATCGAGCTCATCTTTACGCGTGCGGCCTCGACCGCCTTACGAACGTCCTCGTCGAGTACTTGGCTGCCCACGAGCATGAGCTCTACGTTTCGGTTGAGGCCCTCCTCGCCGCCGCCAGGTGTGCTGCTCGTAAGTTGACCCTGCTCACGCAGGGTGTCGAGGTCGAAAAGAAGCACACGACCAGTGGCCCGGCCATACTCCTGAATCAGCTTGGGCAACCTGGCGAAGGTCTCGAGTTCGAAGGCGCGTCGTTCCGCACGAGCGCGAGCGGCGGCTTGCTCGGCGCGAGCAACCTGCTCCCTGGTCTGGGACTGACGGTCGGACCGTGCCTGCGCCAGGAGGTTCCCGAAGGAACCGAGAGCAACACCCACCAGCCCGGACAGAGCCGGGACGGCGAGCTGCACGAGCGCCGTGGTCGTCATGCGAAGAACGCTACCGGCGTCCTGCGACAGCCCGTCGCGCCGCGTTTGCACCACGAGCCGCGGCTCGCCGAACCACAGGCGTCCCCTCGCCGCCGACCTGACCCCTTCCGGCATAGGGAGAGCATGCGCCTGAAGAACCTGCCGCGATACGCGGTGCCTGCCGGTGTGGTGGGCATCGTCCTGCTGCTGATCATGCCGGTCCCGTCGTGGGCGCTGGACATTCTCATCTCGGTGAACATCGTGTTCGCCCTCGTGGTGCTGCTGATCACGATGTTCGTGCAGAAGCCGCTGGACTTCTCCCTGTTCCCAAGTCTGCTGCTGGTCGCAACACTGTTCCGCCTCGGCCTGAACGTCTCGTCGCTGCGGCTCGTCCTCGGCCACGGGTACGCCGGTCAGGTCATCGAAACGTTCGGTCAGGTGACCGTCGGCGGGAACCTCATCATCGGCGCGATCGTGTTCCTCATCCTCGTCGTCATCCAGTTCATCGTCGTCACCAAGGGCGCGGAACGTGTTGCGGAAGTCGGCGCCCGGTTCACCCTCGACGCGATGCCCGGCAAACAGATGGCGATCGACGCGGACCTGAACGCCGGACTCATCACGGACACGCAAGCACGAACCCGACGCGCGGAGGTCGCAGCGGAAGCGGACTTCTACGGCGCGATGGACGGTGCGTCGAAGTTCGTCAAGGGTGACGCGATCGCCGGCATCCTCATCATCGTCATCAACGTCATCGGCGGCATCATCATCGGAATGCTGCAGGGCGGCCTCAGCATCACCGACGCGCTGAACAAGTACGCACTGCTGAGCATCGGTGACGGTCTCACCGCGCAGATCCCCGCCCTGCTGATGGCGATCTCCACCGGCATGATCGTCACCCGCTCCGGCAGCGACTCCGACATGGGGTCCACCGCCGGAAAGCAGCTCGCGCAGTCCCGTGTCGCTCTCATCATCGCCGGCTGCGCCGCCATCGTTCTCGCCCTCATCCCAGGGATGCCGAAGGTGCCGTTCCTGACCGTCGGCGTCGGCCTCATCGTCGTCGCTCAGCGCATCCGTGCAAGCGAGGCGAAGAAAGCCGCGGAGGAGCAGCAGAAAGCGGTGGTGGAGAAGACCACCGGCACGAACGACACCACCGCGGACCTCATGGAGCAGATGAAGGTGCATCCGCTGGAAATCCAGCTCGCACCGGACCTCGTCGACGTGGTCAACACCGACACCGGCGGGGACCTCCTCGCTCGGGTGAAGGGGCTGCGGCGAAAGATCGCGATGGAACTTGGGGTCGTCATCCCGCCGGTGCGCACCCGCGACAACTCCGACCTGCCGCCGGGCACCTACGCCGTTCTTGTCGCCGGAACGGAAGCAGGACGCGGCACCGCGCCGCGCGGGAAGGTGCTCGCTCTCGGCGAGCACCTGGACACCCTCAGCGGCACTGACACGGTCGAGCCGGTGTTCGGCCTCGCCGCGAAGTGGATCGCGTCGGAGATGCAGCACAGCGCGGAGATGCTCGGCGCCACGGTCGTTGACCGCACCAGCGTCATCGTCACCCACCTGTCGTCGCTCATCACCCGGAACGCCGACCGGCTACTCACCCGCGAAGACGTGCGCGTCCTCACCGACCACCTCAAGCAGTCGAGCCCCGCTGCTGTGGACGAACTCACCCCCGCGCTGCTGTCCCTCGCCGAGGTTCAGCGAGTCCTGCAGGGCCTCCTCATCGAAGGGGTCCCCATCAACGACCTCGCCCGCATCTACGAAGCGTTGGCAATTCGCGCGAAGGTCTCTACCGACATCGAGGGCCTCATCGAAGCAGCCCGCGGCGCACTGCACCCGGCGTTGGCGAACACGCATAAGGACGACGGTGTGCTGCGCACCATCACCTTCGATCCGCTCCTCGAGCAGGCAATGCTCGAAGGCTTCAAGGTCACCGAGCACGGCTCCACGATCACCCTCGAGCCGAAGCAGTTCGAACGCACGCTCGCAGCCATCCGGAACCAGACGGCACAGAACGACAGCGCAGTCATCGTTTGCTTCCCCCAGATCCGGGCGGCGGTGCGAAAGCTCGTCGCCACCCAGGTACCGCAATTCCCGGTGCTGTCCTACACCGAGGTGACCGGAGTGTCACCCATTGAGTCGATTGGAGTGATCCGTGCCGAAGCGCTGGCCGCTTAACCTCCGCCCGAAGGGCGACGTCCACCACCTAACCCCGACCGGCATCGCCGCACTGCTCGACGACGCCGACAACGCTGACACCGACGCTGTCGGGCAGGACAACGCCGCCGTCTTCGACGACGTCATGGACCAGACCCTCGGCACAGCCGAGGTCGATGCGACGGAGAACCCCACGGTGGCCTCGACACCAGCCCCGGAACCCACCACCCACGTGCAGGTGCGACCCATCGCCCCCGTCACCCCGCTGAAGCGACGCGCGCCCGAGTTCGCCCGCCGCCCCGGCGACCTCGTCTACGTGTTCGGGCTCCGCGACGACGCTCGCACCGTCGCCGAAGCGCTGCAGGCCGCGTACGGCAGCGTCGAGGTGGTCCTCGCCGGCACGTACCGCCGCGGCAACGGCCGGCACATCGAGGACCGGCGGGAGATGTTCGCAGCGCGCGCTGACGGGGTCCGCACCGCCCGGTCCTTCATCGTCGCCGTCGGACTCGGGGTCACCCCGGCAGACGCTGACCTGCACCTCGCGTTCCTCGACGAAGTTATCCCCGACCAGGTGTGGCTCGCCGTGGACGTCACCCGGAAGCCGGAGGACACCTCCACGTGGGCCCACACCGTCGCGCAGGCCGCCGACGGCATCGACGCGGTCGCCGCGCTCGGCGTCGCGGAGACGACGACGCCGGACTCAACCGACTACCTCGGTATCCCCGTCGGCTGGATGGACGCGCAGCCGTCCGCTGAGATCGCGTGAGGCCCTGATGCTCGTACTCAAGCGCAAGCCGGGGGAGAAGATCCTCATCGGCGACGACATCGTCATCACCGTCCTCGACGCCCGAGGCGACGGAGTCCGCATCGGCATCGACGCACCCCAGGGCGTCCGCATCCTCCGCGACGAGGTGTTCCGCGAGGTGGAAGCAGCCAACGCAGCCGCCTACGCCGCCGCCGACAGCCGCGAAGCAGACACCCTCCGCACCCTGCTCGGGAAGTGAGCTGAGGCGCCCGGAACACCACCGGGCGCCTCCCATGAGAGACCGTCCCCGCTGACCCGGAGCTGGCCGCATAGGCCTCTCCGTGACTCAACTGCGAAACCGGACTCTCACCCGCTCTCTCACCCACACCGGCCCCACTTCGGGGGCAAGTTCCACCAGCCGCCCTGAAACCGTGCACGTGCACGCGCACGGGCTGGGCATGAACGCAAACACTGCCCTCCGCCGCACCCACCTCACCAACAACGAAATCGACGCCCGCGCCACCCAGTGGGCGAACGCCGCGATCGACGGCACGATGACCGAGACCGAAGTTCGCTGGCTCATCGCCAACGACCTCGCCGGCACCGACATCGCCTTCACCGTCTCCCGGTCCCGCCGACAGGACGCCACCACGCAGGAGCGCGATGACCTCGTCGCCGAACTCCTCGAGATGATCGAGGTCAAGTGCCTCCAGGACGACGGAAAGGGCCTCGACCTCGCACGCACCGCCAAGGGCCAGTCCGCATGCGGCTGGGCACGGGAACTCGCGAAGGCCGTGATGGCTTCCGAGCTTCGCAACATCCGCCGCATCGGACTCCGCAACGCCTGGGTGGACCCCACCCTCGACCTCGGCAGCGCCGAGGGCGGCGTTTCCTACGCACAGATGGCGTTCCACACCGCGTCGGATACCCCCGACTTCGACGCCAGCCTCGACGGTTCCCACGACGCGGACGAGGAGCTCGACGACATCCACGAGTCGTTCCTCGAGGAAGCAGCCGGGAAGCGCAGCAACGCCCGTCTCGCCCTCGCCGCCAAGGCGCTCCGGAAGGCGTTCGCCCTCCCGGAGCTCATCCGCCCCAGCAACCCGTTCGACCGTGAGTGGATCCGCAACGCCGTCACCGAGGACCGGGACGCTGCCCGCCAGTCCGTCGCCGCGATGCACGCCCTGTACACGTCGGTGCAGACCCCGGAGCAGCGCGCCACCGACATGCGTCTCCTCGCTGTGTGGGATGACTACACCGCGGAGCAGCTCGCGAAGCTGATGGGCCTCGGCGCCGACGCGGCGCAGGTCCTCGTCCTCGCCGCCGTCGCCCTCCAGCCGCGACCCAGCCGCGACCAGCTCACCCTGTCGCTGTTCCTCCTCAGCCACTTCGGCCCGCAGGACGACGCCGAGTGGGAGAAGTTCCACAAGGCGCTGTTCGAGTCGTGGGTCGCCACCGAGGTCGAAGCCACCAGCGAGTTCTCCTCCCGCGCGCCGACGGAGAAGGCCGTCAAGGCCCGCCTCGAGGCCGCCCTGTCGTGGCCGGAGCGTGCCGCCCAGGCCATCGCCCTCCCCGGCAGCCCCCTCGGCGACACCGAGCGCGCCGTCGCCATGAAGATCGGCGAGGCCGTCGGCATCATCATCGAGGGCTGACCTTCGAACGCAGACATTCAGCAGCCGTCGGCTCGGCTGCTGAATGTCCGCGTTCACGCGGCTCGCATAGACCGACCATGCCCGGCCGACGTACCGACACCATCGACAACACCATCTACCGCGACTCACGGCACGACATGCACCGAGAGGACGGTCCCGCCGTTCACTGGCTCGACGGGACCGCCCTCTGGTACATCCACGGGAAGCTCCACCGCGACGGCGGGCCGGCCATCGAACATCCCACCGGTAAGGAGGAGTGGTATCAGCACGGTAAACGGCACCGCGACAACGGACCCGCCGTCACCTGGCCCGACGGCACCACCGAAACGTGGCACCACGGCGTCCGACAGGACCTGTCGAACGGAGAAGCCGCTGAGAACTGAAGGAGGTCCGCGTGATACCGCCGATTACGCTGTCTACCTCAGCGTTCCGCGCATAGAGGATGTGACGGACAGGAGCCTCGTGACCACCAGCATCATCTGCGCGCTCTGCGGCCAGCAGCGTGACGTGCCCGCAGTGCATCGCTGCTTCCTCCCGGACGACGTCCGCGACGACAGGCCCGACGTCCTCGAACTCAGCCGGCACGCCGAGTCGCTGACTTACCTGATCACGCTTGCTGGCGGGACGCCGGTGATCGTGGGAGGCACCGTCAGGGACGCGCTCATCCGCCACTTTCATGGATCCGCACCGCAGCCGCCGAAGTCGCTGGACCGTCAGTTCCGAGACACGCTTGAGACAGCGCCTGAGGGATTCGTCCGTCGCGGCGGCCCCATCGCTCAGGACGTAGATGTGGAGGTGCACGACCTCGCCGACGTGAACGCGATGGTCGCGCTACTGCGGGACAACGACGCCGTTGTGGTGGAAGCGGGCGGTCGGTTCCCCGTCTACAAGGCGACGTTCTCCGGCGAGCACTTCGACATCAGCGTCGCGCAAGGGGCGTACAGCGACGACGATGGGCTGACCGCCGCGTTCTCCTGCCGCGACGTCACCGTCAACGCTGTCAGCTACGACGCGAGCACCGGCGAGTTCATCGACGTGTTCGGGGGTATCAACGACATCCGCGACGAGGTCCTCCGACCCACGTCGGACCGGTTCGACGAGGATCCGCTCCGCGTTCTCCGTGCCGTTCAGTTCGTCTCCCGCTACGGCTTCACCGTGCACCCGGAACTCATCGACCGGGCCCAGCGGCTGTCGGACCGGTTCGACACGATCGCCGTCGAGCGGCTGTGGCCCGAGTGGAAGAAGCTGACGCAGGGAGTCCACATCTCCGCAGCCCTCAACGCGTTGCACACCCTCGGTTGGGAGCGGCACTTCCCGGAACTCGCCGCCATCCGCAACGTGCCGCAGGACCCGCACTGGCACCCGGAAGGCCCCGTACACGTGCACCTCGGCCTCGCCGGCGACCACGCCGCCGCCCACTGCGAACGGGACGGCATCACCGGCGACCAACGTGTCATCGTGGTGCTCGCCGCTATGCTCCACGACCTCGGGAAAGCCGGACCCGGCACCCAACACCTCGTGCAGGAGGACGGCTCCGTTCGCATCAAGAGCCACGGCCACGACGAATACGGAGCGGACGCGGTCCGAGCCCTCCTCGGCCGTATCGGCGCACCCCGGCACATCATCGACGCGGTCGCCGTCATCGTTCGCGAGCACATGGTCGCCAACAGCGCAGCCGACCGTGGTCCGTCCGCTGCTGCCGCCCGCCGCCTGTACCGACGCCTCGGCGCCACGGTGGAGATGGTGGACGCGTGGCTGCGCGTGTGCGACGCCGACTGCCAGGGACGCGGCGCCGGATCCAAACGAACCAGCGCCTACGACTGGGCCGGGAAGATGTTCCTCGCCGCAGCCAGCACCCACCGGCCGCTGCTCACCGGCCGCCACCTCATCGACGCCGGACTCACACCAGGCCCACTGTTCAAGCAGATCCTCGCCGACGCCGTCGAAGCGCAAGACAACGGCGACTTCAACACCAGCATAAGCGCGCAGGCGTGGTTCCGAGAGCACGCTGCGGACTACGGCATCACCGCGAAGCCGGACCCGCTCGAAGGAATGCTTCGCTGAAGCGAGCCTCTTTGTAGCGGCACAAGTTGCGCGCTGAAAGGCGCTACCTCGCCCCACTCTCGAGCCGCACACATGCTCGTCATGACCGCCGCTCTTCGGAAGAAGCAGACGGGAGAGCCGTACCGGAACGCTGGCCACTTCGGCCACCGCGTGCACGCCCCCGACTCCACACACCTCGTCTCGACCGCGGCCGTGGGCGGGTACGACCAAGTGGACGCGGACCTCGTCGGGAGCGTCTCCTACCTCCGCGGCGGTGCGTTCCACCGCGAGGACGGTCCCGCCCGCGTCCTCATCGATGGAACCGAGGAGTGGTACCGGCGCGGACTGCTGCACTCCTTCGACGACCAGCCAGCGGTGGTGTCCTCCACCGGCGACCTCGAGTGGCGCCGGGACGGTGTGCCGCACCGTGACGGCGGGAAGCCGGCGAAGGTCCTCGCCGATGGCACGCAGATGCATCTGCGGAACGGGCAGCTGCACCGTGACGGTGACCAGCCGGCGGTGAGCAGCCCGAACGGGCGCACCGAGTACTGGGTTGACGGGAAACGGCACCGCGACCCCGCAGCGGGTCCGGCTCGCATCCATCCCGACGGCGCAGTCGAGTACTGGGTGCACGGCGTCCGCTCCGCGACCTGACCACGGCTGCTCCCGGCCCAGTTTTGTCGCATGTCCTCGTGCGGCGGAGGAAAACCGCCAGCCGCACCACCAACAGGAGACGCCCCGACATGACCGCATCGCCGACGCCCCTCGATTGGCCCCTCCAGCTCGGCCGAGATGAAACGGTTCCCCTTCGATGCGCGTCCGCCCGTCAGCTTCGACTCGCCGCCATCCTCGCCGACGACCAGCACGTGGGTGACCTCGCCGCGGCGTTCCGTCGAATCGCTGAAGCGATCCCCGAGGGGCAGACCGCGGCAGACCTCAGCGAAGCGCGACTGAACCAGATCATCTGGGAGGGCGTGCACGTTGAGTGACACGGAAGTGCACGAGCTTCTCGACCAGGCATGGGAGCCGGTCAACGACGAGCTGGAGAAGCAGAACCTCATCGCGCAGGTGCTCATCACCGGCTACGTCGTCCTGTGCCTGTTCACCGCGGGGTTCGGCGTGGACTTCACCGGGAACGGATTCCCCATCATCGGGAACACCCTCACCATGGTCGGGCTCTGCGGCCTCCTGTACGTCAGCGTGGAGCACCTCGTCCGACGCGCACGCACTCAGGTGCCGACGCTGCCCATCGGGTTGACACCCCTGGAACGGTTCATCACCGCGGTGCCGCTGCTGCTCCTGGTTGTCGTCGCCGCGTCCGGACGATGACCGGTCCCGGCGCCGAGCAGCCGCACCGCAGGTTCGACCTGAACACGCTCCGTCCCGCCTGGGCAGCGAAGGCCCGACAGGGCTTCGACTGGGCTCGAACCCGACGGGACACCACCAGCGCGGGCACCACCGTCCACTTCGGGAACCTCACCGACGCGCTCCTCGAGTTCGTCCGCGGCTCCGAAGCTGTCGTCGGATGCGTCGCGTGGATCACCAGCCGCGACATCGTCCACGAGCTCGCGCAACGTCCCGTCGCCCTCATCGTCAACAAGGAGTGGTCGCTTCGGTCCACGGACCGGAAAGCATCCTCTGCGCGGCAACGCGCGCTCCTCGCCACACTGCATGGCGGTCTCCGTCGACGCGACTTCCCCAAGCCGCTGTCAGACATTCCGACTGGGGACGACAGTATGCCGGCGGTGCGGTGCGTCGGTCACACGCCGCGGACCGGGGCCGCGAACACACCGCTGATGCACTCGAAGTTCCTCGTCCGCCTGCAGCACGGCAAACCGGTCGCCGTGTGGACTGGGTCGTTCAACTTCACCGGCAACGCCGCGAACAACGTCGAAAACGCTGTCGAGATCCACCACCGGACTATCGCCCGCGCGTACCTCAACGAGTTCGCACGAGTCGCAGCGCTGTCCGAACCGCTGGAGTTCAAAGCGGGGAAAGCCGACCCAGCATGGACCGGAGCGGAAGGCACATCCACCAGCGCAACGCCGCCCGCAGCGAAGCCCCCTCGGCCGACCACGGCCGCCGCTCCGAGGACCGGCAGCCGCGCACATACCAAGAGCCAGAAACCCCGCACCACGCGGAGCCGACGCACCACCAGCACCGCCAAGAAAGGAAAGCAGCGATGAGCAAGCCGTCCTTCCAGGAGTTCCAGAACGCACTGTTCTACCAGGAGGACCGAGCCGCACTCGGCATCCCCCTCACCACCTTGCAGGTCCGCGACCTTCTCGACGACAAGCGTGCCCTCGCCACCTACTACCGTGGTTGGACGCCCAACTTCGACCCGCTCCGACAGAGCGTTCGCCTGCCGCGGACCGCCCGTGAAGCACGCACCAACGTCGCCGGCGGGTTCGCAGGGCTCGTGTTCCTCACACTCGCCGCGATGCTGACCGGCTGGGCCGCAGCCGGAGCGCAACTGCTGTAACAGCGGGCGCCGCGCACATCGCCAGTGCCCACATCGAAGGA